>NZ_JNXD01000009.1:0-242109 GCF_000725785.1 Streptomyces flavovariabilis | reverse complement strand
AGAACGGCTCGATCCACTTCGGATCATCCGCTGAGATCACCCCACCCATGCCCAGCCAACGCACCAACCGCCACACCGGTTACGGGACAACCTCTAGGCGCCCGGTCCGTCGCTCTTCCTGCCTGGGCGCCGGCGCCTGGCCTGTTGTCCGGCTTCAGGGGATGAGCACGATCCGTCCGGGCAGGCCGCCCTCGGCCAGCCGGGCGTGGGCCTCGGCCGCGGCGTGGAGCGGGTAGGTGTGTGCGACACGGGCGAAGAGGACTCCGTGGTCGGCCAGGCGGGACAGTTCGGTGAGCAGGGCGCCGTCGGACTGCACGCTGAGGGCCTCGACACGGATGCCGCGCTCGGAGGCGGGTTCGCTGCCGGGCCACAGGCCGGCGTAGGCGCCCGCGTCGCGGACGGCGGCGCGCGCGGCCGGCCCGAGACCCGCGGCGTCGAGCACGCCGTCGAAGCCGGCCGCCTCGGGGGTCTGGCCGCGGGCCATGAAGTGGTCGGCGCCGCGGGCGCGGACGAACTCCTCGTCAGCGGCGGAACCGAGGCCGGTGACCTTCAGCCCCTGCCGGTGGGCCAGTTCCACGGTGTGGGCGCCGACTCCACCGCCCGCGCCGGTGACCAGCAGGCTCTGCCCCGGGGTCAGGTCGAGCAGGCGCAGCACCTGGGAGGCGGTCGTCGTGTTCAGCGGCAGCGCCGCAGCGTGGGTGTCGTCGAGGGAGGCGGGGGCCGGCGCGAGGGTGTCGGCGTCCAGGACGACGTAGTCGGCGTGGGTGGCCAACGGCTTGTGGTGACCGGTGGCCAGGGCGATGACTCGCTCGCCGATCGGCCAGCTGACGCCGGGGCCGGTGGCATCGACGGTGCCGGCGACATCCCAGCCCAGGCCAACGCTCTCCTCGCCGCCGAAGACGCCGGCACGCATGGCCGCGTCCACCGGGTTGAGCGCGGCGGCCCGCACCTTGATCCGATCGGGACTCTGGAGCACGGGCCCCTGCGCTATACCGACCTTCAGCGTTCCATCACGGGGATCTCCCAGCGCATGCTCACGCATACCCTGCGTCAACTACAGCGCGACGGCCTGGTGACCAGGACCGCCTACCCCGAGGTGCCCCCGCGGGTCGAGTACGCGCTGACCGACCTGGGCGCCACCCTGCTCGACGCCGTCACCGCACTGATCGATTGGGCAGGCACCCATCACGACGAGATCCAGGACAACCGTTCCCGCTTCGACGAGGCAGGCGGCCGGGGTTGACCAGGCACGGGGAGCCGTGTCCTCCCGGACGGCGGATGCTGCACTCAGACTTCGTCCTCGACGTCCTCGTCCGCGTCCGGGTCCCGCAAGGGGCGCGGGCCCTGGCCGGGGTCGCCGGCCTTGAAAGCAGCGCAACACCGTCGAGCGGTGCATCAACCGCTTGAAGCAGTGACGCGGCATCGCCACTCGCTACAAGAAGACCGCGCGCGTCCGCTCCCTCGCTCCCCGTGTGCGTCATGGATCGGTCTGGGCCAGCAGCGGAAGGATCCACTGACCGATCTGGACGGACTCGCTCGGGTCGAAGCGGACAGTGAGTGGGGTGGCGCCACCTGCCTTGAGTGCGGGCCGCGGATCGTACGTTGACGATGTTGGCGTCTGGGTCGCGCAGCCACACTGAGCAGCGTCCCCACGGCTGGGTTGTCGGCGGTTCGAGGATCTCAACGCCCTGCGCCGGCAGCCGTTCGTGGCGTGCGTCCACGTCGGTAACCTGGAACTCCAGGGTGAAGCCTCCACTTGCAGCGGCGGTCATCGATCCTGGCACCATCGACTCCATGCCCTGTGTGGAAAAGAACGACAGGACGGCACCGGGGACTTTCACCCGGGCGAAGGGCTCGCTGCCTTCGACATCTGCGTCCAGGACCGCGGCTTAGAAGGCGGCGAGGGCCGGAACATCGTCGGTGATCAGCGCGGTGCCGGTGAAGTGTGGCTGCATCCGGGCATCGTAGGACGAGGGTCGGACACCGGGCCCTGGCACCGGAAGAAGGCTGCCGGACGTGGCTGACATGATCTTGTCGTGTCTGGTGTGACACGGCGTCGGAGCCCTCCTGGATAGCCCCGCTCACCGGGCTGAGCTCACGTCAGTTCGGCAAGCTCATCACCGCGTTGCGGCGCGAAGGCGCGTACTCGGTGAGCAAGAGCCAGCCGTGGAGCAGGCAGCGCTCAAGCGAGCCGGCCGCCAACGCGGCATCGAAGCCGAGGCCGAACGACTCCGGGACGTCTTCCGCGCCGACTGGGCCCACCAGCCCCCGCTGGTCGAGGACGCGCTCGGCAAGCAGATGCTCGCACTCCTGGTCCAGCTGGAGGCCGCCTGCACCGCGGCCGACAATCTGTCCGAGGCAGTGGAGGAAGCTTTCCCTCAGCACTCGGACGCTGAGATCATCCTCAGCTTCCCTGGACTCGGCATCCAGCTCGGCGCCCGGGTGCTCGCCGAGATCGGAGACGACCGCAACCGCTTCGCCGACGCTCGCGGCTTGAAGGCATACGCCGGGGCTTCCCCCATCACCAGAGCCTCCGGCAAGAAGTCGAGCATCACCCGTCGGTGGGTGAAGAACGACCGGCTCAACCATGCCGGCTACCTCTGGGCCTTCTCCGCGATCACCGCCTCACCAGGCGCCAAGACCCATTACCGCAGGCGCCGCGACGAGCACGGAGACTGGCACGCAGCCGCCCAGAGGAACCTCTTCAACCGCATGCTCGGCCAGCTCTACCACTGCCTCCAGCACCGCAAACCGTTCGACGAACACACTGCTTTCCCCGTCGACCTCGCCGCCGCAGCTTGACACGCTAAGTGCCTGAGGTGTCTTTCTCGGCCTCGCAGCCCTGTGCTGCTACAAGCGACTGCTCCGCCTCACCACATAGGACACCGTCATTAGGGCCATGTGGCCGATCTCGTCTTGCGCGGCGGCTCCGAATCCCAGAGCATCCATTACATAATCGCAGCTTCCCCACCTTCGACTGCCCGGGAGATCAGCATGTCCAGAACAGGCGACTCACATTCCAAGATTCCAGTGAATCCATTGGTGGCCACGCTCATCGAGAAAGACGTGGGGAACAATGTAAGGATTATTCGGGGATTCGTTGGCCCGTCAGACGATGACGCCACTGTCGTCATCTATCAGCGGCTCGACCGCCTGTCTGACAAGGTGGAAATCCCGGAGGCTGACATCCTGCACCACGCCGAGGCGCCGTCATCCCCTTTCGGAGGCGTGATTCTCTGGGTCAAGAAGGATGCCGAAGTCCTCATCAATCGAGTTGAGGAATCAGAACCCTCGGACGGCCCCCTAAAGGGTGAGATGCGAGAATCCAGAAAGGGAAGACTCCGCATGCACGTTCCAGAACGCCAGGTATGCACATCGAATTGCGCACCCTGCTATTCACCGTACTGCGAGGTGTGCACGTCGTCCTGCTGGGTTCCGCTGCGATGAGATTCGACGATTTGTGTACAGCACTGCAGGCACTCGAGTTCCCCTCGGACGGCGAGCGGGACCACCCGGAGCTCCGAGCCGTTCTCGCTGCGCGATCGAGTATCCAGGATGCCGTCCTCGATGACGACTTCCTCGCGAGCTGCCTTCATTTGGAGTTGCAGCTGCTCGAGAGAAATGACTTGCGGCCGGGATTGGTGCCGTTCTTCACGATGCCGGGGCTCGGGGTTCGATTCGCTTTTGGGTACTGGTCCCCGGGAGGCTCGCCAGGGCCACACGAGCACACAGCTTGGACGATTACTGCAGTCTGCCGCAATGAACTCGAGGTAGTGACTTACGACCGAGAGGAGTCGTATTCTCGTCGGGAGTTGGTTCTCAAGAATCGCTTTCCCGCCTCGGCCGGGAAAGTCGGCTACATCTACAAACCTTGCATCCATGCGCCGATTAATAATTCGTCGCGCTGGTCGCTGTCTTTCCATATGACCAGCCCGAGGGACGGCGAGGACCCAGGCGATGGATGCGGCGATCCCCTACCCGGCCTCTTGGGGAGGGCAAGACTCGACCGGACGAAAAGCGACCACGTCTACCGAAAGGTCATTGAAACGCGGCGACGGGTAAGGCGCATTCGCGCCATCGGCAATATGCTTCCCTCCCTGAACAGCGCGAAAGCCTCGTCTCTTTTGGATAAATGTACCGCTCTTGGTGGCTTCATGACCGATAGGCCTGAGTCTGGCAAGCCAACCCGACACGGGTTTGCACTAGAGCGTGTGCACAGGGACCTTGAGCTGAGTTACCGCCTCGACGCCGGGATGGCAGTCCTCTATTCGGAGACTCCGACTGGCTCGTTGAAGGAACTAGCTGTCGACAGCCTCGGGCGCGAGGCGATCGCATTTGTTTCCAAAGAGCGAAGCTTCACAATCGAGGATATGCCAGGAAATCTATCTCCGGAAGAGCGTCTACACATTGCAGACGCTCTGCTAGAGACTGGCCTGTACGTGAAAATTGGTGATGATTATGCATGCACGTCAGATTGAGGTCGCATCGGACTCACGGCAGGTTTTCAACGCCCTGTCCTACGAGGCTCCATTTGTCGTCGAGAAGCTAGTAAAAGATCATATTGCAGACACACCGGAGGAAGGTCAAGCGCTTTTTGAAGAAGTCAAACGATACCTCGTACTCGTAAGCGTGAGCGGTGGGGCGGCGTGGCCCATGTACTCCCTGCGCGTCGACGAAGCATGGCATCAATTCATCCTCTTCACTCGGCAGTACATGGAATTTTGCCATAAATATTTTGGTAGGTACATGCCTCACAGTCCGAGCAATTCTCCGACGGACGGTCAGGAGAAGCCTAAAGCCGCAACATCATTTATGCTCTTCGCGGATCATTATAAGGATCTCTTTGGCGCCCAGTTGCCGAATATCTGGCTTGACGCAGAGACTGTCACAATCCGTCGGCGGGTAATCAATGACAATGTTGGGTCAGTCAGAGTCCGGGCAGACTTGGACGCGGTAGACCTGCTGACTCCGAGCGGTGAAATTTTGTTTTCCGTTAACAGGCTTGCCGAGGATGCCCTGACATTCATCGCCCATACCGGCGCCTTCTACGTCAGAGAACTGCCCGGTGACCTGAGCGACGATGAGAAGACGGGTCTTATTTCGGCCCTGATGGAAATCAGGATCCTCCGTTCAGCCTCATGATATGTCCTCGCCCTCTCGACCAGGGGCAACCAAATGCGCTGCGGCCGCAGCCTCGGTCGCCTCATCGAAGGCCAAGTACGGCACGCCGGCCTGGGATCCGCTAGGGCGTGGGAGCGGCGGATACTAATGAGCTCGTGCACGGTAGGCGGTGAGACGTCGAGCCTGGATGGTTGATCATGGTCAGGTGGTGGGGAACTCGACGCGTGCGGTGATCATCAGCAATCGGCGGATCACGGGTCTGACTACCGGAGTGATTGCTGAAATCGCGTCTCCACCCACACCGGCTCAGCCCTCAACACCCCACCCATACAGGCAAAATGCCCGCCACCGAGCCTTGTACAACAACACCCTTTGGATCTGGGCGCACAGCGGCGAGAACGAGCGATACGTGCTGTGACAAGCCCTGCGCTACGACCGAGACGATCTCCAAACCGTGCTGCCCGGCCCGGCCCGCGTCGGCAGCCCGGGCCACCTTCGTGTGAGGGAGCGAATGCCGCACCCTGACATCTGTCAGGGACGTGACGCACCTGGCTGCACCTACATTTCATGGCGCTGACTCGCGGGACTACGGCGGCTGGAGCCAGAGCGACGTGAATGCTCCGGTCGGGTAACAGCAGTAGTCATCGTGACGAGGCGACGAAGGCTCCGTCCAGCGGGCATCGCGGCGAAAGACGGGACCGCGGGAGCCGTCAGCCCTTCGACCAGGGAGAAGACATGCGCAGTACTCGCCGGATTTTCAGCGTGGGAGCGGCCGCGCTGATGCTCGGGGCAGGACTTCTGGCTGGCACTTCCGGTGCGGCCCACGCAGCAGCGTCGGACTGCGAGGGAGGCAAGGCCGGCTTCACCGACATCCCCAACAGCCTCAGCGGCACGGGTGTAGCAGGGGCAGGAGCGCTCGTGATCGACCATCCCCAGGCCGTCGTCTCGTACGCAATGCAGACCGGAAACGTCGGCGGCAGACAGATGGGGTGGGGTGCCCTGAGCAGCAACACCATGGGCCCCGGTGCCGTAGGCCAGGTCTGGATGGACGTCACCAACGACAACAAGCAGTCGTGGATCCAGTGCGGCCCCTTCTATCTGCGCTCAGCAGGCAGGATCACAACTGCGGCCTACCCGACCAGCAGCTCATCCAGCCGGGCCTTCCGCGTCTGCGCGAGGTTGGCCAGCCCTGTGAGGGACAGCGGCATCACCTGCACCCCCTGGTGGTAGGCCGTCGACGGTAGACCGACGCGTGTCATCGCAGATGAGCTGGGCATGGAGGGGGCGTGAGTCCGCCTCCGTCCGGCCGCTGAGCAGTAATTACGAGGGCTCCGGGGCACAACGCCCCGGAGCCCTCGTGTTTACAGCAACGCGGTGGTGCTAGCGGCGGCGCGGGATGGTGACCCGGGCCTCCGCCAGGACGATGCCGCTCGCCGGGGCTCGGTGCACGGGAACGTACAGGCCCCAGCCGGACGAGCCACCTCAATAACCCGGCCCGCCCCCAGCTCCCGCTTGATCACCCGATACAACGTCGGCAGCGAGGGCACACACTGCGTACCCCACCCCTCCAACGCCCCTCTTCCTGGGCCCGGAGCATCCTGCGCCGCAACTCCGCGACGCTCCCGCCCGCCTCCGCGAGGACCTCCCACAACGCGTCACTCAGCGAAAACCCTTCCTGCCGCGGCCACGCCCCGACATGGCCCCGGCGTCCATCGGCCAGCCACCGCCACACCGTCCGTTCCGACACACCCGCCAGCTCCGCCGCGATCCGCACGTGCAACCGCGACAGCGTCCCCTGCCCATCCACCGCAAGAAGCCGCCGTACCACACCGCTGACACAGCAAGACCCCGCGCGGCACGGCCGGGTCTCACGCTGCCCAGTACCCCGTTGATACTCCGTCTGCCTTGAAAATGGAACGCGAACTTCGTGCCATCTTCCACATCGGTGGCGATTTCCGTCCACTCGCCGGCGGGAGCGAGTGTGTAGCCGTCCTGGCAGTAGGTGTCACCGTTCGAAGGAACGAAGCACACTCTGACGTAGCGGGGGGCATTCGGCTTGATGTTGATATCCGCGCAGTTGCTGGTCGACTTGAGGTGACCATAGACGATGTTGGGCAAGAAGCTCGAGTTGGCTGGCTTGTTGTAGCTGTGGGCGCTTCCGTAGCAGGAGGCCGCGCCGGCGGTGGACGCACTCCCGATGAGGCCAGCGCCTGCGAGGGCGGTGGCGAAAGCAAGGCTGACGATCTTCTTGTGAACGCTCATACATCCCCCTAATTCAGCTTGACAAGCGCACATCCCGCTGTTGTCAGCCGGAGATCGGCTCCGGTGCCACGTGACGCTAAGGAAGCGCGTGCCGGTGGGATCGCAGCGTTCTTGGACGCTGCGATCCCCTGAAGCCGGGCTCCGGACTCAGCGCTTGCCGACCCTGACACCGAGCGCCGTGTCCGGCCGGCACTTCGAGCACGCCAGCGCCTGATGGCGTAGTGCCTCGATCGCCTGCGCCCTGGTCGCAGGTCTCACCCGCTTGCCCGGGTCCCAGCACTCACCCGTGTGTACGGCGACGAGTCGCGAGCACCTGCTCGCCGTCGTCGGCGCGTTCGGTCAGAACGATCCGGGCGCTGTCGATGCTGCCCCACGTGCCGATCCAGGACAGGTACTGGTGCTGTACTTCGAAGTGTGTGCCACGAGCAGGGATTTTCCGAAGGTCCTGGCCACCTACTCACTGGCGTCCAGCGCCAGGAACAACGCCGGCGGCACGGGCAGTGTCGGCGGTGTGGCGAGGAAGCAGTCCCGGCATCGGTCGAACCAGCGGGGCCCGTGGTCCGGGTCGTGAAGCACGCCGCTGGTGCGGGACGGCTGGCCGTAGACGGAGCAGGGCGGTTCCTGCCGCATCCGCGCCCAGGTCGGTGATGCACGGCTGGTAGGGCAAGCAGTCCACGGCCGAAGCTCCACCGCCCGGCCCTGGGATCGAGCAAACGGGACCGGCACGACGAACGGGCCCTGTACGAGCGAATCGCACGGCTGCCCGAACCGATGACCGACCAGCTCCACGCCTGGTCACCAGCCGTTGACGCGCTGCCAGATGTCCTGGATCGCCGGTGCGGTGTTCGTGGTTCGGGTGCTGTCGATGACGTGATAGCCGTGATGCTGGGCGGCGGTGGCGCAGGCGTGGTTGGGCAGGATGCGCAGGCGGGTGCCGACGGGCAGGTCGGGCAGATGGGCGCCGTCGCGGGTGGTGAGGGTGCCGTGTTCCTGGCTTGCGGCCGTCATGACCAGGTCCGGGATGAGGGTGCCGTCGAGGTCGGTGACCAGGCCGTAGCCCTGGTCCTGCGCCTGGACGGCGGTGCCGCGGTCGCGGGACATGGCCATCCAGCCGCCGTCGGTGATGATCCATCCGTGTTCGGGGCGGTGGCCGATGACGGTGACGACGACCGACAGAGCGATGTCCTCGATGCGGCAGACGCCGATGCCAGCCATCACCAGGTCGAAGAAGACGTAGTTGCCGGCGCGTAGTTCGGTGACGCCGGTGAGGTCTTCTGCCGCGTGGGCGGTGGGGGTGGAGCCGACGCTGACGGTGGCCACGGGTAGGCCGGCCGCGCGCAGCCGCTCTGCCGCGGCGACAGCAGTGTCGCGTTCGTTCGTCGCTGCCAGGCGCTGTTCCTCGCCGGTGTAGGCGAAGTACGACTCGCCAGCGTGGGTCAGCACGCCGTCCAGACAGCCTGCGTCATGCAGGCTGCGGCCGATCTCGATGAGCGTGGGTGCGTCGGGCTTGAGGCCGCCGCGGTGGCCGTCGCAGTCGATCTCGATCTGGGCGGGGATGGGAAGACCCGCCTGGCGGGAGGCTTGTGCGACGAACTCCGCCTGCTCAGTGCTGTCCAACAGGATGCGCAGGGTGACTCCGCGGCGCAGCAGCTTGAGGACGCGCGGGAGTTTGTGGGGGTCGATGCCGACGGCGTAGGTGATGTCGGTGTAGCCGCCGTCGGCGAACGCCTCGGCCTCGGCAAGGGTAGAGACCGTGACGGGACAGGGAGTGCCATGGCGTAGGAGGGCGGCGACGTCGAGGCTCTTGGCCGTCTTCACGTGGGGGCGCAGGGCGACCTCGAGCCGGTCGGCCCTGGCTGCCAGTCGCTCGATGTTGCGCCGCATCTTGTGGACGTCGACGACGGCGAACGGCGTGTCGGGATCGGCAAGCGTCCGGGCGGCGCTGGGGCTGGTGGCGGGTGCGGGGTTGTTCACAGGGAAAGGTCCATTTTCTTCAGGAGGGCCATGCCCAGGTACAGGTCCTGCAGGCCGATTCCGGAGCTGTCGAAGACCGTGATGTCGCTGTCGTCGGTGCGTCCCGTGGCGCGTTGGGTGAGGACCTCGCCGAGCGGGATGAGGACCGTCTGGGCCGGGGCGTGCTGGCTTTCGCCCATGCGGCGGGCCTGCTCGGGCAGGTCGCAGAAGACGCGGGCGCGGGCGAACAGTTCGGGCGGGAGTTCTCGCTTGCCGGGGGCGTCGGCGCCCATGCAGGAGATGTGCGTGCCAGGGCGGACCCACGCGGCCTCGAACAGCGGCGGATTGTCGGCCCGGGCGGTCGTGGCGGTGACGATCACATCGGCCCGGGCGCAGGCTTCCTCGGCGCCCACGCTCCGGGCGGAATGCCCTTGCACCGCCAGTGCCGCGGTCATCCGCCCGGCACGCTCGGCGCCGCGTCCCACGACCAGGACCTCGTCGATGGGCCGGATGCGGCTGACGGCCGCCACCTCGTAGGCGACCTGGTGGCCGGTGCCGAAGACGGCCAGGGTGGTGGTCCCGGTACGGGCCAGCAGGTCGACGGCGAGGGCGTCGGCCGCAGCGGTCCGGTAAGCGTTCGCGGTGCCGACCTCAAGGACGGCCGCGATCCTGCCGATGCTCTGGTCGAACAGCAGCAGGGTGGAGTAGTGGCGCGGCAGCCCGTGCTCCGTGTGCCCGGCCAGTAGGTACCGATCTTCACCCCAGCGTGGGTCGCGGACGCGGACGGCTTGAGGGTGAACTGGTTGCGCGGGTTGGACCCGTGCACGGCCACGCTGGGAAAGACCGTGCCGTCCACCGTCGCGGCGAAGGCGGCGCGGGCCGCTTCGAAGGCCAGGTCCTCGTCCACGAACGCGGCGGTCTGCTCCTCGGTGATGTGCAGCAGACGGCGCGCAGCCGGTGGCCGGCCGGACACGGAAGCGGTCGCGGGCTCGGTCGACGATCCGGCGGCGGTCATGACGACGTCCTTCACTTGGTGTAGTTGTAGACGGTCGCCCGGGACACGCCAAGCAGGTCCGCGATGGTCTGCGCGGCATCACGCGAGTCGAAGTATCCGTCCTGGTGCAGCTGCCGCACGAGTGCCTTCTTGTCCTGTCTACTCAGCGATCGGGGGGTCGCGGCGCGCTCCGCGGCCAGTTCCTCCACCGCCTGGCGCAGCTCGCGCGCGTTGCGGTCCCGCAAGGTCTCCAGGGCCTGCTCGCGGTGCTCGGTATCCGTGGCCACGAGGTTCGACAAAGCGAGCGTCATCGGTGACAGCACCGACACGTCGAGGTTCAGGCAGAGGGCGGCGATGTACTCGCCGGCGGAATTCTTGATCCCAATGGACGTGCTCTTGGCCGGGCGGCCGTCCGGGAACTGGTTGGGGTAGTTCTGGATGACGCTGGGGTAACCGGGATCCTCGATACGGGCCAGGCCCAGCTCTGTGACGGAGTCCCCGACCTCGCGGCCGGAAAGATTGTTCTCGATCGCGCGGATCGCGTGCTGCGGATCCCGCAGGTCATGCAGAACCACCTCGCACAGGCCCGGGAACATGCGGCCCAGCGCAACAGCGATCTTCTCCGCCTCACGGATGAGGTGCTCGTCCGCCTCGGCCGAGGCCGAGGCGACGATGGCCTCACGTGCAACCCTCTCCACACCATCAACCACGCGTGCCACGAGGCCCCATTTCGACTAGACTTCAATTCTAAATTTAGATGATTAGTCTAGAAATTCTTTCGGCGATTGTCCAGCGGCCCTTCAGCCGCGGGGCGAGCACCAGGGCGTCGTCACTGAGCCACCCGCCGACGGCCACGTTCACCCGCCTCGCTACCTGGATGATCCTCGACCAGGCCGGACTCCCACGGACCGTCCATTGCTCCTGATCGCCGCGAACTCGCCACTGTGGCTGGCACCAACGCAGACCCTCGTATGGGTTCGCCCGCAGACCGCTCCAAGAATCCGCGACCCCGTGCGCTTCCGCCTTCGGCCTGCTCCACCACGGCGACACCGACCTGACCGGCTGGCCGTACCGGCGGCGGCGCGCAGCCCTGGAAGCGCTGCGCGCCGAGCTCAGCCTGGCCGGGCCGCTGACGCTATGCCCGTTGACCACCGACCCGGCCGTCGCGGTGCCGTGGCTGGTGTGGACGACGGCCGGGCTGGAGGGCTTGTGCTTCAAGCGGCTCGATGAGCCCTATCGGCCGGTGCGCTCGTGGCGGAAGTACACAGTGCGGGTCACCACCGAAGCCGTCGTGGGAGCGGTCACCGGCTCGCTGGCCGCTCCCCGCACGCTCCCGCTGGGCCGCTACGACCGCGCCGGGAACCTGCGGTACACCGGCCGCAGCACCACCCACTCCCAGGCCGCCGGCCGCGCCCTCGCCGAACTGCTCACCCCGCCTACGGCAGCGCACCCCTGGCAGGGGTGGACGTTCAGCGCCGGGTGGGGAACACAGCGCACCCTGGGACGTGCACCTGGTGCAGCCCGGCGTTGTGATGTAGGTGGCATCGACGTGGCCCCGGGATGCGGCCGGCGGTGGCGGCACCCAGCCCGGGCACACCGCGTCCGCACGGACATCGACGTCGCTCAGGTGCCGTTCTTCAGCGAGTGACCACCTACGAAACGGCTCCACCCAAGGGTTCCGGCGGCCGGTGCCGCCAGCTGGGCAGTACGGTCCGCGCATGCGTCTCGGCCGGACTGGCGACCTCGAACAGGACCCGTCGGCCCGGCCGAACCAGCTGCTGGTACCCCTCGATCTACGGGGCTGGTTCGTACTCCACCGTCTGCCCCGGGCAGGCATCGGCCAGCTCACCCAGGGTGGCGATCTCGGCTTTGTCGGCTGCCAGGTCCCAGCGGAGCTTGGTGCCCACCCACTCCGCGGCGTAGCGGCAGTAGGCGTCGGCAGCGGGTGGCAACCCCCTCGGCGGGGTCCTGGTCGGACTTGCTGCGGTTCGAGCGGGGGGTCACCGCGACCAGCGACGCCTCTTGGCCCTGGTCGTTCGCGTAACTCTCGCGGCGCTTCGCGGTCCAGGCCGACGCGCCGCTGTTCCACACCTCGGCCAGGGGCACCATGTGGCCGATGTCCAGGCGGGAGGCCGACGTCACCGAGACGCCGTTGTAGCCGGAGTGCCAACGCCCGCCTCCAAGCGGCATTTCGGCCCCACGACCGGCGGTTCCACGGCCTCGTGGATGAGGACCTCGGCACGGGTGTGGCAGCCGTCGGTCGGATTGTCGCCGGCGTTCCAGTGGCGGAAGCTCTCACGGGTGTAGCCGTCGCGGGACTCAGTACCTACAGGCAGCTGCCGACGGCGTCGGATAAGGGCAGGGTCTCCGCAGCATGGGCGGGTGAGGAGACGGAAGCGGACAGGACCACGAGGGCGGCCGCCAAGCCGGGCAGCACAGCTTGACCATGTACCGGTGATAGCGGCACAGACTTGGGCGCTGTCGGCGGCTCCCTGGATGCGCCGCCCGTGTGAGTGGAATGGTCGTACCAGCTGGGTCCCCCAACAACTGAGCGGTGCCCGGCACCGTGTGATCAGGTGCCGCCGGCTTCCGTCCGCTCACCGTTCCGAACGAAGGGAAGGGCCCGCCAGCAAGCTGACGGACCCTCGCTACAAGATCGCGCTAGCGGTGAGTACCCATTACTTCGGGATCGGGCCGCAGCAGGCGACGGTCTCGGTCTGGCCGGCGCTGACGAGCGGTGCTACCGCGAGCACAGCCGCCAGTGCCACGAACAAGCCCAGTACAGCTTTGCGCCTGTGTCCTCCTGTATTTACCGAAATCCGGTGCCGCATGGAGCGGTCACTGTTTCGGACGCTTGCCATCGTGTCGCCGTTGCACAGAAGTTGTGCCTCTTCCTGAAGCACGTCAGCATCTGGTCGGCCTCACGAAAACCCCAGCCCCGCATCCGCCCACGCCGACCGCACGGCGGCGTCAAACGCCGAGCCGCAGCCGCCCAAAGCGCCGGAAGAAGAACACCCTGGCCGCGTTCAGCGACCTGACTGGGAGACGCCCTGCACCATGTGAGCGTGCGCAGTTGCAGGAGGCGCATCGCGGCGGGCGGTGAGGCGCACGGTGCCCATGGGGCCGTGGTCCGCGAGACCGTCCCGCCTTCCCAAACACGTCGTGGGGTAACCCCGCAGGCGTGCCGGGTTCCGTCGCACCGCAGTGCTGGATGGTGGCCCGAGGGCGAAGAGTGAGAACATCCGCAGTCATGGATGATGCAGACGGTCACACGGCTCGATGGTGGGTGGCGGTGCGCCGGACGCCGGTGGCCGTCTGGAACGACGACGTCACGGACTGGGCAGCTGCGCTGACCTACTATGCAGTTCTGGCCCTGTTCCCGTTGCTGCTGGTGGTGCTCGTCCTGTACCGGTCGGGGCCGGCGTGCTCCCGCCCTGTCCGGAGGATGGCGCCCGGCGGCACACTGGCGGTGGCGCTTCTGCTGACCGTCTCGCTCGGATTCGCCGTCTACACCTCCCTGGTCAGCACCTATGACCGTCTGTACGGTTCACTGGCAGGCGTCGTGGTGTTTCTGGTCTGGCTGTGGCTCTCCAACCTGTCCCTCCTGATCGGCGCTCAGTTCAACGCAGAGCTGACGAAGCCTGCGCACGGGGAATGAGCCGGCCGTCGCGTAACGACCGTGCTGCGCCACTGTTGAACTGTGCGACTCCATGACGCCGGGCCCCGGGGACGTCGTGATCCCCCGGGGCCCGGCATGTGTGTCCGGACTTGGGGTCAACTGAGTTCGGCCGCCGTGGCGGCGACCCACGCGGCGGCTTCGTCGTGGGTCAGGAGCAGCACCTGCGTGTGGTGGGTGTTCCAGCCCTGTATGACGTGGACGCAGCCGGGATGGGTGTTGCCCTTCGAGGCGGGCCCGAGGTGCTCCAGCTTGAGCAGGTGATGGGCTACGGACTCCTCCGCCAGTGTGCACGTCGGCACTCCGGGAGCGTGAGCGAAGAACTGCAGTCCTGGGTTCGACACCTTGGCGTGCATTGCGTGGCCGCACTCTGGACAGGTCAGCGGGACCGGTGGCCGCACGCGGTGGACTGCCTCCCACTGCCAGCCGCAGCCGAGATCCGGCAGAGAGGCGTCGAGACGGCCCCGCTCTGGATGAACAGGGTGAAGCTCACGGTTGCCGCCAGTCAGTGCGGCCCGACTGCGTGCTACCCCCGCGCCGGTCACGGCAC
This sequence comes from Streptomyces flavovariabilis, assembly GCF_000725785.1. NCBI lineage: Bacteria > Bacillati > Actinomycetota > Actinomycetes > Kitasatosporales > Streptomycetaceae > Streptomyces > Streptomyces flavovariabilis. Next base: position 227,553 of record NZ_JNXD01000009.1, on the reverse strand, counting down.
CCGCATCGGCTCCACGTCGGCCGGGAGCGGACACTTCCCCATGAACACGGTGTGCAGGTGCCGTACCCGGTCGGCGTGGGCCACCATGTCGGTCAGCTCCTGCTACGCGATGTCCTCGTACGCCCCACGATGGTTCTCCTCTCTGCCGGGTGATGAGCAGTCAGGACGACCGCCGGCTTGGAGCCCGGGCCGCCCCATTCCTCAGCCACCGTCAGGCAGTCAAGATCCACAGGACAGCCTATGAGCCCCCCGGCCCTTAACGGACTGACCCGCGATTGATCTCGGGGCGTGTTGGCCGGCGGGTTCGGCTGGGCGCGACCGTCTCCATGGCCCCGCACTCACCGACCGAGGTCAGTCGCAGGTCGGCCCTTTAGGGTCGGTGGCATGACGACATCCCCTGCCCGCAGTGCCTTCGACTCGCTCCGCCTCGACGCCGTGCCCGATCAGGACGCGTTGCGCCGGGTCTACGAACTACCCAAGGACACGGCCATACGCAAGCAGATGACCGAACTCACCGAGCAGACCCGGCGGTTGATCGGCTGCTCATCGCTGGTCCTGGTCGCCAGCGCGGACGCCGAGGGCAACTGTGACGTTTCCCCGCGCGGCGGCCCCGCCGGGTTCGTTGCCGTCCTGGACGCACGGACGGTGGCGATACCGGACGCGACCGGCAACAAGCGTCTGGACACCCTGCAGAACGTCATCGCCACCGGACGGGCCGGGCTGCTGTTCGTCATCCCGGGGCGCACCACGACGCTCAGGGTGAACGGCCGGGCCTGCGTCTCCACTCGCCCGGAGCTGCTGTCGCAGCTGACCGCCGTGGGCAACCCTCCGGCCAGTGCGCTGGTGCTGGGGATCGAGGAGGTCTACCCGCACTGCCCCAAGTCGCTCCTGCGCAGCGGGGCCTGGAAGCCGGAGCAGTGGCTGTCGGCGGACGCCCAGCCGACCTCAGCCGAGGTGACACTGGCCCAGCTGCGGATGCCGGAGCTGACGGTCGCTGACATCGAGCAGGCGGAGGCGGATTCGCTGAAGTACCGGTACGAGTAACGGGCCGACCTGCGCTTACTGAACACCAGCCCGTCGAATCACCGGGCCAGCACCCCTCAAGATCGATCGCGGGGCGGCCCGAAATAGGGGCCGTCGTGCCCGGCAACTCGTAGAGGCTGAGATTCCGGACGCTTCACCCGCACGGAGGAACCTCGCTCCGGCACACAGCCGAGACACGTGATCTCCGCGTCTTCGACGCGGAGATCACGGCGCAGCCCATCTCGACGAGACGCTACGGAAGGCGGACACGCCCGACGCCGCGATAACCCAGTAATCCCCGACCGTGTGGCCGACGTACAGGGCAACGAACACGGCGGCACCCCTCCCGGCGGGTCTGAGCCGTCGACCGGGGCACGGCCAGCGCCCCGACGGACCCGCCGAGCTCGCGGTGCCGACGGATCGCCGCGTCCCGGATCCCTGCCAGCCGCGGCAGCAGCTTCACGTCCAGGTCCCGGACCACGGTGTCCATCTCGGCCGCGTGGACTTCGGTAGTGCGGGCGCCCTCGTCGCGGCAGATCTGGCCCGTGCGGAGCATGGCCAGCCCCCACAACGCGGTGCCGAACCAGTCGGCGAGGCCTGTCTCAGCCCCAGGGTGTCTCAGGCGGCGCACCTCCGTGGACGAGAGGCTTCGCCGACGATGGTTCGGGTGGCCGAAGGAGGAAACAAGGCCGCGCGGCCGCGCGATCTACGCGGCACAGATAGCCTGCGCGGATGGAGCGGATTCAGCGGGCCGCTGGTGCGGTCGTCGGCTCGGCGGTGGGTGACGCCCTGGGCGGCCCCTTCGAGTTCGGTCCCCAGGGAGCGTTCTCCGCACGGCTTCCCGCGCCTGGTGCCGGTGGCGAGATGTGCGGAGGCGGCGGCTGGGACCCCAGCGAGGCCACTGACGACACGCAGATGGCTGTCCTGGTCGGGAGTCGCTGCTGGAGCGGGGCGAACTGGATCTGCCGGACATCTTCGCCCGCTTCCAGCGGTGGGCAGCCTCAGGTCACGATCTACGGCTGGAGTGCTAGGCAGCATCGTGGATGACAAGCTTGAACTCGGCGAGGGTCAACAGACGGGGGGTGGCGTCGTTGTGCGTAACACGGAGCGCAACCGGGGTGCCCGGGGCAACGAAGACGCCATGGTTCTTGACGTAGTACTGGCCACCGGGCGTCGGCGTGCGGTGCTCGGTCGCCGTGGTGTCGTTGGGGTGGGGCGTTAGACCCAGCGGGTCACGGACGTACTGGTCGCGCAGCTCCGTGTAGCTGGTCGTGCCGCTGGCGGCCTCCCACTGGATCATCGCGTGCAGGTGGCCCCAGCCGGCTTTGGACGGCCAGATCAGACCGCTGCGGTCGTCTGTCGCCCAGTCACTCACCACATAGCCGTCCGGCTGGACGGCCTGGTGCATCGCGAATTGGTCCGTCGATTCGGCCGCTCCGAAGGGGAACCGGACCATCTTGTACGCGGTGCCCGGCGAGATCAGCTGAGGTGTATCGACCTTGAGTGAGCAGACCTGCACGCCAGCCGCCGCAACCCCACCATCCGTAGCCATAGTTCAGCTTTCCCACGGTCGGCCGACGGCATGCCGGCGCCGATACAGCCCGACCCGCTCGCACTGCGGCGCAGGTGCAGAGGTGGAGGCTGGTGGTCCCGGTGTGCCGGGCAACGCTCACTGGAGACGTCGACGTCACCGTCACCGTCCACGAAACCCAATCCGCGCCTGACAGCGGTGACTGGCAGGAGATCGTCGAAATCTCGGCACACTCCGCCTCCGGAGAGCTCGTGGACCGCGGCATCATGGACGACCTGGACGAAGAACTTCTCGTCTTGTCGTTCAACGGTTCCGGCGACCACCGGCTGGGCCTTCACACCCGCGGCCGCGGCACCGCCGGCGACCTGGCCCCACCGGTTATCTAGGGTTAGAGGGAACTATGCACAGGTCAGACCGGGTGCGCCGGCGTCAGGCAAGTTAGACAAGTTAGACTTCGAAACGGTTCGGTCGAAACACTTCCTGGACACACGTTTGGCCACGCGGACCGGGGCCCCATCGAGACGTCGCCGCCGCCGGCCACAGCGGCTGTGCGACATCCCGTGGGTTCCCCTGGTTCTTGCCGGAACTCCGAGCCCCAGGCCTGGGGCTTCTCTCTCGTGCACGTGATCGGCCGGTCAGGGACGTGATTTCGGGATTCCAGAAGCTTTCTCGGCCGATTTGATCAGTCTGCGGTCTGGTCGAAGACGAGGAGGCGCATGCTGTCGGCGCTGACGGTGGTGAGAAAGCTCGGCAGAGCTCTGGAGAACTCACGGGATGTCGCACTGAGGCACTTGAGTCTCCAGCCGCCGGAGGGTTCAGGATCTTACTCATGGACGACGAACGCCCCGACGTGCTCACCATTGGCCGGCTCGCGCACCGCACTGGAGTTCCGGTGCGTACCCTGCGCTTCTGGTCGGACGAGGGGGCGGTGCCGCCTGTGGCCCGCTCCGCGGGCGGCTACCGGTTGTACGACGCCGAGTCCGTGGCCCGCGTCGAGCTGGTCCGCACCTTGCGGGAGCTGGGCCTCGGGCTCGACGACGTGTGCCGCGTCCTGAGCGGCCGCACCACGGTCGCCGAGGTCGCCGACGCGCATGTGGCCGCGCTCGACGCGCAGATCCGCTCACTCAAGGTGAGCCGGGCCGTCCTGTCCACCGTGGCGAAACGGAGTTCGACCGTTGAGGAGACAGCACTGATGAACCGGTTGGCGCGGCTTTCCGCCGCCGAGCGCAAACAGATCGTCGACGAGTTCAAGGAGGAGGTGTTCGGCGGCCTCGACGACCCGCGCCTGCGCGACCGCATGCGCACCTTCAGCATCGAATTGCCCGACGATCCCACACCTGAGCAGGTCGACGCCTGGATCGAACTGGCCGAATTGGTGCGGGACCCCGGTTTCCGCTCCCGGTTGCGCACATGGATGGAGCTCAACACGCCCGTACCGGGGCAGGGCCGTCCCCCCGGGGCGTCCATCTGGTGGGCCAGGCAGATCGTGCAGACCGTCGCGGAGGTCAGAAAAGGCGGGGTCGCTCCCGAGGGGCCGGCAGCGGCCGAGGTGCTGTCCGAGTTGTTCGGTGACGCCGATCGGGCCGCCGTGCTGCGCAGCCTGGAAGCCGGGATCGAGGCAGGAGCGGAGCACTACCGCAGGCTCGTCGCCCGTGTGCGCGGGCAGGATTCGTCGCCCGACGCGACCGAGGAGCTGGAATGGCTGGCGCGGGCCCTGCGCGCCGCGGATCAGACCTGACCTGGTGCTCCCCCCCCCCCCCCCCCCCCCCCCCCCCGGCTGGGGACTGCGGCGTAGGTCCGAAGGCCGGACCCGGACACGGCACGCGCCGGCCCTGGGTGCACAACTGGCAGTTCGGCAGGGGGTCGTGATGACCGAGGACACCCAGGCCGACGTCACCGCCGAGACCCTTCGGATCGCTCAGCATCCTCGTGTTTCACCCGAACCCACGGATGCATTGGCCTGACGCACACCGGTGGACCCGTGGGTACGCGCTGAAGGACCTCCAATTTCCCTGAACCCACGGGAATCTTGAGGTACGGGTAAGAGCCGTGCCACCAGCCGAACACGGCATCTCACGATCGGCGCGCCACACTCCGCGCCCACTGATGAGGACACACCGCACTGCCGCTCGGGGAGCACCTACACGGCACGGTCCTGCGACATCCGGCTCTTCGACGGCGCGACTACACCGGCGCCTCCTCGGAATGGATCGACCAGTGCACTCACCTGGGCGATTCAGGGACCGGAGACTGCCCATCCGTCAACTGGTACGACCGCGCCGGCTCGTACCAGCTCAGCTGAGACGTACGAGTGCCCCCGTCTCTGCGTGAGACAGGGGCCCCGGCCGCGCCGCTACGAGAAACCGCACCACACCTTGCTGCCGCCGACGTTCCAGAGATCGTCACGCATCCACCCCACGTAAGTAGCCCGTGAGCCTTACCCCCCCCTGAACCGGGTCCAGGCCGGGCGCGGCCGTTCCGCACGCGGCGTGGGGCGCGGCCCCACGGGTGCACACGCGTCGACGCCGGCGGCGGGCGGTGCGCCTAGGTGGTGCGATCGGCAACGAGCGCGGCCTCTGTCGCGGGTTGTGTCACTACACTGCGCCGTGGCATCACAGGACGCCCACAGCAAGTGGCCGGGATGAAGGGGGAGCGGCATGGCTACGGGGGGATGGGGGCCGGGCAACGACCCCGGTCAAGCTGGCGGCAACGGACCGGGAGGCGTGGGCGGCTGGGGCGCTCCCCATGGACCACCGCAGGGCGGCCCGTATGGTCCACCACCACCGAATCCGGGCCCGTACCCGAACCAGCCTGCGTACCCCTACGGTCCCCAGCCCACGAGGCCTCCCGTCCGGCGTTCCCGCGGCTGCCTGTCGTACGTCTCACTCTTCGGGCTGGTCTCCGCGATCCTGCGCTCCGCGCACCGCGTCGCCGCCAGGCTCTTCGTGCAGGAGGGTGAAGGCCGGATCGTGGACCGCGTCGTGGACCGCGTCCAGCTGGCCCGCACGGTGCTCGGTGCTGCCGCCACCATCGCCCTGGTCCTCGCCTACAACGTGGACCGGAACCGCTGGGAGGACGCGGCCTGGGGCGGCGTCGCCAACCTCATCGTCGCTCCGTTCGTGCTGCTCATCGCCGGGCCTTTGGTCATCCTCGGATTCATCTACTACGCGCCCCCGCACCTGCGACCCCATCTGCGCTCCCGGCTGCGCGCTCCGCTCAAGGCGGTCGGCTGGTACGTGCTGACGTTGGTCGTCATCGGGGGAGTCCTCGTTCTTGCGGGCCAGATCGACGACCGCGACGGGAAGAGCTGGTGGGAATACGTACTGGCCGTCGCCGCGCTCATCGTCATTGTGTGGGGTCTCCCCTTCTTCTTCATGGCGTCGCTGTACTCGGCCCGCAGTGCCTTCAACAGCGCCCAGGTCCACCCAATGCTGCCGCCCGTCCTTACCCTGGCGCTGGTGTGGGTGTTCGCGGTCTTCAACCTGATCGGCGACGGCATGCCGGGGGGCCCGCCCGTCGTCCAGTATTGCTCCATGCTGGGGGGGCCGCTGTCGGTAACGGCCGTTTCGCTGTGGGAACTGCGGCGGATGAGGACCCGTTTCGGTGTCACCCTGCGCGCCTGATCCGGCTTCGGCGCGCCCCGCTCGCAGCTGACGCGCCGCGTGGCGTGCGGCCCAACTGACCGTTTCAGAATGAAAGGACTGCCCGCCGGCAGTCCCGGCGACTGCCTCGGCACCTCGACGGACGGCATCACGCGGGGGCAACAGTGAGGGTGCGCCGGTCGAGGTCCAGTTGGACGGTGCCGCCGTTCTGCTGCGGAGCTGGCGCCGGACGGTGTGGCCGGTGAGGTGGCGTGTTCCCAGTCCGCGGCACGGCAGACGCTGACCTCGAGGTGGGCGGTCATGTGGCCGATGGTGGTGAGCAGTTCGTTGTCGATGTGCTTGATATCGCCGAAGTAGCGGTGGCGTGCGGCGTAGGAGAAGACGAGGGCGGAGATGCCTTCCTCGATGGCGATGGCGCGGCCGCCATCTTCCGCTTCGTCCGTGCGGGGGCCGTTCTTGCGTTTGCGGCCGAGCAGGAAACGGGTGACGGGGGACCAGCCGAGGACGGCGGCGTGGGCGAGGTGGAAAGCGTCGTGAAAGCGGTAGTCGTCCTCGATGTGGGATGCGCTGGTGAGGGGGCGCCGGCGGAGGTGCCGTCTTCACGGGTGAGGACGATGACGGTACGTCGTCCTGGGGGGTGGGCCTGCTCACCGCCGTAGACGACGTCACCGATCAGTGCCTGACTGACCCGGTCCGCAGCCCAGTAACAGTTGGTGAACCGGTACCGCGACAGGATCGGATCATCCGTCCACGGCTGCGCTCCCCCGGTCAGCACTACCGTGGCGGCCCCTCGCGGATCGAGATCGTCTTCGATCCGCTGCGACCGACCCGCGCCAGGCCGGCACTGCCCGGCTGGCATGTCGCAATACAGGCATTGGGGCCGTTTGCCATCGAGGCCCCGTTCCTCGCCGTCGGCACTCGGACTCGACTGGGCAGTGGCACAGAGCCGCATGGGAGGCTTGCCACGCGAGGGTCCGTGCCGGACACAGCCGGCACGGACCCTCTGCTTGTGCTCAGCCTTGCCCGCGCGGTGTGAGGCCGAGTGGGGCCGACGGGCAGTAGGCGCCCTGGGCTGCGCGGGGCGGGATCAACCGTGCGCGCATGGTCTCGGTCTCCCACTCCTCGACGGCTTCCTGCCGCTGGAGAGGCGGCCCAGCGGCGCTCCAGCGGCGTTCGAGCCCGGTGACGTCGTCGGCTGGGGGTTCGGTGATCATCCGGTCGGCTTCGGGCGGGGAGCCGCCGATGGCCCGGGAGTTGCTGGCGCCTTCCGGGGCATACGGCGGCCAGCCCGGGGAGCCGGTGGCGGCGAAGGCGGCCCAGGCGCCGACGAGGGTGTCGCGGGCGGTGAGGTGTTCGGGGGTGTCGGCGCCGACGTCGGGCAGTTGAAGAACCCCAACGGACCGGTCAACGCGGACAGTTCGGCATCCCACTCGGGTATCTGCTCAGCCGTCACACCCAGCATCATGCCCGGTCAACGACACCACACGAGCTCCGTCACAGATCTCCGGCTGTAGTACGTGGGCCTCGGCTGACGTAGGCGGCGGTTCCGGCGGCGGTGAGTACCGCTGCGACCACGGCCGCGGGACGGCTGTCGGAGGCCTGTGTCTGCCAGGTCAGCGCCTCCCCCGCGGTGCCCATGCCCGGGAACGCCGCCGCGCCGAGCGTCCACCCGAGAGGCAGGAACCACGAGCGAGCGGTGCCGACCGTGGCCGCCCCCAGGGCGGTCAGGCCCAGCAGGCCGGCCGCGTCGCGGACGACGCATCCGAACGGCCCGAACCGCGTGCCGGTGAGCAGTGTGGCCAGCAGCAGCATGAGTACGCATCCCAGGGCCGTGGCCAGGTGGGACATCCGCAGCCACCCCCACGGCCTCGCCGCCGTGCGGTCCAGGGTGTCGTCGGGGCCTCCGAGCGTGGTGGTGGCGACGGCTACCAGGAGCAGGACCGTCAGGGCGAGTACGGTGCTGCTCACCTCGCCCTCAACGCTGAAGGCCGTCGCCAGCAGCCACGCGATGGCAGTGCCCGCGACGGCCGCGCCGAGCGCCGCCGGCACCTGGCGCGAGCGGACGTAGAGCGTCAGTCCTGTCATCGGGCGCCTCGGCTCAGGAGGTCGGTGGTGTCCTGGCACTTCTGGGCGGCCTGATAGACGGCGATAACCCGGGCTTCGGCCTCGGCTCGCGGCAGTGCCTGCAGTTCCTTCCAGAGCTTGACGGCGTCCGGGTCATGGAATTCGAGGCCATCGGGACCGGCGGTCGGCTCCCGGTCGAGCAGCCAGTAGGCCACTCCGGTGAGCATCGTCGGTTCGAGCCGTCCCGGGTGGGCGAGGTGACCGTGCTTGTCGACCGTGATACTCATCAGCGCGGTGTCGGCCCGCGGCCTCGGTGACGTAGCAGGAGAGAACGTGGAGGTGTCCTCATGTGCCTCGACGATTGATGTTTTCGTCAGGAGTTCCCATGCGTGCCGGGCCTTGGGGGTTACCTCGGGCAGCAACCCTTCGTGCGCCCGGCTGACGCAGACCCGCGGGGTGTCGTCGGTGCACACCAGTTCCTGGGCGACCGGATCGAGCGTCCCTTGGTCGTAGGCATCGCCGGTCGGCACCACCAGGGCCGTGGCCGTGGCCCCGATGGCCAGCGGCAGCAGCGCGGCGAACGCGAACTTACGGTTCTGGACGGCGAAGAGCACGACGCCGGCCACCGCAACCGCGGCCATCCAGAGTGCCTGGGCGGCGCTGACTCCGCCGTCGACCGTGTCGTAGCCGCTGAACATGCTCATCCCCATGGCCGGGGAGAACGCCGCCGTGAATCCGCCGTCCGGAAGGGCGTGGGGCCCGAGGATCAGTAGCGCGAAGCCGATCACGGCCAGCGCGGGTGCGGTGGCGAGCGCCGGCACCAGGCGTCCGACGGCCAACCCGAGCCAGACCGAGGCGATCATCGCGACCAGCCCGACGGCCACGACGACAAACGCGGCCGGCGGCAGGTAGCGCGCCGTGTCGGCGATCCGTGGTGCCGCCGCGAGGAGCGTGACCAGGTAGGCGACGAGCACCGCCAGGGCCGTCGTGGCCAGGATCGGCACCATGCGCTGCGGTCTCGGGCGGGGCACGGCGGCGAGCAGTTCGGCGACGTTCGCCCGGTGCTCGCGATAGGACTGCCAGGCGCCGGCGGCCATCGCAAGGGGCGAGAGAACCGCGAGGTATTCGCGCTGCGTCATGGCCAGCGCCATCCACCCCGTGGACCATCGCCCCGCGGTGGCGTGGAGGACGATCGTGCCAGCGACGGCGATCAGGAGCGCGGCGCCGAGGGCGGCCGAGCGCCGGAGCTCGATGCCGAGGATGCGGTTCATGCGTTGCTCCGGTGCTGGCGCAGGAGTGCGGAGTAGCCGCGCTCCGCCGGGCTGTCGCCCGCGTCGCCCTGCCCACCGCGGGCGATCAGGTCGTCGGGGGTGCCCTGGAAGAGGAGTCGGCCTTCGTTCATGAGGATGACGTCGGTGCAGGCAGCGACGACGTCCTCGACGAGGTGGGTGGAGACCATCACACAGCTGTCGGCGCCGAGGTCACGCAGCAGGTCGCGGAAGTCGAGACGTTGTTCGGGGTCGAGTCCGACGGTGGGCTCGTCGAGCAGCAGCAGTTCGGGGTCGTTCACGATGGCCTGGGCGATGCCGGCCCGGCGCAGCATGCCGCCGGACAGCGTCTTCATCTTGGCGTCGGCCTTGGTGGTGAGACCCACCCGATCGATCGCGCGTTGTACGGCGTCGGGTATCGCGGTTTTGGGCATTTCCTTGAGCCAGGCCATGTACGCGACGAACTCGCGGACGGTGAACCGCGGGTAGAAGCCGAACTGCTGCGGCAGATACCCCAGTTTGCGACGCACCTCGCGCAGGTCGGCACGGCCGTCCACCTGCGCGCCGAGCAGCGTCAATGAGCCGCTGGCGGGCTTGACGACGGTGGACAGCGCGCGCATCAGCGTGGTCTTGCCGGCGCCGTTCGGGCCGAGCACACCCTGCACGCCGGCAGTCAGCGTCAAGTCGAGTCCGTCGACGGCCGGGTGCCGGCCGGCCCGGACACGCAGTTCTTTTGCGTGGACGAGCCAGGGATGAAGGGTGGGAGCCGTTTCGGCAGCATGCACCGCTCGCATGGGTCTCTCCTGTTGATCCTGTTGATGGGGGTCAGTTGCCACTGGTCAGGCGGTGGAAGTGCGTGGCGGCGAGCGGTGTGATAGCGGCAAGGGCCACGGTGGCCACCACCCAGTCGGCGGTGCTGCCCGGCTGCAGTACCGGGGACAGGGACTGGGCCGCCACACTCGGCAGCAGGACTGCCGCGGACCAGACCACCGCGAGTCCGATCGCCGCGCGCCGTACGCCGATGAGGGCGCCGAGCACGAGGGTGGCCCCCGTGAACGCCAGGCACGGCAGCAGGGTGAGGGCCAGCGAGGTTCCGGTGCTCACACCCGCCACCAGCAATGCCGGAAGCACGACGACGAGCACCGCGAGCGTCCGCCGCAGCACCATGGCCAGGCCGGCTGCCGGTGTGGTGGCGATCAGTTCCCAGGCGGGGTCGTTCCGCCGGCTCCATGCCACCGCGACGCCGGGCAGCGGAGCCACCGGGGCCAGCAGCAGCACGAGCGACGGCAGGCTCGGCTCGGCGGAGTCCAGGAGTACGCCACAGCCCAGCACCGCGACGGTCACCGCGAGCCAGGGCAGCAGCGTCCACGCGAGCCAGCGTCGGTGCACGGCCGCTGCTGGTGTGCATTGCCAGGTCGGCGACGGGCTCGCTTCGATCGCCTGGCCGAGTGAGACGGCGACACGGTCGAGCAGATCCGTCGTGGCAGGGGTGGCCTTGGCGGCCAGTGACTCACGGCAGTTGGCGCACGCGTCGAGATGGACCTCGATCGACCAGAGCGCGGCGTCGTCGAGTCCGTGCCCGCCGTCCGCGTAGCGGGCCAGGATCGTGGTGGTGGGATGAGTCATGAGAGCGCCTTCCGCAACGCCATCCGAGCCCGCCGCGCGCGGGTTTTCACCGTGCCCTCCGGCATACCGAGCAGCACCGCCGTCTGACGGACCGACAGATCATCGAGCACCATCGCCTGCAGCACCTGCCGCAACTCCGGTGGCAGCCGCAGCAGCGCCTGTTCGAAGTTCTGGTCGACGCGGTTCGCCATCACCTCGTCCTCGGCGGCCGGCGCGGTCGTATCGAGCAGGGCAACCGTCGGCACCCGCTCCTGCCGGGCACGTCGGCGGAACGCGTCGACGAGACGGTTCGCGGCGATCGCCCAGAGCCAGCCGACCGCACTGCCCTCGGTCACGGAGCCCGCATAGCTGCCGGCCGCACGCCAGACCGCCAGGTAGGTCTCCTGGAGCACGTCGGCGACGACGTCGTCGTCGGCGCAGCGGCGGCGGAGCCGCACCGCCAACCAGGGCGAAGTACGCCGATACAACTCGTCGAACGCTGCCCGGTCACCACCGGCGACGCGACGCACGAGTTCTGCCTCGTCGAGGTCTGCCATCCCTTTCACGATCAGGGAGACGAAACGACCGTCCATTCAGGTTCTCGGACGCTTCGGCGGCTACCGAAAGCAACAGCGCTTTACGCCGAGCGCGAGGTCGTCCACATCGCCGACCGGCCCGAATCGCACCGTGAGCAGCTGCCCGGGATCGCCTCGCGTACGCGGGCCCCGCGCTAGCTGGCGTCGTTACCGGGCGCCAAGTCGACCCTCGCAGGGGTTCGCCGAATTCGCCGGCCTCGACGACAGCGCCCCCGACGCCCACCCCGCCGTGATCACTGGTTACAAGGCCGCCCGGAACCGCCCATTGACCCGCGGTCAGAAACTGTCCGACAAGGCCCTCGCCGCCGTCCGAGCAAGATCCGCACCGACCCCGAAGGGGGCGACCGCCCTGGTGCGGGCCCTGCTGGTGCTGACGAACCGCGAAGTCTCCCGGCGACCGATGATCTACGCCGAAGTCATCCGCCCACGATCAGGACGAGCACTCCGGCCCCCGCCCACACCAGACCCGTGACCAGCAACTTCACGATGCACAGTGCTCAATGAGCGCGTCGACGAGCGGGCCGGTGCGCATCGTCCACCGGAGCCCCGAGCAGTATCCGTCATCGCGCTTCTCGGAGACAGCGCCCCCGACGGGCTTCCCGAGGCCTTGTCTGGTCTTCACGGCAACCCCCGGTCTCAGCTGGCTCATACCGCTCTTCCCCGCCGCATGAGCCGGCTGATGGCACCGAGAACGAGGCAGTACGCGTCAGCTGACCCGGAGACCGACCGCCAGCGTCAGTTCAAGGACCCGGTGTGGCGATGCGAGATCCGGAAACAGCTCCCGCAGCTGCGACATCCGGTACCGGACTGTCTGGGGATGGACGAACAACGCCGCCGCCACCTCGTCCCGCCTGCCCTGGTGCAGCAGCCACGCCCGCAACGTCTCCTCCAGCCGCCGTGCAGTCGTGACAGGCAAGGTCCGCAACGGTGCGAGGGCTCGGGCACGCAGGTCTGCGAACGCGTCCATGTCGGCACTCAGCACCAGCTCGGGCAGGTGGTCCTCGGTGTCGCGGATATCAGAGGAGAGGGAGCGGGCGCGTACGGCTCGTGCGTACGAGGCGGACGCTCGAGTCCATGGCCGGGCCGGGCCGACCACGGCGGTGCGGTCGGTCAGCTGCCGCAAGAGATGTGATCGGTCGGCGTCGGGGACGAGCAGCACACCGGTGACGTCCGGCAGATCGTCGAGGACGAGGGTGCTCGGGTCGAGCGCGCGGTAGGCAGGCCGGGCCTGGGCGGCGGGCAGCAGGACCGCGGTCAGCGAAACCGGATGCTGCCACCCGGCCCGCTGAGCAGAGGCCAGCAGCACGTCCGGGCTCGCACCGGCGAGGAGGTCGCGGGCCAGGTGTTCCAGGTGGCGCTCGTGGTCCCTGCCCCGGGCGGCCAGTTCGTCGGCGTGGCCCGCGGCGCTCGCGGCGGAGAGCTCGTCGATGTAGGCGAAGGTCAGCTCGGCGAACTTGGCGACCTCGGCGGCGGGCAGACCTGCGGGTACGGCACCCGCTGCCAGGCATCGCCAGGCCACGCGGGCGCCGACGCGGTAGGCGCTGAGCAGGGCGTCCATCGAACGGCCGTCGCGCACCTCGCCGCGGCCCAGCTCGTAGGCTGCGTCACCGGCGTCGCCGCCTGTGGCGTTCCCGCTCGCGAGGTCCAGGTAGTGCCCCAGGGCGGTGCGGACGGCTCGGCGGATGGTGGCGCCCATGTGGCCCGAAAGGGCGTTGGCGTAGGAAGGGACCTCGTCGATGATCGCCTGGACGACCTCGTCGGCGGTGGTCTTCAGCGCGGCCCGAAGTGCCGTGACCGTCGTCTCGTCAAGGGCCAGCTCACTGGCCCTCTGGATTGCATGGCTCATGTTTTTGTTCCCTGCGAACAATTCAGCCGACCAGATTTACGTCTTGCGGTCAGGACTTTACGCCCTGAGGCGCAGCAAGCTGGAGTCATGACGAGTGCAGCCCTCCGCAGCAGGGCGTGGAAACTGCTGGAGATGGTCACGACGCCGCTGCTGCCGTCGGACTACCTCGACCTGGTCAGCCCGCTGCGTGCGGGCGCTGACCTGCGTGGGCGCATCGAGGCCGTGCACCCCGAGACGGGTGACGCCGCGACCATCGTGATCAGGCCGGGACGGGGCTGGCGCGGCCACACAGCCGGTCAGTACGTGCGGATCGGGGTCGATGTCGACGGGGTGCGCCTGTGGCGTGCCTACTCCCTCACCTCGCCGACAAGCCGCCAGGACGGCCGCGTCACGATCACCGTGAAGGCGATCCCGGACGGCAAGGTCAGCAACCACCTGGTCCGCAGGGCGAAACCGGGCACGCTGATCCGGCTCGACCAGCCGACCGGTGACTTCGTGCTGCCGCAGGCCAAGCCCGCCAAGGTCCTCTACCTGACGGCCGGCAGCGGCATCACGCCCGTGATGGGCATGCTGCGCGACACCGAGTTCGACGACGTCGTCATGGTCCACTGCGCGCCACAGCCGCAAGACGTGATCTTCCGCAACGAACTGCACGACCTGGTCGCCGACAAGAGGCTGCGGCTCACCGAGGTGCACACCGACACAGACGGCATGCTCGACATCGCCCGTCTCGACGAACTCGTGCCCGACTGGGCCGAGCGCGAGACCTGGGCCTGCGGGCCCGCGGGCCTGCTCGACGCCGTCGAAGAGCACTGGACCGAGCACGGCGTACAGGAGCGCCTGCACACCGAACGCTTCCGCCCCAGCATCGTCGTCGCCGGCGACGGCGGCGAGGTCACGTTCAGCGCCACCGGCAAGACCGTGGACGCGGACGGCGCCACGCCGTTGCTGGACATCGGCGAGGAGGCCGGCGTGCTCATGCCCTCCGGGTGCCGCATGGGCATCTGCTTCGGCTGCGTCACGCCGCTCAAGGCGGGCGCCGTCCGCGACCTGCGCACCGGCGAGATCACCGAGGCCGAGCCGGGCGTCCTCATCCAGACCTGCGTGTCCGCCGCGGCGGGCCCCTGCGACATCGAACGGTAGGAGCACCTTGACCGCCATCGACCCCACCGCCCACCTGACCGCGGAGCAGATCGAGGAGCTGGGCCGCGAGCTGGACGCGATCCGCGACGAGGTGATCGCCGGCCGCGGCGAGAAGGACGCCGCCTACATCCGTAGGGTCATCTCGGCGCAGCGCAAGCTCGAGTTGGTCAGCCGGGGCGTGCTGCTGTTCTCGATGTTCCCGCCCGCGTGGCTGCTCGGCACCGCCGGTCTGTCCGTGGCGAAGATCATGGACAACATGGAGATCGGCCACAACATCCTGCACGGCCAGTGGGACTGGATGCGGGACCCGAAGATCCACTCCACCACCTGGGAGTGGGATCACGTCTCGCCGTCCGACCAGTGGAAGCACTCGCACAACGAGCTGCACCACACGTACACCAACGTGATCGGCAAGGACAACGACCTCGGCTACGGCATCATGCGCGTCGACGAGGACCAGAAGTGGCACCCGTTCCACCTCGGCCAGCCGCTGTGGAACTTCCTCAACGCCTGCTTCTTCGAGTACGGCATCGCAGCGTACGACCTGGAACTCGGCAAGAACCTGAACAAGCGGCGCCGCAAGAACCCGGAGTTCCGCGCGCGGGCCAAGGCCGTGGGCCGCAAGATCCGCAAGCAGGTGCTCAAGGACTACGTGATCCACCCGCTGCTGTCGGGCCCGTCGTTCCTCCCCACGCTCGCCGCCACGTTCACCGCGAACCTGGTCCGCAACATCTGGACCCACTCGGTGATCATGTGTGGGCACTTCCCCGAGGGCGTACAGGTCTTCGAGCGCCGGTCGATCAAGGGCGAGACGCGCGGCCAGTGGTACCTGCGCCAGATGATGGGCTCGGCGAACATCAGCGGCAGCAAGGCCATGCACTTCATGACCGGCAACCTGTCGCACCAGATCGAGCACCACCTTTTCCCGGACCTGCCGAGCAACCGGTACGCCGAGGTCGCGGTGAAGGTGCGCGCGCTGTTCGAGAAGTACGAGCTGGAGTACGTCACCGGCCCGCTGCCCAAGCAGGTGTTCTCCGCGTGGCACAAGGTCTTCCGGCTCTCGCTGCCGAACAAGAAGCCCAAGGTCAAGACGCCGGACCGCGAGCAGGAGCTCGTCGCCGCCTGATTCCCGGTATTGGTTCAGATCTCTCGGCCGTACCGGCGGCACCGCCGGTTTCGGTGAGATCCGCTGCGGACGGTGGGCGACCGCGACGTCAGACCGTACGACACGGGATCCGGGGCAGCGAGTGTCCGGCTGCGTTGCTACCTGGACGTGCGCCAGGAACTCAGCACACAGCCCCCGCCGAGGTGTTGTAGTGCGCTGACCCGCCATGGTCGGGCCGGTGGTCGGATACGTACGCGCACTCGGTTTGCCGCCGGCCGCGCTGTGGCCGACCGGCTGGCCCCGCCGCTCGGCGCGCATCCGTGGACGGGCTGGACGTTCTCGGCAGGCTGGGGAACGCAGCGCACCCTCGATACCGTCCTGGTGCGTCTGCCCATATGCCGACCCGTCGGCAAGGGCACTGCCCCGGCCCCGGCATCAGGCAAGACCGCAAGACCGCTTGGTGTTCGCGAAGGTTGCTTGAGCCGGAACGAGGACAGCACCAAACGATTGGGCAACTGCCTTGCTCCCCCTCCAGAGCGCGACTCCAGCGGTCGGACCGAACAGCACCACACATCCAACCGCCACAACCAACCAGCTCGGCGAACCTACGTGGTCACAGCACTAGGACCTGTCCGGCGGATCTTGGCTGATGGTCGCCAGCAGGTGTGTGAGCAGGGGATCATGATTGTTCTCGCGCCAGGCGACGGCCACTCGTGTACGGGCGGTGTCGGGTTCGATCCTGCGGAAGGCGACGCCTTTGAGGCGGATGCGCCGGATGCTCGCCGGGGCCAGGGAGACGCCCAGGCCGGTTTCAACAAGGGCGCACACGGTTTGCCACTCCACCGCGTGCTGGACCACCTGCGGTGTGAACCCTGCTGCGGTGCACAGGCCGATGATCTGGTCGTGCAGTGGCGGGCCGACCATGCGGGGAAGCAGCACGAAGGGCGAGTCCGCCAACTGTGCAAGCTGTACGACCCGTTGGGCTGCCAGGTGGTGGGTGGACGGCAGTACGGCCACGAAAGGCTCGCTGAGTACCGTCCTGAAGCCGAGCCCTGTCTCATCGGTGGGGGGTTCGCGTAGTAGACCGATGTCGATGGTCTGGTGATGCAGGGCAGCGATCTGCGGAGCGGTCGTCATCTCGTGGATGTCCAGGTGCACTCCAGGAAACTGGTGACGGAAGGTGCGCAGCAGGCCGGGCAGGATCGTCAGGGCGAGGGAGGCGGCGAAGCCGATCCGTAGGCGGCCCGCCCGGCCACTGCCGACGGCCCGGGCTGCGGCCAGGCCGTCCGAGAGGTCGGTGAGTGCCCGCCGGGCGGCGGGCAGCAGTTCGCTGCCGGCTGGGGTGAGGGTGACCCGCCCTGGGGCGCGGGTGAACAACGCGTGGCCAACCTTGTCCTCCAGGCGGCGGATCTGCTGGCTCAGCGGTGGCTGGGCGATGCCCAGGCGGGCGGCCGCGTGGCCGAAGTGGAGTTCCTCGGCGAGCACGACGAAAGCGTGCAGCTGCGGTAGGGGGAGTTCGGGGCGCTCCATACGCTTAGAGATATCAGACCGTGCATGCGACCGTATTAGACGTATCAGTGTTGGTCATTTAGCGTTCGGCGCATGACCGAGCGACGCGCCATCCTCAGCGGCTCGACCTTTGAGAAGCAGATCGGCTATGCCCGTGCTGTGGTCGACGGCGACTGGGTGCATGTGTCCGGGACGACCGGGTTCGACTACGCCACCATGACGATCTCCGATGACGTGGTGGAGCAGGCCGAGCAGTGCCTGCGCAATATCGAGGCCGCCCTGGCCGAAGCGGAGTGCACCTTCGCCGACGTGGTGCGTGTGCGCTACCTACTGCCCGACCGCGAGGACTTCGAACCCTGCTGGCCGGTCCTGCGACGCTCCTTCGGCGACGTTCAGCCGGCCGCCACGATGCTCGTGTGCGGTCTCGCCGACCCACGGATGAAGATCGAAATAGAGGTGTCCGCGCGGCGGCGCTTCCCGCCTCACGGTGGCGCCATGAGCCATCACTCGGAAGCGCCTGTTGCGCCCGTCGAAGCGTATGAACCCCCGTACTACGTGGCTGTCTTCACTACGGTGCGAACCCAGGACCAGAGCGGCTACAGCGAGACCGACGCCCGCCTGGAAGACCTGGTGAAGAACGTCCCCGGGTACCTGGGGATGGACCACGCTCAGACTCCCGGCGGGCTTGGCATCACCGTCAGCTACTTCCGCGACGCCGACGCCCTCACCCGGTGGCGGACCAACGCCGAGCACCGCGCGGCGCAACAGCGCGGGCGAGCCGAGTGGTACCAGCGCTACACACTGCATGTGGCGAAAGTGGAACGCAGCAACGGGTTCACGCGAGCGCAGGACCCGCAGAGCCCGACAGCAGGCTGACGACGGCGCCGCCGGCCAGGGGGGCCACGATCGGGGCGATGCCGCCGAGGGCCATCAGCACGCCGAAGAGCCTGGCCGCGACGGCACCGGTCGCAACATCGAAGATGACCGCCCAGCCAACCACGAGGCCGGCCACGCCACTGAAGCCGGTCACGAAGCGCAGCACGATGAGCACCCCGAGGTTGGGAGCCGCCGCGCACAGCGCCGTGGCCAGGGTGCATACCGCGGCGCTGGTCAGGATCGGCATGCGCCGTCCGTAGCGGTCGGAGAGCGGACCGAGCACCAGCTGGCCCGCTGCGGTGCCGAACAGGAAGGCGGTCAGTGTAAGCGCCGGATTGTGATTCCTGGCGACCGCCGCGATCTGCGCGTTGGTTTCGTGCCTGCGCAGGTACACCAGGGCGACCAGCGCACGCTGGTGCGGCGGTAGCTTGCAGCGGCGGATCACCCTCGCGGGTGACGATGAGTTTGGTGACCCACTCGACCAGCGCACGGGGGGAGGTCGAGTGCGGCAGGACGGGGAACCAACAAGGCTCCTGTGCCAGTGGGTTGAGACTTCGAACACCTTCCTCCACGGCCCCGGGAGCCCTGTGTGTTGCGCCCTGCGGCCTCGTCACCCGGTCAGGGCCCGCGCCGAAAAGCTCCGTGCTCGATCCACCTCTCACACTGCTGCCCCATGCCCGGCCGGGGAGCGCGAACGCCGTTTCCAGGTTGGGGGAACCGGTGGGGAATCCATCGGGGCATGGGGAGCTACCTGCCCAGGTGTAGACAATCCTCGCTCGCCAGGGTCTAGTTTGAATGACATACGGGTGCAACACGCCAAGTGCAGGGGGCTACATGCTTCTGAAGAGGTTGGCCGTAGTGGGCGCAGCGGTCGGGCTCGCGGTGAGCCTGAACACCACCCCGGCGGGCGCGATACCGAGAAGCACCTTCTTCGAAAGTGCAATGCCGGACAGGCTGTGCCTGGACTACAGGGCCGACTATGGTCCGTACGCCTTCGGGTGCAACAAGACTGCCTACCAGTGGTGGTATTGGGACGACGACTACGAGGTCACCGCACTGCGGCAGAAGGCAACCCGCCTGTGCCTCACGCTGCGCAACGGCGTGCTGACGATGAAGCCCTGCAACGCGGACGATGACGCCGCCATGTGGTTCGTCTCCTCCGACCCGGGCGCCGGATCGACGATCATGAATGCCGTGAGCCGTAAGTGTCTCGCGCGAATGCCGTATGACGGAAAGAAACACCCTGTTTCCACCTCGACGTGCACCGGCGGCCCCTCCCAGCGCTGGCACTGGTGGGAAGGCTAAGAGGTCGGAAGACCCTCGCCGCCACGCTGGAGCCGCTCGGGCCGCCCTTGCAGCTCTTGCCGCCCGTCCGGCCTGTCCGACGTACCCGGCCACCTGAACGAAAGGCGTCGGCCCCGGCGGCCGGTAGCGGGCCCTGGCCGTGGAGGGCCTGCGTGATCGGAGTCATCATCACCAGGCTCACCGGCATCTGGACCGCGACCAGGTGGTGCCGGCCGCCCGCGGCTTCGGTGACCAGGATCATCGGGCTCGATCAGCGCCCAAGGTTCGTCGGACAGGTCGCTCGGGTACGGCTTGCGCACACTCACCCTGTTGCTCCCGCTGTATGGAGCAGCCCCGCCAGAGTTGTGTAGGAGCGGTCCCAGGTCCATTCCGTTTGGACCCAGTGGCGGCCCTTCGCGCCCATCTCGTGGGCGAGTTCGGGGTTGCGGAGGAGTCTGGTCAGGCGGTCCGCCGTCGCCGCCACCGAGCGGCCGTCGACGACATGGCCGGTCTCGCCGTCGCGTACCGCTTCGGGGGCACCGCCCGAGTCGCCTGCCAGGACGGGGAGTCCGGATGCGGCGGCCTCCAGGTAGACGATGCCCAGGCCCTCCACCTCCATGCCGTGTCTGCGGGTGCGGCAGGGCATGGCGAAGGCGTCGGCGGCGGCGTAGAAGGAGGGGAGAGCGTGGTGGGAGTGGCCGCCTGCGAAGACAACCGAGTCCAATACACCTTCGTCTGAGGCAAGTTGGCGTAGTTCGGGAGCGTAAGGGCCGTCGCCGACCAGGAGGAGCATGGCGTCCGGGACCGCCCTGCGGATCCAGGGCAGCGCCCTGATCAGGGTGTCCTGGCCCTTGCGCGGGACCAGCCGGGCCGCGCACAGGATCACCGGGCGGCGGCCCAGGCCGTAGCGTGCCCGCACCGGGCCGCCGTCCAGGAAGGGGTGGAAGGCCGTGGTGTCCACGCCGGGGACCAGACGTGCGGTGCGGGTCCCGGGAGCGAGGGCCGCCTCGATCGGCCGGCGGGTGCGCGCGCCCAGCCAGGTAAGGACGTCGACCTCCGAGCCGATGCGGCGCAGCAGGGCCCTGGCCCCGGGGGTGCGGGCCCACCACACCTCGTGGCCGTGCGTGGTGGCGACGACGGTACGGATGTCCGTCGTCTGCCGCAGTCGGCCCGCCATCAGGCCGTGCGGCGCCGCCGCGCCGAACCACACCCGGTCGCAGCCGTACCGGCGGGCCACGTATGCGGCGTGCGCGGTGGCCCGGGGAGTGGGCAGGAGGGTGCGTACCCGGTGGCGGATCACCGCGTATCGAAAGGACTCGTCGGATGCCGACTCCGCCGTGGCCGGGCTCGGCGTCGAGGTGAAGACGACCACCTCGTCGGGTGGGAAACGGTCGGCCAGCTCACGGACGAACGTCTCGATGCCGCCCTGCCTGGGCGGGAAGTCGTTGGTGACGATCAGCGTGCGAGGGCGGGAGTTGTTCGTCATACGAGGGCCTTCTCCCTGGAAGGGGCGAGAGGGGTGACAGTGGTGCTGCCGCGCAGCGACATCCGGTACGCCGGCGCCCCGAGCACCAGCGAATAGACCAGGTAGCCGAAACGGGTCGCGGGCATTAGGGCCATCGCCAGGCCCAGACCGAGCGCGAGCCGGGCGGCCGCCACTCGTGCCGTCCCCGGCGGCCGCACCACCAGCGACACCGCGATCAGCAGCGCGCTCACCGCGAGGAGCGCGAGCGCGATCACCCTGCCGCCGGGGAGGTACGTCGCGAGCAGATGGCCGGGCAGCGGGCTCGCGGCCGGCGAGGTGGTGTCGGTGAGGCCCAGCGGGAAGGCGATGACGCTCCGGTAGAAGCCAGAGGGGTTAGCGAGGGCGAAGGGCAGCACCGCCGCCGTCGCGGTGGACAGGGCCACGGCCGCGTACCGCAGTGCGGGTCGGCCGCCCCGGCGTACCGCGATCAGCGCCAGCGCCACGGGCAGCGCGGGCCAGGCTGTCCACTTGAGCGCGGCGGCGGCGCCGAGCACCAGCCCCGCGCGGCCCGGCCGCCCCTGCCCGGCGAGTGCGACGCCGAGGCACATCAGGCCGACGACCGGAAGGTCGATCCCGCCCACCGTGAGGGGGAGCGCGACCAGAGGGCAGGCGAGCAGCCAGGCTCGGTGCAGGCCGGCCGCAGCGAGGGCCGCCACGAATGCACCGCCCAGCCACCAGCGCGCATCCCCGGGCAGCACACCGAAGAGAGCCATCCCGGGCAGGTAGGGGTTGAAGTCGGCGACGGCCGTAGGGGCGGTGACGTACGGGCTGCCGGTCGTGAGCAGTAGCTGCCCCGACCGCTCGACGACCGCGACCTCCAGCTGCCCGAGCCCGGCCGTCACCAGACAGACGAGCGGCACCACGACGGCCCCCGCCACCGCGACCACCCGGGCGGCGGGACGGGAGCGCGCACCGCACGCCAGGACCGCCGCGACCGCGTAGCCCGCCCCCGCCACCACCCCCCATACTCGGTGCGGTCCCAGATCCGATGCCAGGGCGAGCGCCAGCGCGACGACCGCGCAGCCGGCCCACGCGTACCGCTCGTGACGTAAGTACTGGATGTGTCGCACGTACCGTTCAAGACTCTTCGTCATGTCCATCGACGGTAGGAACCCGCAGGTCGAAGGGCGTCAACCAAGACTCCGGACCTGGGACTCAACCCGTGGCATGACATCCGGCCGCAGGCTCAACCCGTGCGGCGATGCGCGCACCCCGTGCCGGCACGGACCATGGATGTAT
Source organism: Streptomyces flavovariabilis (assembly GCF_000725785.1). NCBI lineage: Bacteria > Bacillati > Actinomycetota > Actinomycetes > Kitasatosporales > Streptomycetaceae > Streptomyces > Streptomyces flavovariabilis. The sequence continues at coordinate 205,337 of NZ_JNXD01000009.1, read as the reverse complement.
GCGCACGTCCCTTCAGCAGCGGTTCCGCGCCTGGATCGCCGCGCCCGCCTACCCCTGGGTCACCGGCGGTGCCCTGACGGTCGGTGCCGTGGCGGAGCTGATCGTCTTTCCCGGATCCGTGACCACCACGATCGGGGTCCTCGTCTCCTCCGCCTCGCTGATGTGGCGACGGTCGTTCCCGCCCGTCGCGGTACTCACGGTCGCCGCGGGGCTGCTCGGATTCGCCGGGGACGTCAACCTGTACGTCTCGATCATGGCGAGCGGGCTGATCGGCTGCTACACCCTGGGCCGTAACCGGGTACTGCACCCCGCGGTGACCGTCGCGGGCGCCGCGCTCGGGGCCCTGTGCGTGAACCTGGTGCACATCAACACCTGGTCGCGAATGGAACTGCCGGTGCCCGCGCTCTGGGAGAAGGGCTCGCTCAGTCTGTTCGCCGAGTCGTTCCTGCTGACCGTGGTCATCTTCGGGGCCGTGATGATGGGTGACGCGGTACGTTCCCGGGAGGAGACCCGCAAGGAACGGAACCTGGCCCAGGCCCAGTTGATCGCCCTGGAGCGGCAGCAGGCCGCCGAGGCCGAGCGGGCCGCCATCGCCCGTGAGCTGCACGACATCGTCTCGCACTCGGTGTCGATGATCGCCGTGCAGGCCGAGAGCGCCACGTACACCACCCCCGGGCTCACTCCCGAGGCCCGCGACGGCTTTCAGCAGATCGCCGGCACCGCCCGCTCCTCGATGGCCGAACTGCGCCGCCTCCTCGGTGTCCTGCGCACCCCCCAGGGCGAGGGGGACATGGCCCTCACCACCCCGCAGCCGACCCTCGACCATCTCGCCGAACTGGTCGAGCAGCACCGGGCGGTGGGCGGTGAGGCCGAGCTGAGGGTCACCGGGGAGAAGGTCTCGCTGCCCGCCGCGTGGGAGCTGTCCGCCTACCGGATCACCCAGGAGGCGCTGACCAACGCGCGCAAGCACGCGCCCGACGCCCGTACCGTTGTGGAGATCGACTACGGCGCCGACCGGCTGCTCACGCTGCGCATCCAAGACGACGGCCCGGGCCCGGCACCCGGTTCAGGCTCCGGCGCGGGCCATGGCCTGACCGGGATGCGGGAGCGGGCGGCCCTGGTCGGCGGTCGGCTCAGCGCGGGCGCGGGCCCGGACGGAGGTTTTCTGGTGAAGGCGGAGCTTCCCTGGGGGACGACCGGGTGATCGGCATGGAGAAGGAGTTGGGTGTGATCAGGGCACTGGTCGCCGACGATCAGGCGGTCGTCCGCACCGGCTTTGTGAACCTCCTCAACACTCAGGAGGACATCGAGGTCGTGGGTGAGGCCGCGGACGGTGTGCAGGCGGTACGCATCGCCGCCGAGACCCGGCCCGATCTCGCGCTCCTCGACATCCGGATGCCGCACAAGAACGGCATCGAGGCGGCCCGCGAGATTCTGGCCGGGGCCGGGGGCACGACGAGGGTTCTTATGCTGACGACCTTCGGCCTGGACGAGTACGTGTACGACGCGCTCGCGGCCGGCGCGGGCGGCTTCCTGCTCAAGGACGCGACCTTTCCCGAACTGCTGCACGCGGTGCGAGTGGTGGCGGCAGGGAACGCGCTGCTCTCGCCCGAGATCACCAAGCGGGTGATCGGCGAGTTCGTGCATGCGCGGACGTCGCGGCTGCCGGTTCACTCCGTGGGGGAACTCACGGCGCGTGAGGCGGAGGTGCTTACCTTGATCGCTCGGGGGCTGTCCAATACGGAGATCGCGAGCCGGCTCACGATCACGGAACACACCGTGAAGACCCATATCAACCGGCTCTTCGCGAAGCTGGAGCTGCGGGATCGGGCGCAGGCCGTGATCATGGCTTATGAGTTGGGGCTGGTGCGGGTGGGAGGCGGGGTCGGCTGAGGGATCTCTTCCCGGCCTACTGGGCCTCCACAGCAGACATGACTCGCCGCCTCACCATGCCCAGTCCGTCCTGGCGCGAGCCCCCCAGGCGGCCGCGTGAACATCACCGAACTCCTCACCGGCCTTCAGGCCCCGCCACGACGCGGCCACCACCCGGGCCGGCGAAGTCGGGACCAGATCGAGCGCCTCACCGCCACCCTCAGCGAGACCGAAGCGCGCCTCGCGGACCTCAACACCACCCGGAAGGTCATCGCCGAACTCGCACCGCCGGGACCGCACCGGCTCCACCCGAGACGACCACCGCCTACCAGACCATCCTGAACGTCACGCGTAGCCGCCTCGGACGCCTCTCCCGACAAGACTTCCTCACTCAACCCGGACGAGGCCCCTATCCGAAACGGACTCAACGCCCTCTCACAGCAGTCGAGCGGCCCTCGGCCGCTGTGGAAGACATGGTGCGTGACGTGGACGCTGCCGGAACCGATGCTGAGCTACGCCCCTACCCGAGCCGCGACGGCGGCCGGGGCGGGCCGCGGAGATGAAATGGGGCGGGTTCCGGACGCTGGTCTCCGTCGACACGAGGAACGCCGACGCCGTACAGATCTTGCCGTTCTATACAGCCATGCCGTCGATGACGCAGTAGGCGACGTACAGCCCATACAGGGCGAGGAGCGCGCCAAGAAATCGTGTCCACGCGGGCAGGGTTCGGCGCTGATGGGTGTGCCACGTGCGTGGAAGGCGCACGACGGCGGAAACGGCACCGAGTGCAGTGATCGCTGTGAACACCCAGAAGAGCACGGGCCGGTCATTCGCGGGCGCTCTCTGCACACCGGCGTTGCCGATGATGAGCAGGAGGTAGGGGGCGATGTACTGAGCCGGGTTGAACTCCCGAACCGTCTCAGAGCTACCGGAATCGATCATGGGCTGCCTCCGAAGCATGGTAGGTGTGCGCGGGACGGACGAGAGCCGCGGCGTCGCCTGCGACGAGTACGCGCCCGCGGGCCAGTGGGGAGCCGGGGTGGCGGCACCGGGTCAGGTGGCCGGTGTCATGGAGGGGACGGGGACCGAGAAGTCCGTGGCGTTCGAGGAAGTCGTCCTTGTAGGCGCGTAGGGCGGCGGGCTCGCCGCGGGCGGCCACCACTCCGGCGGTGCAGACGTCACCTTTGGGGAAGACCCAGCCGAAGGAGCCCGGCAGCGGCCCCCACTCCATCAGGTGACGGCCTCGCCAGCGGTCGGCCGTCCGTGTGTCGACCGGCACTTCGGCCTCCGGGCGAGGTCGACCTGTGCGCACCGCACTCCTACGTATCGGGCGACTCTGCTGGCGCTGCCGTCGGCGCCGACGACGGCTCGGGCGCGCAGCGTGTCGCCGCGGTTGGTCTTCACGGTGACGGTGTCGCCCTGTTGCTGCAGGGTGGTCAGCGCGGTGCTGTCCCGGACCTCCGCGCCTGCCGCGGCGGCGGCTTCGGTCAGCGCCGCGTCGAGTTCGCTGCGATGCGCGCCGCCCGGCGCGACGGCGCACCGTGCCCTGCACGCCTGGCTGCGTCGGCGCAACGCCGATGCCCGCCGCAGCAGCGTCCTGGCCGCCGAGCGCAAGGAACGCGCCCACGTCCGAAGCGAGAGAGGCATCCGCTGGGCGGATGCCCCCTCAAAACCGCGGTCTGAACAAAAACGGCGAACTACGCCGTCGCAGCACGAGTTGGACCGGTCAGCTATGTGGGCACTCGCGCAGAGTGTCCGAGCAGGCTGTGGGTCAGGTAAGGGGATGAAGGCCCCACACGTTCTGGAGAGCTGTCTGCACGTCCTTCCCGAGAACCATGTGCGTCGTCCCGCCTGGCAGGGTGGGCAGCTCTGCCCAGTGAGTCACGGTTTCGTCACTGGTAAGGCCGTAGGGCAAACGGACGACTTCGTCGGAGTCGACGAAGCAGTTTCTGTGCTCTGCCCCGTCCTCACTCCAGTGCAGAGTCGTGAAGTACATCGGCCTCACCAGCCAAAATTCCTCACCCAACGCCGTATCGGACTCAGTGACGCTGTCAGCCGGATACCGCCCCGTGATCGCTGCTGCCACCGGTGTACCGCTCCGGGGCAGTCTGTCGCGTGCGTCAACCCACGTCACCGCGGTGTTCAGATTCGTCATCTCCACCCTCGCTCAGGCAAGTCGTCTTCTGCCCATGTGCCGACCCGTCGGCAACGGCACTGCCCCGGCCCCGGCCCCGGCCCCGGCCCCGGCCCCGGCACCAGGCAAGACCGCTTGGCGTTCGCGAAGGTTGCCCCAACGCTTCGTGACGCACGATTCGTGGCAGGGTTACTTCCGTCCAGTCCCCGTCCAGGAGCATCCACACCCCGAAGAGGGCGTCGTTCTCGCAGACAGACGCTGTCACTCGCTCCCAGGCTCCGCTGGCGTATCTGGGTGCTTGTCCAGGAAGGCGTTGATGAACTCCACCCCGAAGGCGTGTGTGTCCGCGGAGACGTCAGAAGGCGACTCGCCGAACCACAGGACGGTCTCGGTGTTGCGTGTGGCCTCATCGAGCCACTTACGAAGTCTGCCGAGCCGTCCTCCGCTCAGCCGGACCGCGGCCTGGTGCACGCGTTCACACTCCGGGCCTGGATAGAGATCAAGGAGTGACAGGGCTTTCGCAGCATCGTCATACGAGAAGGTGGTGTCGCAGAGCTGACGTGTTGCAGGTGACACGGCCATGCCCGTCATCCCTGACTATCGGTCACTGCTGTCCTGGGAATCCAGTGCAGGCCCGCGCTGGCCCAGTCGGCCACGCGCAGCCGTCACAAACGCGGCGGCTGCGGACGTCGTCGGTCCTGTACGTCCGTCACGTTGGTGGTCGATGGCCGCGGCCACGACCGCGTTGGCCCCGTGGCGGGCCAGGTACCAATGGCCGCCGTCGAGTTTGGAACACAGCTGCCCGTCATCGGCGAATCGCAGCGCACGGCAGGCATTGAGGACGGCATACGTTGCGTTCGCATGCTCCAGTGCCCACTCCAGTTCGCTGATCATCGCCGCACTGACGCGGTCGGCAGGAACGGGCCCGAAGACCTCGGCAGCTGGGGGACCGTAGACGGCGAGCGCATGTGCCCGGCACACGGCACAGTGCAAGACCAGGTCAGTATCACCGGCGAGGTTGATTCCGGGGATGACCGCGGTCTCAGTCGCGTTGGCGCGAATGTGGACCTCGAACGGACAGGAATCGAGACCGGCCGCGGTCGCTGCGGTGATGACGCTCATCTCCAGTCCTGTGCCGGGGCACCGCGCTGCGGTCTCCACCACCGCCCGGCCCATCGCCTGCTGGTCGACCTCAGTGCCGGGCTCAGCGACCACGGCCAGCACATCCACGTCACTGCGCGCAGCACTGAATCCGCCCAGTACAGCCGAGCCATGCACATAGACACCAACTAGGTCTGGGCGCACAGCGGCGAGACCTAGCGATACCTCAGCGACATAACAGACGACTTCAGACGGAACATGAGCATGGGTAGCCACGGGGCCGAGCATATTGGCGACCCTCCGAAAGCGGCAGGTCTCCGGGAGTGCCCTGGCCGCTCAGTCAAGGCTCTCGTCCTGTCGCCGGCTCGGGGAGAGGCGGCCGAGTGCCAGCCGGGCCACACGCGGCCAGTCGGCCGCCCCGCCGCCGACTCGCGGTGGGTGGGGGCGACGGCGCGCCACACGCACCCGGAGCACCCCGGGCGCGCTGCGGCACACAACGGGTGACGGCAGGACGACGTGTTCCCCGTCGATGCCCACCGGGAGGCTGTCCGTGCCAGTTTCGACGACGACTTCCCCGGCACTCAGCCGGATGAGTCCTCCGGAGCTCGGACCGCCCAGGATCCGCGCGGCCGAGCGGGCCGAACTCGTCCATGCAGAAGACGACTTCGGGCTCGCCGTACCGCTCGGCGGCGTGATCCGGGTCGATGGCCAGCACGCCGCCCGGTGCCTCGCCCTGCCCGGGGGGAGTCGGCTTTTTTGGGGGTGCCTGGTGGGTCGCCCAGGCGTCATCCGTGGTGGCGTAGCCGTGGCCCTCGGAAACTTTGGGCCGACTGGCTGTGGACGGCCGCCTGCAGCAGTCAGTTCGGGTCGGCGTTCGCGGTCACTACGTCGACGGCGTGGCGGCGGTGTGCGGCGAAGAGGTCGAGCGCGGTTTCGGTGTCGCGGGAGCGCAGCGCGGTCACGAGCCCGTGGTGTTCGCGCGGGATGCAGCCGAGGTACCCGTCGGTGCTGAGGTTGATGCGGGTCAGCAGGAACAGGTGGACCTGGCATCGGATGCCGTCCCAGGCGTCGGCGAGGCGCTGGTGGCCTGCGGCGGCGAAGACGGCGTCGTGGAAGGCGATGTCCAGTCGCACCATCTCGTGCGCGTCCGTTACGTGCTTCATGACCTCGGCCGTCTTGGCGAGGGACGCGAGGTCTTCGTCCGAGGCGCGCGTGATCACCTGGCGGACAGCCAGGTCTTCCAGTGCGCCACGCAGGCTGTCGAGCTCCGCGACATCCTCGGCAGACACCGTCGTCACTGTCGTTCCGCGATGCCACGCGCAGTGGACCAGCCCCTCACGTTCCAGCACGCGCAGTGCTTCACGGACCGGGCCGCGGCTGACATCCATCGTGACGGACAGTTCCACCTCGCGGAGCTGGGCACCGGGGGCGTAGACCCCGCTGAAGATGGCCTCGCGGATCCGGTCCGCGACCTCGTCGGACAGGCCGCGACGGCGGGCCGGAGACACCTTGCCCTGATCACTCATGTCTGGCTTGCACCTCCTCCGAGCACGTCCTAATGTTAACATCATTCGAGTGTCTCATTGTTAACATTAGGACAACTAGCTAAACCCTCTGGACCCCACTCTCGGAAGGCAGTGTCATGAGCGTTCTTGCGTCCCCGATCCCGCGGTTCCACCTGGCCGTGCCGGTCGACGACCTGTCCGCCGCGCGTCGCTTCTACGGCGACGTGCTGGGTCTGGAGCAGGGCCGCAGTGCGCACACCTGGGTGGACTGGAATCTGCACGGCCACCAGTTCGTCACGCACCTCGCACCGGAGCGCGCGCAGCGCATACACAACCCGGTCGACGGTCACGACGTCCCGGTACCGCACTTCGGGCTGATCCTGACGATCCCCGCCTTCCAGTGCCTCGCCGACCGACTGCGTGCGGCGGGCACCGAGTTCGTCATCGAGCCCTACGTCCGCTTCGAGGGCCAGCAAGGCGAGCAGCACACGATGTTCCTCCTCGACCCGGCCGGCAACGCCCTGGAGTTCAAAGCGTTCGCTGACGACTCCCAGGTGTTCGCTGCCTGACCGGCAGACACCACACCCCTTTTCCACCCACGAAAGACGGGACGAACTCATGAAGGTCTTCCAGATCGGCGCTGCCGGTGGAGTCGGCCGCCGTCTCACCCAACTCCTCACAGCGCGCGGGGACTCGGCGACCGGCATGCACCGCGGGCCCGATCAGGGCGAGACCGTGCGAGCGGCCGGCGGGAAACCGGTGATCGGCGACCTCATCAGCGACACGGTCGACGACCTCGCGCAGAAGATGCAGGGCCATGACGCGGTGGTCTTCTCGGCCGGCGCGCACGGCACCGGCATGGACAAAACGACCCTGATCGACGGCAAGGGCCTGCAGAAGGCCGCCGACGCGGCCGCGCTCGCCGGGGTGACGCGGTTCGTCCTGGTCTCGGTTTTCCCCGACGCGCTGCGCGGCGGCGAGGCCGGTGAGGGGTTCGAGCACTACATCAAGGTCAAGAAGAGCGCCGACGTGTACCTGACGCGCACCGATCTCGACTGGCTGATCGTCCGTCCCGGAACCCTGCTGGACTCCCCCGGCACCGGCCGGGTCACGGCGGGCCCGGCCGTCGAGTACGGCGACGTGCACCGCGACGATGTCGCCGCGTTCATTGACGCCGCCCTGCATGAGCTCACCCTGGGCCGCGTCATCGTCGAGCTGACCTCCGGCGACACCCCCGTCGCAGACGCGGTCGCCCGCCTCACCGCCTGAGCCTGGCCCCCACCAGAGAAGGACGGCCACCATGACTGCGATCGATTCGTACGGCCACGGCGTCTCGGGCGAGCGCGAGTTCGGCTTCGCCCAGGCCATCAAGGCTACTTCGGCGACCACCGCCCCACCAGCAGCGCCATCGGCGTCGCCCACCTTCCCCGGCCAGCTCATCGAGACCGCCTTCGTCATCGACACCCGGCTGTACCGCTCGACGCTGCACGTCCAGCCCGTCGCCGATACCGGTGGCGCCTTCCTCAGCCGGCACGCCAGCTTCGATCCGGCCGAGGGAGCCACCGGCCAGGAAGCCACCACGGTTCTCGAAGCGGCCTACGCCCCGGCCGTCGCGGGCCTCCACACGATCATCGCCTGACCTCCGACGGCAGCCGGGCCCGCGCTGTCATCGATCACCGACCACGAAAGAAGCACCCCCGCATGAGTTCCCTGTTCACCCCCTTCACCCTGCGTTCCCTTCAGATACCCAACCGGGCGTGGATGTCCCCGATGTGCATGTACTCCGCCGCCCCCGAAGGCGAGGAGACCGGGGTGCCGACCGACTTCCACCTCACCCACTTGGCCTCCCGCGCCGCCGGCGGCGCCGGTCTGGTCATGGCCGAGGCCACCGGTGTCCGCCCCGACGGGCGCATCAGCCCCTGGGACCTGGGCCTGTGGAACGACCGCCAGCAGGCGGCGTTCACCCGCATCACCGCGGCCGTCAAGGCCCACGGCGCCGTCCCCGCCATTCAGCTCGCCCATGCCGGCCGCAAGGCATCGGTGGACAAGCCTTGGCTGTCCGACCGCTACCTGTCCGGGTCCGAGGGCGGCTGGCAGCCCGTCGCCCCCAGCGCGATCGCTTACGACGGCCTTGCTGTCCCGCACGAGCTGACCGTGGAAGAGATCCAGCAGCTCGTACGCGACTTCGCCGACTCCGCCCGGCGCGCCCTGGCCGCCGGCTTCCAGGTCGCCGAGGTCCACGGCGCCCACGGCTACTTGATCAACTCCTTCCTCTCCCCGGCCTCCAACCACCGCACCGACGCCTACGGCGGAAGCTTCGAGAACCGGCTCCGCTTCGCTCTCGAGGTCGTCGACGCCGTCCGCGCCGTGTGGCCCGAGGACCTGCCGGTCTTCTTCCGCACCTCGGCCACCGACTGGCTGACCGAGAACCCCGAGGACACCCGCGAGGGCTGGACCGGGGACGACACCGTCCGCCTCGCCAAGGAACTCCAGGCCCGCGGCGTAGACCTGCTCGACGTGTCCACCGGCGGCACGGTCCGCGACGCCAAGATCGTCCCCGGACCGAACTACCAGGTCCCCTTCGCCACTCAGGCCCGCCAGGCCACCGGCATCCCCACCGCCGCCGTCGGCATCATCACGGAGCCACGGCAGGCCGAGGACATCATCACCAGCGGGCAGGCCGACGCCGTCTTCCTCGGCCGCGAACTGCTCCGCAACCCCTACTGGGCCCAGCACGCCGCGCTCGCACTCGACGCCGAGCCGACCTGGCCCGACCAGTACGCCTACGTCGTCAAGCGCCGCAAGCGCTGACCCTCTCTCACCCCTGCACAGCCTCAAGGGCCGACGCCGGCGTCGGGGAGTGGCTCGTCGCTGATGGAGTCAGCCCTCTGGCACGAGAGAGGCGGGGGCGTGCGGGACCTCCCAGTCCAGTCCGGGCTGGGCTGGGCTGGCGAGCGGCACCGCGGCGGCATACGGGATTCAGGCCGGGCGACGAGGTGATCGGGTACGTCCGCGGCAAGGCCACGCACTACGGCCTCGACCCTGAGCCCCGGAGCGTCCCTGCAGCGTCTCGTGCCAGCTCCAACCACCCGGCGGGGTATCGCCCTCCAGTCGGCAGGGGCACGGCAGCCTCCCGCCGGATAGTCCGCGGCTCGCCCGGCCTCCAGCCTGAGAGCCATGACACAGCACGCAGACTCCCCGCCGACCCACGCACCATCCCCTGAACACGAGCGCGGTGAGCCCACGCCGGGCCCGCCCGGCGTGGGCCGGCTGGTCGGACTGGACCTGGCCCGGGGCCTGGCCGTCTTCGGCATGTACGCGGTCCATGTGGGCCCCGCCCCGGGTCAGGACGGTGTCATCGGCTTGCTGATGGAGCTGACGCAAGGCCGCTCCTCCGTCTTGTTCGCCGTGCTGGCCGGCTTCGCGGTCGCCCTCATCACCGGGCGCCGCACACCGAAGACCGGCCTGGCCGGCCGCCAGGCCGTCGCCAAGGTGAGCATCCGCGCCGTGATCCTGATTGCCCTGGGCACTGCCCTGACCAGTCTGCACGGCCAGGGCCTTCGCGGAGCGGGCGTGGTGGGGCTGCGGTGTCATGTTCCGCCGTGACGAGTGGGTGAAGCGGCGTGACGCGGTCCCTTGAGAACGCGGCGCCCCCTGTGCGTAGTGCCCTTCATGAAGCCGATCAACGAAGCGCTGTGTCGGAGCCTGGTTTGTCCGTGGTGATGCCCGCAAGGTGCAGGGCTGCCTGGCAGGCGATCGCGAGAGAGCACCGAGCGGATCATGTGGCCTGGTCTCCGCCGCCGACCAGGACTACGCCGCGCCCGAACGGACGCAGGCTGCACCGAACTTGGAGGAGAGGTCCGTCCCGAAGCCTCTGATCAGTAGCTCTCTGAAACCGAATCGGTGATGCCAGAGGAATCACAGTGAGTTGTTCCGCAGAGCGAGAGCCGCTCCGCCTGTCGCCTCGGTACTGTGACTTCGCATGACCGACACCGAGATCGAGATCACCGCAGACCTGGTTCGCGACCTGCTGCTGGAGCAACATCCAGACCTTGCAGGGCTGGCCATCCGCGAGGTGGCGGGCGGCTGGGGCAACCAAATGTGGCGTCTCGGGGACGAGTTGGCCGTGCGCATGCAGCGCATGGACCCCACCCCGGAGCTCCAGCTCAAGGAGCGGCGGTGGCTACCCGTGCTGGCTCCGCGCCTGCCGCTCCCGGTGCCCACTCCGGTGCGGTTCGGTGAACCGTCCGAGCGCTTCCCCAAGCACTGGACCGTGATGACGTGGGTTCCCGGCGAGCCGCTGGACCACGGCTCGATCAGCCGCGGCGACCACGCGGCCGACACGCTGGCGGCCTTCCTCCGGGCGCTCCACGTGGAGGCGCCCGCTGAGGCGCCGACCAGTTCGGACTTCGGCGCTCACCCCAACAAGTGCACGGACGGCTTCGATCACTTCTTTGAAGTCGTTGTCCCCGCCGGCATTGCCGACGAGGTCCGGGCCGTCTGGGATGATGCCGTTGCGGCGCCCGAGTGGGAGGGTCCGCCGGTTTGGGTGCACGGTGACCTTCATCCCGCGAACGTCGTCGTCTCGGACGGAACGCTCTCGGGCATCGTCGACTTCGGTGCCATGTGCGCCGGCGATCCGGCCTGGGACCTCGCCGCCGCATGGGTGCTGCTACCCGCGAGCACGGCCTCACGGTTCTTCGACAGGTACGCGCATGCAGACGAGGCGGCGATCCGGCGCGCCCGCGGGCTGGCCACTATGAAGAGCCTCTTCCTGATGCTCATGGGGCAGAACGGAGAGCGGGGTCTTCCCGGGGGCAAGCCGAACTGGGGCCCTGTAGGCCGGGCGGCACTCGATCGTGTTCTGAAGGGCGTTTGACGCGCGCTTCTTTGAACATGTTCACCGACTTCGGCTCCTTCGCCCTGGACGAACTCGGAGTCGTCATCCTCATGGCGATCGGTGCGTGTGACCACCTCTCCCCCGCTGCTGCCGGGCCGGGTGCCCGCAGCATCGCGCCACCTCCACGGCCGGAGAATCCACAGGTCAGCGACCTGGTTCAAGACACACTTCGACGCCGGAGCTCAGGCGCCGAGGTCAAGCTTCTTCGGGAGTGATCAGGCAGAAGGGATGGCCGACGGGATCCTCGTACACGCGGTAACCGATCGGCTTGTCCGAACCATCAAGCAGCGTCGCACCGAGGGCGAGCACCTGTTCCTCGGCTACATTGAGGTCCGCGACCATCACGTCGATGTGCATCTGCGGAGGGCGCGCGGAGTCCGTCCACCGTGGAGCGCGGAAGTTCTCCACTCGCTGGAAGGCGACCACCGGGGTGCCCGCGGCGTTCTGGAGCACGATGAAGTCGCCAGCGTCTTCCTGCCGTGACAGCGACAGCAGCTTCTCGTAGAAGCCGGCGAGCTCCCCCGGGTCGGGGCAGTCGATGACGACGGTGTACAGGCGTCCGATCATCCGGCTCACTTTGCCACAGCCGCATGTGAGCGGGCCGAAGGGCATGTGTCCAGCCCATGTTGAGAGCGAGCTCAGTGGGTGCACCTCCCCCGCCGAGTACAGCCCGTGGAATGGGTTCTGTACGAGCTGGGGAACTGGGCGAGAGAAGTGGCTCGGGAACGTGACTTCACCGCGTTGATTGCGGAAGCCGATCCAGCCGGCCACCTGGCCTGGGTCGGCACGCCGGGGCCCGCCAAAGGGGCCCCGCTGCCGACCTGCCAACCTGCCAACCATGCGATCGGACGGTCGTGGTGGGCAGATCTCGCGGGTTCCGATCCCTGCCTGGTCCGTCGCAGTGGCCGGGCCTTGGGTCTGCGGTGGCCGTGGCTCAATGCGGAGAGGGACCGTAAGGCGGTGTCTCACGTGGCAAGTTCGCGAGCTGCCAGTCGTTGCGGACCACGTGCGGGATCTTGAGACCACGAGCAGCCCATGGCAGGCTCATGCCGCATGATCGATGAATTCGCGAAAGGCGACCTGCACGGGAGACTGCGGCGGGACCGCAAGGCGCTGCTCTGGAAACTCGACGGCTTGTCCGAATACGACGCCCGCCGACCTTTGACAGCAACCGGGACCAACCTCCTCGGCCTGGTCAAACACGTGGCCACCGTCGAGGCCAGGTACTTCGGCGAGGTCTTCGACCGCCCTTCCCCGGAACCGCTGCCCCGATGGCAGGACCACAACGGCGGCGATCTGTGGGCGACCGAGGACGAGACCCGCGATCAGATCATCGGGTTCTACCGGCGCACGTGGGAACACTCGGACGCGACGATCAACGAGCTCCCCCTCGACGCCCCCGGCCACGTGCCGTGGTGGCCGGAGCCTTACCCCAACACGAACCTGTTCGCCGTCATGGTCCATGTCCTCGGCGAGTCCATCCGGCATGCCGGGCACGCTGACATTCTGCGCGAGGGCCTCGACGGCCGGACCGGGGTGCGCGCCGAACACGAGCAGCAGATCGACGAGGCAGCCCGTGCAGCCTACTGCGCGAAGATCGAGCAGGCCGCCAGGTCGGCCGCACCAATCGAGGCTTAGAGGTCGTTTACGTGACTTGATGGACCGGTCCTCGGCGATCGTCGACGCGGCCTCCGTTCGCGCCAAAAGGGGGGATCGCTGACCGGGCCGCACCCGGTCGATCGCGGCAAGAAGGGCTGCAAGCCGCACGTGCTGTCACGAACGCCCCGTGCCGGCGAACGGCACCTGCGCGGAGGGGGCCGTCCGCGGGCCGAAGGGATGCTGCCACAGTCCCTGCGCCTGAAGCCTGGGCAGGACGCCCTCGCCGAACCAGTACGCCTCCTCCAGGTGCGGATAGCCGGAGAGCACGAACTCCTCGATGCCCAGGGCCGCGTACTCCTGGATCCGCTCGGCGACCTCGTCGTGGCTGCCGACCAGGGCGGTGCCCGCGCCGCCGCGCACCAGACCGATACCGGCCCACAGGTTGGGATGGATCTCCAAGCGGTCGCGGCTGCCGCCGCCGTGCAGGGCGAGCATGCGCCGCTGCCCCTCCGACTCGCTGCGGGCGAGCCCGGCCTGGACCGAGGCCACGGTCTCCGGGTCGAATCCGTCCAGGAGCCGGTTCGCCTCCGCCCAGGCCTGCTCCGAGGTGTCGCGGGTGATGACGTGCAGCCGGATGCCGAAGCGGATGCGGCGGCCCTCCCGGGCCGCCAGCGACCGTATCCAGGCGATCCTTTCGGCCACTTGGGCAGGGGGCTCACCCCAGGTGAGGTACACGTCGACGTGCCGGGCGGCGACCTCTCCGGCGATCGGCGAGGAACCACCGAAGTAGACCTCGGGAACGGGGTCGGGCACCCGCGCCAGACGCGCGTCCTCGACCTGGAGGTGCTCGCCGTGCAGGTCGACGGTCTTGCCGGCCCACAACTCGCGTACGACCTGGAGGAACTCGCCAGTGCGGCGGTAGCGGGCGTCCTTGTCGAGGAAGTCGCCGTAGGCGCGCTGCTCATGGGCTCGCCCCCGGTGACGACGTTGAGCAGCAGGCGTCCGCCCGTCTGCCGCTGGAAGGTGGAGGCCATCTGCGCGGCGAGTGTCGGCGAGACGAAACCGGGCCGGAAGGCGACGAGGAACTTCAGCCGCTCGGTGTGCTGGGCGACCATGGCTGTGGTCAGCCATGCGTCCTCGCACCAGGCGCCAGTCGGGGTGAGGGCGCCGACGAAGCCGAGGTCCTCGGCGGCACGGGCGATCTGGCTCAGGTAGCCGACCGACGGCGGCCGGTCGCGGCCGGTCTCCGTCGCGGGGGTGCCGTGGCCGCCGCCGACGACATGCCGGCTGTCGCCGTTGGTGGGCAGGAACCAGTGGAAGGTGAGGGACACGCGGGGCTCCGATCAGGTGCGCTGGGGGTGTTCGTCAGAGAAGTCCGTGCCGGGGCGGCCTGGTGCCGTTGAGCACGTAGCGGCCGATGTGCTGGACCTTCCAGCGGGCCGGGTCGTGCAGGGAGTGGGTACGGGCGTCCCGCCAGTGGCGGTGCAGGCCCAGGGAGTCGAGGGCCGAGCGGGTCCCGGCGACCTCGAAGAGGGCGCTGCCGAGCTCCACGGCCGCCTCGGCCGCGGCCACCTTGGCGGTGGCCACGGCGATGGAGGCGGCGGCGGCCGAGTCGTCGGTCAGGTCGACGTCCGCAGTGCCGACAGCGCGGGCCGCCTCGCGGAGCAGCGCCTCGGCTGCCCGGACCCGGATCGCCAGTTCACCGAACCGCTGGATCAGCAGTGGGTCCTCCGCCGCGGTGGCGTGCCCCTCGTCGACGCTCTCGAACCACGGACGGCTCTTGGTACGGACGAACTCCACCGCCTCGGCCAGCGCACCGGAGGCGATCCCGGTGTCGATGGCCGTGTGCAGCAACTGGGCCACAGCGCCGTGGAGTTGCGGCCCCCGGAAGGTGAGGTGGTGCGGGACGACACGGTCGGCTGGGACGGGCACCGACTCCAGGCGGACGGTTCCGCTGGCGGTGGTGCGCTGCCCCATGCCGTCCCAGTCGTCGACCACGGTGAGCCCCGGGGCGTCCCGCGGCACGTACGCCACGTGCAGGGTGTCGTCCTCGGCGCGGGCGAGGACGGGGATGAAGTCGGCGAACAGAGCGCCGGTGGAGTACTGCTTGACGCCGTCGAGGACGTACGAGCCGTCCGCCTGCGGCGCGAGCCGGGTGCGGAGGTCCTGCACGTGCCGGGTTCCCGCCTCGGACTGGGCGTTGCCGAACCGTCTGCCGGCCAGTACCTCGCTGAAGAAGAACTTCCGCTGTTCGTGCGTCCCCTGCCGGCGCAGCACGCTGACGTACACGAAGTGGCTCTGCGGGATCTGGGCGAGGCTGGCGTCGGCGGTGGCCAGCAGCCGGAAGATCTCGGCGAGTGTGGTGGCGCCGACGTCGGCGCCGCCGAACTCGGCCGGTACCGACACGGCGAGCAGCCCGGACGCCGAGAGCCGCTCCACCTCCGCGTGCGGCAGCAGGCGACGGGCGTCCCGCTCGGCGGCACCCTTACGGAACTCCGCCGCGAGTGAGGCGGCGAGGGCCTCGGCGTCGTCGGCGATCACGTGTGCGGCGCTCACCCCGTGGCCGCCAGTACTGTCGTGCGGCCGCCCACGGCGGCGGAGAACTGGTCCGTGATCTGAGCCAGTGCCTCCGCCGCGCCGGGCGCGACGGCCAGGGTGCCGTCGTCGCCCGCCGTGATGTCCTTGTCGAGGGTGAACCAGCCCGGGACGATGTGCGTGGCGCCCATGGAGCTGAGCACGGGACGCAGCGCGTAGTCGATGGCCAGCACGTGGGCGGTGGAGCCGCCGGTGGCCAGCGGCAGGATCGTCTTGCCGGTCAGTGCGTACTGCGGGAGCAGGTCGAGGAGCGACTGCAGCAGGCCGGAGTAGGCGGCCTTGTAGACGGGGGTGCCGACCACGACTCCGTCCGCCTGCGCGACCAGCGCCGTGGCCTGGACGATGGCCGGGTGCCGGAAGTCCGCCCCGAGCAGGGCCTCGGCCGGCACGTCGCGGACGTCGAAGGGGATCACCTCGTGTCCCTGCGCGGTGAGCCGCTGGTCCAGGTGAAGGAGGAGGCGCGCGGTGCGGGAAGTGGCGGAGGGGCTGCCGGAGACGGACAGGATCGTGGCCATGGGAGGGACCTTTCAGGAGTACCAGGTGGGCTGCGGCAGTTCGCCGGTCAGGACGTGGCGGCCGACCTCGCGGCGCTTGTAGGCGACGGGGTCGTGGAGCGTGTGGGTGCGGACGTTGCGCCAGAAGCGGTCGAGGCCTTCGGCGGAGGCGGTGGCTCGGGCTCCGGTCACCTCGAAGATGCGGCTGGTGATCTCCAGGGCGACGTCGGTGGCGCGGGCCTTGACCGCCGCCACCCGCACCTCGAACTCGCCTCGGGCCTGCTCGGTGACCGCGTCGGGGTCGTCGTGCAGCTTCCGGCCCTCGGCGGCCACGGCGTCGGCCAGTGCCTCGACCGCCCACAGCTTGGCGGTGAGGTCGCCGTAGGTGTCGATGACGTACGGCTCGTCCACGGCGTGGTCGTGGCCGCCGTGCAGCCAGGGGCGGGACTTGGCACGGGTGTAGGTGGCGGCGGTCTCCAGGGCGCCGGCCGCGATACCGAGGTAGAAGCTGACGAAGACGAGCTGAATGGTCGGCACGTTGAGCGTGTTGTACACACGGGGCCGGAACCGCTTGTCCACGTACCCGGCGGCGACCGACCAGGGGACGCGTACGGCGTCGAGGGTGACGCCGCCGCTCTCGGTGAGGCGCTGGCCGATATTGTCCCAGTCGTCGTGGAAGGTCAGGCCCTCGCTGTCGGAGGGGACGATGGCGAAGACGTGGTCGTCGGTGCCCTCCAGGACGCCTTCGAGCACGGTCACGTCGGAGACCTTGCTGCCGGTGGAGAAGGTCTTGCGTCCGGTGAAGGTGAGAGTGTCGCCCTCGTCACGCACGACCACATCGGCGTCGCGCGGGTTGACGGCGCCGCCGAAGAACCAACGGTTGCGTGCGGCTTCGGCCTCCACTTGCTCCCACTGCTCGCGGGTGCCGACCAGACGGGCGGCCCAGTTCCACAGGTAGTGGTAGCCGAGCAGCTGGCCGATGGAGCCGTCCGCCTTGGCGACCTCGCGGACGACGCGGTAGGCGGTGGGCCAATCCTGGCCTCCTCCACCATGCTCGACCGGGCCGAGCAGGGTGACCAGGCCGGAGTCCTTCAGGAGCCGGACCTCCTCGTAGGGGGTGGCGGCGGCCTTGTCCCGGGCTGCGGCGTCGGTGGCGAGGACGGCGGCGACCTCCGAGGCGCGGGTGATCCAGCCCTGCGCGTCCTTCGGGAGGGGGGCGGTCTGCCAGTCGGTGCGTGCGACGGTGCTCATGGGGCGTCTTCCTTTCGTGGGGGGTGGTCAGACGTGTGCGGCGGCGGACGGTTCGGTCTCGGGCTGCTGCGCCTCCAGTTCGCGCACCAGGGGCAGCACCCGCTTGCCGAAGTACTCGACCTCCTCGAGGTAGTGCAGGAAGCCGAGGAGGAGGAGGTCCACGCCGAGTCGCTTGTAGGCGACGATCCGCTCGGCGATCTGCTCGGGCGTGCCGATCAGACCGGTGCGGAAGCCGTCGTTGTACTGGACGAGGTCCTCGAAGCTCGAGTCCTGCCACATGCCCTTGCCGTCGGCGGTGGACTGCCCAGCCTGCCGGACGGCGTCGCGGAATCCGTGAACGGCAGGCGTGTCGGCCTTCGCGACGATCTCGCGGAGCGTCTCGCGGGCCTCGGCCTCGGTGTCACGGGCGATGAGGAAGCCGTTGAGGCCGAACTTCGGTGCCATCCGGCCCACTTGAGCGGCGGAGGCGCGGACGACGGTGATCTGCTCGGCCGAGCCGCTGGTCGTGATGCGGTCCGGCTACGTCATGCACCGTTTCCTGCACCGTCTGCTCCGCGGCCGCGCTCCGGTCTTCTCCTACTCCACCGACGGAGCGGAGATGGGAAAGCTGATGGTCGCGGAGGGACTGGGGGCGACGGTGCTACCGGACTTCAGTGTCGTCGGGGACCCGCTGGAGCGGCGGGGCACGCTCACCGTACGGCCGCTCGCGGAGGAGGCCACCGAGGTGCTGCTGGTTCTGCAGCGCCGGCATGCCGGTTCCGTCCCGCGGGCCGTCCGCGATCTGCACGAGCTGTTCGTACGCAACGCCGGGGCGTACCGTGCCGCTTCGGGCGCGTGACGGCGGCAGTGCCAGGGCAGCTTCGCGACGACCAGGTCCCTCAGACCCGGCCTCCGCGCTACCTATGACCAATCCGGAGGATTCTGACTAGAGAATCACATAGCACTCAGACCGCCGAGATGGGGAAACCTTGATCGTTGGCAGTGCTGGACGATCACATGATTCGCCTGGAAAATGACCGGCGGACCTCCCGGCGAGGCGGCCATCCTGCAGGGAAACGGAAAAGCGCTCGACCGTCCGAGCCGGGACAAGCCAGGATCCGTATTCGTGACGACGCCGAAACAACTGACAATCCGGGCTGCCGCCCGCAACAACGCCGAGTGGTGCGCGGCGATGAGCCGATCGCACGGCCTGATGAGCGAGTTCGGGCCGCAGGCTTGGGCCGCCCCGGCCCGCACACCGCTGTACTACCCCGACGCGGTGACGCTCGTGCCAGGCGTCGACCCGGCCGCGCTGGCGGCCCGGATCGACACCACCACGGCCGGCGCCTCCGTCAAGGACAGCTTCGCCGACCTCGATCTGACCGAGGCCGGCTTCCACGTCCTGTTCGAGGCGCAGTGGATCCACCGCCCGGCGAGCGCACCCGCTATCGTGTCGGATCTTGCCTGGGACGTGGCCACCGACCCTGACACGCTGCACGCCTGGGCGTTGGCCTGGGACGACGGTAACGGCAACGCGGACCTCTTCCGGCCCGAACTGCTCGACGACCCGGCCACGTTCGTACTCGCCGGACGGTCCGCCAGCGGCCGGGTGGTCACCGGAGCGGTGGCGAACCGCAGCGACCAGGTGGTTGGAGTCTCCAACCTCTTCGCAACGGACGGCGGACCAGATGCGGCCTGGCCGGTCGTACTGGAGGCGGTGCACCGGCTGTTCCCCGCCTTGCCGGTGGTCGGCTATGAGCACGGTGATGGCCTCGAGGCCGCCATGCGCCATGGCTTCGGACCGGTCGGTCCACTGCGGATCTGGCTGCACCGATAGATCGACCTCAGACGGTCCTGACCCGCCGTTCAAGACCTCTGTCCCAAAACTGTCGCCGTCGCCGACGCGGGGCGTGAACTGCTCAGCGTGACGCTACGTCGCCCCAGACGAGCGATCGGCGAGCGCGGCGGCGCCGAGCAACCGCAAGACCACGGCCACGGCCACGGAGTCGGGCGTAGGACACCCCCCGGTGAGAAGCGCCGCTTCGGTATTTCCTCTCAGCGGGGAGCCAGCCCGTGTCGTCGGGCCGCCGCTTCGAAGTAGTCGCCGCCCTTGCGCCTGACGTCGTCCGTGCCCCATGCCTGCCCGCCGTCACCAGACGGTCCCTGCGCCCCGTCGGCGCTTGGCCGCAGTGGCGCCTTGACCAGCCTCGGTATGTGCTTCGAGCAGTGGATGTATGCCTCCTCGACCTCTACCTCCACCCACATCTGAGGACGGCGGCCGGGGACCGGATCGACGGGCAGGCCAGGGTGGGTGCGGCGCATGTCCTCATCGGTGACCAACTGGGCGCGGCCGTTGACGTGCAAACCGATACGGTCCTGGGAGAAGTCGATCATCAGGATGCCGACGTGTGGGTTCTCCTGGATGTTGCCGAGCGAGGCCATGACACCGTTCCCGCGGTACTCCGGGTATGCCAGGGTCGCGGCATCGAGCACCTGGAGGAAACCGGGCGGTCCGGCCCGGAACGTGCTGTCGCACTCCCCGTGCCTGTCGGCCGTGGCAAGGAAGAACATCTCCTGGCGGGCTATGAACTCCGTCATCCGCGGGTTGAGCCGGTCGAGCACCTGTTCGTCGTAGAACCGGTCCGCGCGGTCGACGGTGCCCATATCCTGCTGGATCTGGTGTTCTCCGTGGCTTCCGGGCCGGTCTGCCCGTTCGTCGTGGTGCAACGGTCCTCCCTGACAGGCATTCAGTCGAGTGCAGCGGTCCACTGGGCCGAGGGAGTGCGAGCGCCTGTGTCCGGGCCATGGCTCCCGGTGTGCACACAACTCACGTGACCTGATTGCAGCGCTACTCAGGCCGAAAATCGCACCGGCCGTGCCCATGAGGGTAGAGCAGGCCGGCCGAGGGGCTCGGGCCGGGCCTCGGCGCCGGGCCGGATCCGGGTCGGGACCGGCCCCATCGCCACGGTCTAAGCGCGGGTGACGTGGTTTGCTGCCACCATGCCGAGCGCTTGGCGTGCCTGGTCCCGGAAGTCGCTGCTGGTGAAGGACCGCTGGCTCTCGAAGTGGGCGACCACACGCTCGACGGCCCGCTCATCGCCTGTGAGCGCAAGGGCACGCGCCGCGTGGCCTCGCCACAGGTACGGGGTCCGTGGATCGTCCAGATAGCGCAGCAACGCAGCGACGCTCTGCGGAGCTCGTCGCCTGCCGAGCGCCTGGACCGCCCTGGCCCGGATCTCCTCCCCGAAGGGACCGTCGACCAGACGTCCGAGGGCCGCGGTCGCCTCGGCCGCCTGGCAATCGGCCAGCGCCGCCACCAGCATCCGCTGCATCGGCAACGGCCACCAGGCCGCTCGCCCGACCAGCGCGGACAGCACCAGCCCGTCGCCAGAGCCGATCCGGCACAGCGATCGCACCGCCGCCCGTGTGATCTCGGAGTCGTCCTCTCCCGCCATCTCCTCCAGCCTTGCGACCACTTCGGTTGTGGGGAAGGAGCCCACGGCCTCGGCCGCCCTCAGCCGCAGCGCCTGCGAGGGCGAACGCGTCGCCGACAACAGCGCCACGACCGACTCCGGGGCGCCGATCAGCCCCAGCGCCCGCACCGCGCGGGCTTGGAGGCCGCGCGCCTCCGCTTCGTCGGCGACGAGGTCCGCGAGCGGCCCGACCGCAGGCCGATGCCCGATCAGGCCCAGGGCGTCGGTGGCCGCGACGCGCAGTGGCCTTGGCTGAGAGGGTCCGAGCAGATCCACAAGGCGCGGTCCGGCGTCCGTGCATCGCAGGAACCCCAGAGCCATGACTGCGCCCCGGCGGCGATGCGGGCCGCCCACGCCGTCGAGAAGGTCCAGCAGCAGCCCGGTGGGCGGCTCGGGCAGCCCCGCGAGGACCCTGGCGACACCCTCGTCGACCCGGTCGCTGCCCAGCGCGTCCAGCAGGATGCCGACCGCGCTGTCGCCGCCCAGCGCCCCGAGTACCTCGGCCGCGGCCTGCCGCACCGGTCGAGGTGTCCCCTCGGCGAGCAGCAGCCTCCTCAGAACCGGACGCAGTTGCGCACCGTCGAACAGCCCCGGGTTCTCGCGGACGACCGCGCAGGCCACCACACACGCTGTCTGGGACGGGTACGACTCCCGCACCGGCCTGCCGTGCGGGCCGTACGGGAAGCGCAGGCGGCCGATCAGGCTATCGCGCACCATCGGGCCCCCGGCCAGGCCCCCTCCCCTGCGATCGCTCACAGACAACGCTGCTTCGTCACAGTTGAAAGAGCTCACGACGTCGGTCGCCTAGGGGGCGGAACGGCCCGCAGCAGCTCCCCCACCGACGCTCGCCATCTTGACGCGTAACCTATAGGTTACGCTTTGGTTGTGGACGACCTGAGCATGGTGGCCGACGCCATCGCCGATCCGGTGCGCCGGGAGATCCTGATGATGTTGCGCCGTACCCCACTGACGGCGGGCGACATCGCTGCCCGGTTCGCCATCAGCCGACCCGCGGTCAGCCGTCACCTGCGCGTCCTGCGGGAGAGCGGCCTGGTCCGGGACCAGCAGATCGGACGCCATCGGCGTTACTCCCTCGTCCGTTCCCGGCTGGGCGACCTCGCCGCCTGGCTCGCTCAGTTCGACACCCAGCGTGTCGACTGGTCGCAGCGACTGGCGGCGTTGGAGACCGAGGTTCACCGCACCCGACGGGACCGCAAGCGGGCTGAGCCCGCCAATGATCAGCCCACCGCGCGCCACCCCAAGGAGGACACGGCATGACCCCTGAGCCCACCGGGCGACTCATCCCCACGCCGACGGGGCACGACCTGATCCTCACCCGCAGCTACCGCGCCTCCGCCGACGACGTATGGGCGAGTGTCACCGATCCGGAGCGCACCGCCCGCTGGTTCGGCCCGTGGCGCGGCCAGGCGGCGGCCGGGCGCACCGTCGAAGTGCAGATGGTGTTCGAGGAGTCGGCGCCCTGGTGCCCACTGCGAATCGAAGCCTGCGAGCCGCCGCGCCGACTCGCCGTCTCGATGGAGGACGAGGCCGGATCCTGGTCCATGGAGCTGCTGCTGGCCGAAAGCGACGGCACCACCGAACTCCGGCTGATCCAGCATCTCGCCTCCGCAGAGCACCTCGGCGAGACCGGCCCGGGCTGGGAGTACTACCTGGACATGCTCACCGCCGCACGCACGGGCGGGCCACGGCCTGACTTCGAGGACTACTACCCCGCGCAGAAGGCATACTTCGAGTCCCTGGCCTGAGCTCGTCTCCCAACCTCCGAGCTCGAAGGGCCACCGAGAAGGGTGCGCACCGCTCACGTCAGGGCGTCGAATCACAAGGTAAGCCCCGGGGGAAGAAGCGGCGGCCGTACTCCTGCAAGCATCCGGCCGCCGCTCCTTCCCCCGTTCGTCCGGGTACTATTCGATGGTCCAGCCGACGCTGCCGACACCCGTGCTGTACCAGGCACAAGTGGCGGAGGACTGGCCATACTGGCCCGGGTTCAGGGTCACCCAGTCACCGGAGACGTCGAGTGCCTGGCCGCAGACGACCTCGGCGCGGAACCGGATGGTGCGGTCGCTGTTGTTCGTGCAGCTGGCGATGCCCCGGTCCGTGTCGACACCGTGGACCGCGCCACGGCAGTCGACCGAGCCCGCGGCCGACGCCGGGGCGGCCATGGCGCCGACGGAAAGGGCCACCGCCGAGACGGTCGTGGCCAGACCTGCGGCGACCATCTTCTTACGTCGGATCATTTTCGTGCCCCCGAGAGGTTGCGGTTTGCATGTGCTGACCAGTGAAGGGCACGGCGGCGGCCCTGGGCACCTGACGTATGTCAGGGTGTGCCCAGACGCTGCTGGTGTCGCTGCGCTGGGGTCACGAGGCACGTCGCGACTCGGCGTTCCTCAAACCGCCTCCGGTGGGGGCCAGCCGGTTCGTATGCTGACCGCGTGGGCGTGTGCATGGAGGTCCTGATCGTCGACTGGGCCCATCTGAAGTCGGTGCCGGCTGGCCAGCGGGACGGACTGGTTGAGGCAGCCGCGTTCGGCCCGGACGATGCGTATGACTACGACCTTCCGCCGGGGTGGACATGGCCCGACCCCACGGAGGCCCGGTGGTGGGCACGCTACGAGTTCCTCGACACCATGACCTCGTACAAAGCGCACTTCTGGGCCGGCGAACGCTGGAACGACCTGCGCGCCTTCGTCGACACGCCGCTGCGGGACGCTCTCGATCAGTTCAGCGCCCCGCTGTTCTGGGATGGATACACCTACGCGTCTCAGACTTCAGGCTTCTCCCCGACCGTAGAGCCGGACGCCTGCGACTGGAACTCTCGACTCGATGTCATGCTCTGGCTGTTGCCGGAGGAGGTGGCGGCGCTGCATCACTTCTGGGGGCAGGTCGGGCCGCACCTCGGCTCACTGCGCGAGCCTTTCGACCGCCACCTCACCGAACCCATCGGCTGGATTACGGACTTCACATCATTTTCCCGACTTATCACCGAATGGGGTGACGTCGTCAGCCAGGCCGCCCACCGCGACTGGGCCGTCATCGGCCTGCGGAGTTGAGCACTTACGGCCGCCAGCCGCTCGGGACCACTGCACGGAACCATGAGCAAGCGGGCGGTGGACCGTGGTGGTTCCCGTCTGCTGAGGCACGACCGGCTCTGACGGGCCGGGTGTCTCAGCGGAAGATGTCGGCGTTCTCCGCAGCCCACTGCCGGAACGGTCTGGCCGGGGAGCCGGTGACCCGTGAAACCGTGTCGCGCACCACCAGCAGTTCGTCATTGACGTCTCCGCCCGTAACGTCGAGCACCGCATCCGCGGCGTCGTCTCCGAAGGCCGCGGCCATCTGAGCGCGAGCCTCCTGCCGGCTGATCTCCATGAAGGGCACATGCCGCCCGAGTGCTGCCGCGATGGCCTCGACCTGCTGCCGGGCGGTCACCGGCTCTGGACCGGTCAGGGCATACGTCCGCCCCCGATGGCCGGGCTCGGTCAGCGCCACCCGCGCCACCGACGCGATGTCCGCAGGGTGGAGCGTGGGCAGCCCGGTGTCGGCATACGGCGCACGGACCGTCTCACGGTCGCGAACCGACGCCGCCCACATCAGGGCGTTCGAGGCGAACTGCGTCGGCCTCAGGATGGTCCATGCCATGCCACTGCCCTGGAGCAGCCGCTCGACCGCCAGGTTCTCGCCGGCGGGGCCCAAGTGCGGATGGGTCTGGACGGTGATGGACGACACCAGCACCACGTGCTCCACACCCACCAGCCGGGCGGCCTCGAGGATGTCAGCATCCGAACCCAGACGCGACACCAGGAACAGCGAGCGCACCCCTTCCAGAGCAGGCTTCAATGACTCTGGCTCCGCGAAATCACCCTCAACGGCTTCGACCCCGTCAGGGAACGCGGCCCGTGCGGCATCGCGAGTGAATCCTCTCAGCGGCCCCGCACCACATCCGTGCAACTCCCTCAGCAGCGCACTCCCAATGTTCCCGGTGGCTCCGGTCACGAGGATCACGAGCGCATTCTCCTGTCGTCAGATGATCAACTCGAAGACACGCTAGAAGCTCAATCGCACTTCAGGTCAAGGAGACTCCTGGGCCTTCCCGCGCCAGGAACACACACGGACACCCCGGCGCTTCGCGCCAGGTACTACGCTCCAACGATCTGCCCGTGCCCTTGCCGTACGCCCGAGTGACATCGAAACTCACCGACCCTGACCGTCGCCGAGCAGAGGCACTGCTGAGTGTCGGTATGGGACAGGACCGACCGCTTCCAGCTCGGGCACCTTCAGCTCGTCCAGGGCGTGGGCGTAGTTCGCCACCGCCTGCTGGAGTTCGGCGATCACGAGACCACCGTCAGCACGATCTTGCCTTGGATGTGGCCCCGCGCGGCTCGCGTGTGTGCGCTGCCCGCCTCGGGCAGCGGGTAGATGCTGTCCACCCCGACCTGGAGCTTGCCCTTGTCGAACAGGCGCCCAATCTCGGCGAGTTGAGGGCCGTTGGAACGCACCTGAATGTTCGAGACTGTGATGCCCAGACTCGCCGTCTCTTCCGGGTCGAACTGGGCGAAGAACACCGGAAGCATGGTGCCGCCGCGCTTGAGCACGGTCAGGAAGCGTGCACTGTCCGGGCCACCGACGGTGTCGATCACCAGGTCGACACCGCTGACCACGTCCGCGGCCTGCGTCCTGGTGTAGTCGATGAACTCATCGGCGCCGAGCTCGCGCAGGAACTGCTCGTGCCGGCCCGATGCCACCGCGATGACGCGTGCCCCCTTCCATTTCGCCAGCTGCACCGCGAAGTGGCCCACTCCACCTGCGGCTCCGTTGACCAGCACGGTCATGTCTGGCGTGATCGGCACCGGCTGGTGCACCTGGCCGGTGAAAGGAGACGGCACGTCGTGGCCGAGATCCACCAGGTACTGCCAGGCCGTCAGCACGGCCATCGGCGCCCCGGCCGCCTGCACGTGGTCGATACCGGCCGGCTTGTGAGCCAGGTCCGAAGCCGGCGCGGCCACGTACTCGGCGTACGTCCGGCCGTCGAATCCGGGGAACCGGAGCATGCCGAAGACCTCGTCACCGACGGCGAACCCCAGCACGTCCGGAGCGACCGCCTGGACCACGCCCGACATGTCCGTTCCGGGGATCTGGGGGAACTCCAGCGCCGGCCTCATCTCGGCCGGCATGACCTTCATCCCCTCACGCAGGTACCAGTCCGGCGGGTTGATGCCCGCCGCGTGCACCCGGACGAGCATCTCGCCCGGGCCGATCTCGGGAACCGGCACCTCGTCATACTGCAGAACTTCCGGCCCGCCCGCTGCGTGGAACTGGATCGCCTTCATCGCGCCTGTCGCTTTCTCGGGGAAACGTTGCTCCTTCAGTCAAGGCCCAGGACGGCATGGCCGTCCAAGACCGGTTCGGTAACCTGATCATTCCGAAACGGCATGACGCGTACGCTGGAAGGGTGAACGATCTCGGACAGGATTTGGAACTGCGGCTGGTGCGCTACTTCACCGTGGTGGCGGCGCACCAGCACTTCGGCCGGGCCGCCGCCGACTTGCACGTGGCCCAGCCGGCGCTGAGCCGCCAGATCCAACGGCTCGAGAAATATCTCGGCGTGCGACTGCTGGACCGCGTGCCCCAGGGCACCCGGCTCACTCCGGCCGGTCAGAAGTTCCTCCCCCGGGCCCAAGCCCTCCTGCGGGCCGCCCGCCAGGCCGAGCTGGCCGTACGTGAACAAGCAAAGACCGAACGAATCGCCATCGGCTACGTTGAAGACCTGGTGATCACTGCCGCCGTACGGGAACTACGCCGCCGCTACCCGGACGCCGAGATCGCCACCCGGTACCTGAGCTGCCGCGACATCGGGGCACTGTCCGACAAGCGCGTCGACGCCCTGATCGCGCGGGCCCCGCTGCCGCTCGCCGCCGACGACGTGTTCACCACCCCGCTGTACGAGGAACCCCGGATGCTCGTGGTCCCGCGCGCCCATCCCTTGGCCGACCGCGCGTCGGTGACCGCGGAAGAACTGGCCGGCGAGGAGGCGGCGCCGTGCGCGTTGCAGACCGCGGACTGGGCTTCCTACCGGATCCTCGGGGCCGACGTACCGCCGATCGAGAGCTACGAGGACAAGCTCGAACTCGTCGCGAGTGGCAGGGCGATCGCCGTGCTGCCGGTCGGCGATCGGCGTAGCTCACTCCGTTCCGACCTCGTCACCCTCCCGATCGAGGGCGCTCCCCCCAGCCAGGTCGTCCTGGTCAGCCGCAAGGGCGACCCGAATCCGATGATCAGGAATCTCCGGCTGGCTGCCGAGGCCGTCCTGACCGCCCCGGCAGCCTGACCGGACCAGCCGAACCGCTTGGCGCCGCACTGCACCAAGCGGTGCTCGCGCGCGCCGTGTTCGTCGCGCGTCTGCGGTATCGGTCGGGGTCAGGGGGTGTCTGCTCCGCGCCTTCGCCGCAGGACTCATATGCGACCGGGGCGCCGTCATCGCCGACCTGTCCCTGCCCTGGAACTCAGGTGTCGTCGAAGGACATGTCAACAGGATCAACATGCCCAAGCGCTGGAGGTTCGGTCGCGCGGGCTTCGCCCCCCTGCGCAACGGGTTCTCATGTCCTGATCGCCGACACGCAGGAGGAACTCGGTGGTAGCACCGTCTGAGAACGTGCGAGTCTCAGCTTTCCAGATGGCCTATCGAGGAAACCGTGATGACCCACGACGACGCTCTCAAGCAGCTCAGCCACATCGCGCGCGAGCGGGCGTTCGGTAGGCACGTCGGGTCGGACCGGCTCATCCAGGCTGGGCTGGACGCGCTGATCGCCGGGGCCGATAGTCCCTCCCTCGCCATGCTGGCCGGTCTCTTCCGGAGCGAAGAGCCCGAGGCTCCGGCACTCTTCGACCAGGTGCTGGAGGAGTTGGGACTCCTCTTCCACCCGCCCGCCGACCCTCGGGCTGCGAAGTGGGCCATGGCCTATTGGGTGGCCGGTCAGATCGCCGACGGAACTCTGGATCCCGCAGTCGGCACCCACCTCATCTCGGCAGACATCGCCTACGAGCTCGGCTACCCCGTGGAACTCGAACCCCTCGTCCACTGCGCGCACAGCCTGGACTGCTGGGAGGAGAGCTGGGGAGGTTCCGTCGAGGAACTCAAAGGGGAAGCGGTTGAGGCAGCGAAGCAGTTCCTCAGCAAAGGGTCGGCAGCCGAGGCGAGGGACTGACCAGCGGTTCGTTCTGACGGTCACGGCCTACAGTGGCGGGATGCTTGCATCTTCCGATAGGAGCGCCCTGGACCTGCTGGACGCTCATCTGGAGGCGCTGTGGGACGCGACGGGCGACGCGCTTTCGCCGGAGCCGTTGTTCGGCCTCGCGCAGGAAGCAGGGGGGCTCGTCCATTGGGCCCTCGACCGGCTCCGGAGCGTGCCACGCGAGCCGAAGGACGCCTTCTCCCGTGAAGTCGGCAGCCTGCTCGCGGAGTTCCGCTCCCGTCGCAGCACCTGGAACGCGGCGGCGCTGCGGCTGCTGGACGACACGTACACCTTCGTGGCCACCGGCCCTCGACGGCACGAGGACTGGGCGCACGACGTCCACGCCGTGCTGCACCGGACGGTCGCCGATCCCCGCGGCTGGGTCCGGCTGGACTGGGACCGCGCCAACCCCGCGCGCCGGACGGTGCCCGCCTACCCCTTCGGCCCGCTGGACCCGGCGGATCTGCCGGCCCACCTGTACCCCCTGGAGACAGAGTCGGCGGTCACGGCGCTGGCCATCATGGCGGAGGAATGGCAGGCGGAGCCGGCCCCCGTCCGCTCCCGCCCGGACCGGGACGCCCTGTTGGCGGATGCCCGGTGCCTGCTCGACCGGTACGGGCCCGGTGCCGGCTACTGGACCAACGCGACGGCCGCCGCATCCGATCCGGCCCCGGACTTTCTCGCGTCGGGCCTCCAGGGCACCACGTCCCACCGCTTCCACACCTCCGAGTACATCGCCGGCCTCTACATATTCGAAGACCTGGGCGTGATCGCGGTGAACGAGGAAGAGGTAGGCGTCTTCTGGTCCTTCGGGGCGTACTGACACCATTACGCTGCTGAGACGCGGCGGCCTGCTCGCGACCAGGGGTGCGATCGCGGGCCTGTGCGACGATGAAGCCGGCATCCTCGCGGGTCATACGGGCGGCGGCGCACGGCAGTTCGGGCTGGCGAGGGCGAGAAACCACGCCGCGACATTGACCCACCGGGTCTTGCCGCCGAGGGACGAGGCGTACTGGCCTCCGGGACCGCAAACTCCATCGAAGCCACCCACGCCTGGCTGATGAGATATGTCGAGGCATACCGCCCGGACGGCTTCCGGTTCACTCAGCACAGAAGCACCGGATCACCGGATCACCGGATCACCGGAAGCACCGGAAGCACCGGAAGCACCGGAAGCACCGATCAGGCAAATACCGCATTCACACCGAACCCGAAGAGGGGCGGCTGACGAGAACAGTCCTCGTCTGGATCAGATGACATCGCATTTCTCAAGCGGAGTTGAACTCTCCTGCAGCGCACCCCTCAGCCCCCACCCGAAGCACGATGGAATAGCAGCGATAGGCCCGGGAGTACGACACGCCGAACATGCTCGTGTCCTTGTACTCTCCGAAGAAGCGGACGGTGTTGGTCAGCGAACGATCCGACCGTGTGTAGGAGATGAGCCTGCCGTCGTGCCGCTCGGCGATGCCGCGCACCGCTTCCCGGCCGGGGAAGCCGTCCGGGGCCGCCAGCACGTCACGCGCGTACGACCGGGCCAAGGCCGCTGTCCTGTTGAGGGCTTCAGACTCGTTTCGTTCATTCGCCCGCTCCTGGCGGTGGAACATGACCATGAGCACCAGGGCCGCGATCAGCACCGCGACGATAGGCGCCAGGAGGGCTACGAGGCATCCCGGGGCCGGCACCGTTACGCGGTGCTGCGGCGCCACGGTGCCGTGATCAGACATGCTCGTCCTCACTGGTTTTCTCGTGTGACGGCTGCCATCGGGCCAGCCCTCATGAATGCTTGTGCGTAAGCGCTGGTCCCCGTCTGGTTCGGGTGGTAGCTCTCACGGCTGAGGCAGGTGTCTCCCGTGAACGACCAGCAGAGCTGGGTGTCGCCGTCGCCGTTCGATCCTGCCACGACCCCGTCGAGCACGCCTCAGTGCGGCTGAAGAGCAAGGGGTAGCCAGTCGTGCGGCGGTCACCGCGTCATGATGTCCTTCGCGGAGCTGCGCAAGTCGCCCGGGCGGACAGCGCGATGCAGGGCCGGTCAGCCCAGTGTCTCGCGCAGCAGCCGCGCGTTCTTCACCACCTGGCTCGATCCGGTGCGCCCCGCGGCCATGGTGCGAGGACCGGGAGGGTGGCGGGGCGGGTGGTGGCCATGGGGGTGTCACTTTCCCATCGGTCGGTGGTGGAGTGCTTGGGTGAACGGAACGGTGTGGCCACGGGTGTGGGCGCCGTCGGGGTCCTTCAAGGGCCGGACCCCGGCGAGCGGATCAGTGACAGGGATCGCCGCCGTTGCAGGTACGGTGCAGAGATCGGAGGCGGCCCGGACGCGGGTGATGCGGGCCCGGACGAAGGTGACGCGACCGTCCGGGAGGGGCAGCCGACGTGCACCCAGGGCCGCAACGCCGGGCCGCAACCCCGGTGCGAACGGAGGCGGTTACTTGGCCTCTTCTTGCGGCAGCACGCGGCTGTTGAGCGCGTCGGCGACGGCGTAGGCGGTGCGGACGAAGGACTCTGCCTGCTGCGCCGACAGGGTCCGTGTGGAGGTCTCCTCCAGGGCCTGCCACATGGCCGCGATGGGCTCACGCATGGCACGGCCCTTGTCGGTGAGGTGGACGACCATGACGCGCCGGTCGTGTTCGGCCGGCTCGCGGACGAGCAGGCCGGCGTCCTGCATGCGGCGTAGGGACTTGGAGACGGTGGAGTGGTCCAGGCCGACGCTTTCGAGAAGCTCGGACTGGGTCTGGCCGTCCCGGTCCAGGAGTTGCATCAGCAGCAGCTCCTGCCCGGGGTGCAGGTCCATCTCACGGAGCATGGCGGCTGCGTGGGCGCGGTGAGTGCGGGCCAGCTGGAAGATCGCGTAGCTCATCGGCCCCTCGCTGGCCGTGGTGGGCGTGCGGGGTGTGGGGGCGGGCATGGTGGGGTTCCTCAGACGGTGTGGGTGGGGTAGTCGGTGTAACCGGCCGCTCCGCCGCCGTAGAAGGTCGCCGGGTCGGGGGTGTTCAGCGGCGCGTCAGAGCGTAGCCGTTCGACCAGGTCGGGGTTGGCCAGCGCGAGCGCGCCGACGGAGACGAGGTCGGCCGCGCCGCTGTCGATGTCCTTGGCGCGGGTGGGCATATCGGTGCCGGCCCGGTTGAGGATCAGCGTGGCCGGCCACAACGCGCGCAGGGTGTGCAGCAGCGCGTCGTCGCCCGCGTGGAGCACGTGGAGGTAGGCGAGGCCGAGCGGGCTGAGGGCGCGTATGAGTGCCGGGTACAGCTCGGCGGTGTCGGACTCGGCGATGTCGTTGTAGGGGTTGCCGGGAGAGATGCGCAGGCCGGTGCGGTTGGCGCCGATCTCGTCGGCCACGGCAGCGGCGACCTCGACGGCGAATCGAAGGCGGTTGTCGAGGGAGCCGCCGTAGCGGTCGGTGCGCTGGTTGGTGTTGTCGGACAGGAACTGGTGCACCAGGTAGCCGTTGGCGGCGTGGATCTCCACGCCGTCGGCGCCCGCTGCGACGGCAGCCGCTGCCGCGCGGCGGAAGTCGTCGACGGTCGCTGCGACCTCCTGCGTCGACAGAGCACGCGGTGTCGGCATCTCCTGGGGGCCGGACGCGGTGAACATCGCGCCCTCCGGCCGGATGGCCGAGGGGGCGACCGGCCGGCGTCCGTGGGGGGTGTTGTCGGGGTGGGCGATACGGCCGGTGTGCATCAGCTGGATGACGATCCGGCCGTCGGCCGCGTGCACGGCGTCGGTGACCTTGCGCCACCCGGCGATCTGCTCGTCATGGTGGATGCCGGGGGTGAGGAGGTAGCCCTGGCCGTCGGCGGAGGGCTGGGTTCCCTCGGTGATGATGAGCGCGTGCGAGGCCCTTTGGGCGTAGTACTCGGCGTTCAGTTCGGTCGGTACGCCTTCCGGCGTGGAGCGGTCACGGGTCATGGGGGCCATGACCAGGCGGTGCGGCAGGGAGATGTCACCCACGGTGGTCGGTGTCCACAGGGAATTCAGCATGCGTGGTCCTTCGGTGCGGTGATGAACAGGTGGTCATCGGGATGGCGGGGGGTGTGGTGCGCAGTGGCGGGCGTGATCAGTCGAGGGTGAGGGCGAGCTTGCCCCGGACGTGCCCGGCGTCGCTGACCTGCTGGGCCGTGGCGGCCTGGTCGAACGGGTAGGCGGTGACGGTGGTGACGACCTTGCCGGCCGCGGCGTCCTGCGCCAGGGCGGCCAGGCGGGCAGCCGAGCGCTCGTGGGGACCGTTGGCGAAGGTGATGCCGAGCTGATGCGCCCGGAAGTCGGCGATCGTGACGATACGGTCGGTGCCGCCGCGCAGGGCGATGGAGTCCTCCAGGGCTCCCTTCCCGGCCAGGTCGAACACCGCGTCCACGCCATCGGGGGCTAGTGCCCGCACCCGCTCGACGAGGCCCTCGCCGTAGAGGGTCGCGGTGGCACCGAGCGAGGCGAGGTATTCCTGGTTGGCAGGACCGGCGGTGCCGATGACACGTGCTCCGCGGGCCGTGGCGAGCTGAACCGCCAGGGTTCCGACCCCTCCGGCGGCGCCATGCATCAACACGGTCTCCCCGGCTGCGACGCCCAGCAGGTTCAGGACCCGCTCTGCCGTCTCCCCCGCCACCGGCAGCGCGACCGCGTGCTGCCAGTCGAGGCCGGCGGGCTTGGGGGCCACGGTGGTGGCCAGCGCGTACTCGGCGTACGAACCGGTGTCCGACCAGCCCAGCACCTCGTCACCCACCTGCACGTCCTGCACGCCCTCCCCCAGGGCGTCCACCACGCCGGCGAGCTCGCCACCGGGGACGGCGGGCAGCGACGTCGGGAACAGGGCCTCCAGCGCCCCGGACCGGATCTTGCCGTCGAGCCCGTTCACCCCGGCCGCCTTGACGCGGACGCGGAGCTGCCCGGGGCCGGGCTGGGGGACCTCGATGTCCGTCTCGTGCAGCACTTCAGTGCCACCGAAACGGTCGAACAGGATGGCTTTCATGACAACGCTCCTCAGAGGCACCACCCGTTTAGGTGGCTAGACACATAATGTAGCGGACAATATGTGGCTAGCCAAGTATTCGGGTGACCTGTCCGCATCGATCACGACGACCGGGGCGTACGCGGGCACGGTGGCCCGCGCCCGCGCTTCTACAGCCCCGGGAAAGGGAGCGCACGCGACACGAACTCCTCGCGTAATTGCCTCAGTTGCCGGCATCCGGATGGCGAGGAACGAGCTCGCCGCCCGCGAGAAGGGGGCGCCTCTCGTCGGCCGGGCTCGTCACGCGGTCCCTGGCCGGGTGCGGCGGGCGTAGGCGCGGGCGGCGCGGGCGCGGTCGCCACAGCGGGTGGAGCACCAGTGACGGCGTCCGTGTCGAAGCAGGTAGCGATTGCAGGGCGGGGAGCCGCAGGCGGTGAGGCGTTCGGCGTCGGGGGAGGTGAGAAGGTCGGCCGCGTCGGCGGCGAGGGTGGCCAGGGCGTGGTCGACGATCTGGGTGGTGGGGTGAGGGGTGGCGCGATAGGGGCCCGACTTGTCGTCCCACTGCAACAGCGGGGCAGTGGGAACGCGGGTCATGGCGTCGTTGACCGCCGCGACGGCGGCAGGGAGGGCGGGAACCGCTGCGGCGCGGGCGGCGAACAGCGACCTGATCTGTTCGCGCAGCGAGCGCAGCTGTGACGCGCACATGTCCAGCATGCCGGCGTCGACCGGCGCGAGACCGCGTTCCGTCAGCCACTGGTTGGTCTGTGCGGGAGTACCCAAGCGATCGACCGTATGCCCGCCGGGCATCGCGATCGCACTGTTCACGAGGGCGAGGGAAAGGTGCCCCTCCTCCCCCTGTGCGGGTGGCAGGGCGGACTCTCCGATCACGGACTCGCTCATAGCCCTCATGGTACGGCTTGCACACTTCCGTGAGAAACCGCTACGGTCATCTCACGGTTCAAGCGACACATATCCGTGAGGTGCTCTCTTCATGTCTTCTCCCTCCGCAGTGACCGACCAGGTCGCGGTCCACGTCTTCGGCGGCCCGACCGCGCTCTTCGAGTACGGCGGTCTGCGCTTTCTGACCGACCCGACCTTTGACGGTCCCGGCGACTTCCAGGCGCCCGCCGTGGTCCTGACCAAGACCGCCCCCTCCGCCGCCGCGCCCGCCGATCTCGGTCCCATCGACGTTGTGCTCCTCTCGCACGACGAGCACGCCGACAACCTCGACACCTCCGGCCGGGCCATGCTCGCCGACGTACCCCTCACCCTCACCACGCCCGGGGGCGGACAGCGCCTCGGCGAGAAGGCCACCGGCCTGGCCGACTGGCAGTCCGTCGAGCTCGACCGCCCCGACGGCGGCACGGTCACCGTCACGGGCGTCCCCGCCGTCCACGGCCCCGGCACTCGCCATGAGGTCGAGCCGATCTGCGGCGAGGTCGTCGGCTTCGTCCTCACCGGGGAAGGTCTGCCCACCGTGTATGTCAGCGGCGACAACGCCTCCCTCGACGCGGTCGAGGAGATCGCCGGGCGCTTCGCCCCGGTGGACACCGCCATCCTGTTCGCCGGGGCTCCCCGCTTCGCCGAAGTCTTCGACGGCAGGGTGATCGTCCTGGACAGCGCCATGGCCGCCGAGGCCGCCCGGCTCCTCGGAGCCCGCCGCGTGGTGCCGGTCCACTACGACAGCTGGGCCCACTTCACCGAGGGCCGTGCCGAGCTGGAGGCCGCCTTCGCCGCCGCCGCAATGGCCGACCGCCTGGACTGGGGCCAGCGCCCCTAGGTCAGCAACATAGACCAATCCGGTGTTCGTGATCATGTCAGGTCGGCGGAGTGAGGCCGCAGGGCCATCACCTCAAGCCGTACGGTGCCCTTCGAGACGACGCCTGGTAGCGGTTCGCCAGGGCGTGGAACGCCTCCTTGGGCTCCCAGGGCATGTCCGGGTACGTACGCCCGTCCGCTGGGTAGCCGCTGTGCTCGTCGAGGATCTTGACGATGCCGTAGGAGGCTAGGTCGGGGTCCGGTCCGGACAGACGATGGGGCGTGCCGTAGCCGGCGAAGCTGAACCAGAAGACGGAGTCGACGCCTTCGTCCCCGAAGACGGGCATGAGCTCGTCGAGGTAACGGACCTGCTCGCTCTCGTCGCGGACCAGGTCCGGCTTGGGGGTGACACCATCCGGCTCCATGGCCACGTACCATCCCGAGCCGCCGTAGTCGCCCGCCCCCCGGAAGGTGCAGCAACCGACTTCCATGATGGCGACCGGCTTGCCGTGAGTGAACGCTTCGCGTAGGTCGTCGCGGTATGTGGCGGCGTTGCGAAGGCCACGGAAGGCGTCCAGGCCGACGATGTCGAACGGGCCCCAGTCCACGCCGTCCAGGGGGCACGAGGCGTAGCTGCCCGGGCCGGCGAAGAGCGGGCGGACGGTGCGGACGACGTCGGTGAGGAAGGCAATCCGCTGTCGCCTACAGCGAGATCGTCAAGTGTCCAGCGGCGTCAGGGTCAAGCCCGGACGGGGACGTTCGGGCTCGCGGTGCCCGTCAGCTCGCGTCGGTACACACTGGCCGTCGCCGACGGCGTCTGTGTCCCCCTGGTCCTGCGCGCCATCAGCACGGAGGGCGCCGGCGTTGTCGTGCTCGGCGCCCTCCGCTGTCCGCTGTCGGTCTGCGCTATGCCCAGGGCAGGACCAGGGCCCCCCAGGCGACCACGGGGCCGAGGGCGACGATTCCGCCGGTGTAGCCGATGACCTGGCGGTAGAAGCGACGGGTGTCCACCCCACGGGCGTTGCTGAGGACGAGTGCTCCGTTGGTCGAGAAGGGAGAGGTGTCGACGATCGTCGTGGAGACGGCGAGCGCGGCGATCAGTCCGGCGGCACTGAGTTGGCTGGAGAGCAGC
Organism: Streptomyces flavovariabilis; assembly: GCF_000725785.1. Taxonomy (NCBI): domain Bacteria; kingdom Bacillati; phylum Actinomycetota; class Actinomycetes; order Kitasatosporales; family Streptomycetaceae; genus Streptomyces; species Streptomyces flavovariabilis. The sequence continues at coordinate 169,364 of NZ_JNXD01000009.1, read as the reverse complement.
AGCGGTACGGCGATGGGGATGATCGCGGTGAGAATCGCGGTGGAGGAGGCGAAGGCGGAGGTGATGGCCACGGTGAAGCACAGCAGCAGAGCGACGACGACCGGGGCGCCGAGGCCCGCCGCGTGTTCGGAGATCTCCTCGATGACCCCGGCCTTCTCCAGCATCGCGATGTACGTCATCATGCCCGCGACCAGAAGCAGGGTGGACCAGCTGACGCCGTCCACGGCCTTCTCCTGCCGCTTCATGTCCACCAGGGCCAGTAGGGCGCCGGCGGCCAGCGCGAGGAAGCCGATCTCCAAGTGGAAGCCGAGCGCGCCGACGACCAGGGCCACCAGGCAGGCGAGGGTGAGCCACTGCCGCCAGTCGGGCCTGCCGGAGACGACGAGGTCCTCGTCGTCGGCTGCCTGCGCGGCGCCCTCGACCAGCGGGGCGGGACGCTTGGCGAGCAGGGCGTAGGTGAGGATCGAGAGCACCAGGTTGATCACGAAGCTGGCGCTGAACAGCGCCACGGCGGACACCTGCAGATCGGTCTTGTCGACGAGGCCGAGCACCAGCGCACCGGAGACGGCCAGCGGGGAGAACGCGCCCGCGTGCCCGCCGCTGATCACCATCATGCCGACGACCAGCGGGTTGAGCTTGTAGCGGTAGGCGAAGTTCATGCCGATCGGCGCGAGGATCGCGACCGCGGCCGGGGTGAACGTACCGAACGCCGTGAGCAGGGCGGCCACCAGGAACAGCACCCAGGGGATGAGCTCGACCTTGCCGCGTACCAGCCGCACCCCGGCCGCGACGAGCCAGTCGATGGTGCCGTTGCGGCGGGCGACGGAGAACAGGTAGGTGACTCCGACGATGGTGACGAAGAGCTTCGCCGGGAACCCCTCGAAGATCTCGTCCTCGGTGAGGCCGAGCGAGGCGGTGCCGACCGTGAAGGTGGCGACGAAAGCGAGAATGCCCAGGTTGATCGGCAGCACGGTGCCGACCACGAACATCACCAGCAGGGCGCCTATGGAGATCACTTCAACAGACATCTTTGTCCTTGGTGCGGTGGGGACGGGGTGGCGCGCCCCGGGGGCGCGAAGTGTCCCGGTTCGGACGGCTGGGAACCGGCCCGACCGAGATGATGTTCGTCGCGGCTCAGGCGGCTTGCGGGCTGCCTGCTTCCGGTACGTAGATTCGGGCGTCGGCGAGCAGACGGGCCGCGCGCTGCACGGTGACCCGATGTGGCAGACCGTCCCGTACGTCGGTGCAGCGGACCGCGACGACGCCGGCGGGCGTGCCGATGCGCAACCACTCGTCGGTCGGGCCACCCGTGGTCCGCGAGACCACGGAGCCCTCCAGCAACCCGGCCGCCGCGACGGCGACGGCAGAGGTCAGGCCGATCGCGGGGTGCGGGGCGTTCATGGTGAGCATGCGCACCGACACGTCGTAGTCCTCGGCACCGATCGGTTCGCCGAGGGTGGTGGTGTACGGCACCGGCGGGCCGACCAGGCCCACCTTGGGCACCGCGTCGCCCGGTTCCTCGCCCGGCCGGCGCAGCCCCATCAGGGGTGCGGCGGTATGGCGGACGGTGCGCAGCCAGGGCACGTCCGCGCCCATCCGCTCCAGTGACTCGGCACCGGTACGCCCGGCACTGGCGGCGTCGACAAGGACGACCGGAGCTCCTGCGGTCACCATGCTCACGCGTACCGGCTCGACGGCGCCGACTCGCAGGTCCTGGGCGGCCCGGCCGGTGGGGAGCAGCGAGCCGGTGGTGCCACCGGCCGGGTCGCGGAAAGTCAGACCGACCGCGACTCCCCCGGCACGGGTGCCGGGTACCGTCTGGCGGCCGAAGTGGTGCACCACGCCTCCGGGAGTGTCGACGATCCCTTCGAGGACCGCGCCGGTGTTGGTGTTGCGCATCACCACGCGCGTCCGGTCGCCGGTGACCGGAACCATTCCTTTGGTCACCGCGTACAGGGCGACGCCGGTGGCGCAGTTGCCGCAGTTGCTCGTCCACTCCACCGAGCCCGTCCCGATGCCGACTTGAGCGAACAGGTAGTCGACGTCGACGCCGGGCTGGGGTGAGGCGCTGACCACGGCCGCTTTCGAGGTGGTGGGTGTTGCCCCGCCCACCCCGTCCAGCTCCACGGGGTCGGTGGCGCCGTACGCGGCGACCAGCAGCTTCTCGAGGGCGCCACGGTCGGCGGGGACTTCGACCTGGTTGAACAGCCAGCACTTGCTTGTGCCGCCACGCACCAGGGTCGCGGGAATGTGCACGTCTGAGGCTCTTCCTGGGTGAACGGAGGGGAGGGAAAGGGCCGAGGCAGCGGTTACGGGCTCACTGCGGGCCGCTGCACCGCCCGGCGATTGCGGAGACGTTCGCAGAGGCACGACTTCGGAACAATCGCAGTTCGCTTCACCTGGGTTTAGCTCAGCTAAAGTCGTCGGCATGCTCAACGTGCGTCGCCTGCTGCTGCTCACCGAGGCCACCGAACGCGGTTCGCTCACTGCCGCGGCCACAGCCCTCTCCATGACCACCTCCGCCGCCTCCCAGCAGATGTCCCTGCTGGAGCAGGAGGCGGGGCAGCCCCTCATCGAGCGGCTGCCACGCGGTATCCGCCCCACCCCGGCGGGTGCGGCGCTGGCCGAACGCGGTCAGGCCATCCGCCGGGAGCTCCGTGCCGCCCAGGCCGACCTGGACTCCTTCACCGCCCTCGACCAGGGCACCTTGCGGCTCGGTTCCTTCCCCACGGCGAGCGCGTCCCTGCTGCCGCTGGCGCTCACGCGTTTTCGACGTCGCCACGTCGGCATCCGCATCGAGGTACGCGCCGGGGTCCTCGCGGAGCTCAGGGAGATGCTGCACACCGGAGAGGTGGAGCAGGGGCTGCTCTGGGACTACGAATGGAACCGCCTCGACGATCCGGCGCTCTCCCTCACCCACCTGCTGGACGACCCCACGGTGCTGGTCGTCCCGGCCGACTCACCCCTGCGCACACATCCCTCCGTGCGCCTCGGCGACCTCGCAGACCAGGAGTGGATCATCCGCGCCGACAACCACCCGGTCGCCGACGTCCTGCGTCGAAGCTGTCGCCAGGCGGGATTCGAGCCGCGCATCGCCTACTCCTCGCACGACTACCAGGAGGCGCAGGCCATGGTCGCCGCCGGTCTCGGCATCGCGCTCGCACCCCGCCTGGCCCTCACCAGCCGACGCAGCGACGTACGCCTCCTGCCGTTCGCCTCAGACGTCCCGGCCCCCACCCGCCGCATCCTCCTCGCACGCGCCGCGGCACGCCCCGCCACCCCGCCCGCCCAGGCGATGGACCGCGTCCTGCGTACGGTGGCGCAGCGATTCACCGCCCCAGGTCTGCACCGTGCCCAGCTCGGGGCGGTCCGGCGGAGCTGACGGTGCGGACACGAGCCGCACGGCCCACCGACTTGTGGGCCCGCCCCCTCGTCAACGCCCTCCGCCATGAGGTGCGTGGACAGCAGGACGCACGGCCCATCTCACGCAGCGAGGCGTGGAAACGGGGCGAGGCCGTCACCGGTGCGGATGCGTGAGGCGTGGTACGCGCCGGGGCGCAGAAGCCGGTTGGGTCCTGTCAGTTCTGCTTTCCGCGCCCGGTGAGCCTGTCGCGCAGGCGGTCGACCATGCCGGCGCCGGGCGCGAGGAGCTTGTTCGCGGGTGGCGTGTCCGGCGCGGAGGGATGCGGGCGGGTGGGAGCGTGTTCCTTGGCGGCGCGGACCTTCTCCCCCAGCTCCGCCAGGGCCTCGGCGGAGCAGGAGTCGGCCAGCATCGGGAAGAGCCGGTTCTCCTCGTCACTGACATGCGCCGTGACGGCGTTCTTCACCCGCAGGATCAGCGTGTCGAAACGCCCGTCCCCGGGCTGGCAGCTTTCCAGCTCCTTGAGCATGCGCTCGACTTCGCTGTGGTCGGCGATCTCCTTGTCGGCGAGGTCGTCTCCCCCGTCGACGTACCGGCGCACCGCCGGGTACAGGTGCTCTTCCTCGGCCACCGAGTGGCGGATCAGCTCCATGGTGAGCCGGTCCGCGAGTTCACGGCGCCGCTCGTCCGCCCCGGGCAGTGTTTCGATCTGCGAGAAGAGTTCGTCCACCTCTCGGTGGTCCGCGGTCAGTTCCTGGATGACGTCTCCGCCGTGTCCCATGGTCTCTCCACTCATTGCAGGTGTGCGGCCGGGCGTCCACCGGCTTCGTCCGGTCCTTACCGGTTCGCCGCCCAGCTTGGATACCTGCCACGCACGTGCGAACACCCTCACGGCGGTCCGCCACTTCACTCCGGTGGCTGAGGGATCCGGACAACCGTCGGTCGTCTGTCACCCTCCGACCGGCCCGGCACGCAGTGAGGGCCCTGCCGGCGCGCGCCGGCAGGGCCCTCACTGTTCTGTTCGGCTCGCGCCCGTCCCGTCGGTCAGACGGGCAGGGGGGTGCCGAGCATCGCGGAAGCCCGCTGCAACGGGCTTTCGACGTGCGCGGGTGCGGCCTCGGGGAGGGCACGACAGGTGAAGCCGAGCCGGGCCATGGCCCGGAGGACTTCGCCGGCGCTGAAATCACGGCGGTCCTGGCGGGTGATGACCTGGCCGACCTGCTTGGCCGGGTAGTGGCGTCGTCCGATGATCACGAACTCGTCTGTGACCGGTTCGGGCTTGACGCCCTTCATCGTTTCCAGCACTCCGCTCTTGGTCAGGTCGAAGGGGAAGCGGGCGATGACACAGCGCATGATGCCTCACAGGGAGAAGTAGGGGCGGGCCCGACCGGCGTGCAGCGGTTCAACGGGTGAGGGCGAGGACGCCCAGAGCGTTGCCCTGTTCGTCGACCACGGGCAGGGTTCCGAGCCGGCGGCAGCGCATCGCGCGCTCGGCTTCGGCCCTCGTGGCCAGCGGCGAGGCGAAGGGCCCGATGACGTCGGCGATGTCACGCAGGCGGATCCGGTCCGTGTATCGGGAGTTGTCACGAACGGCCGTGAGTCTGGCCCGGGTGACCAGCCCGGTGCACTGGCCGTCCTCGTCGCAGACGACCAGATGCGCCGTGCAGGCGGCGGCCATCACGGACAGGGCCACCTCCACGGTCATGTCCTCCCAGACCTGCGGTCCGGCTGCGTCCATGGTGTCGCCCACCGTGCCGTGTTCGGGGTGGGCGCTCGCCGGGCGGGTCTGCACGTGGACCAGCGTCAAAGGGTGCCTCCTGTGGAGTTGGGCCGGCTGCCTGATCGCGAAGGTCCTATGCGGCCGCACCGGCCGTGGACTGCCGTACGGATGCGCGGCGGGTCGCCGAAGCGGGGCGGCGGCGGCCCCGTGAGGTGGCGCTGCGCTTCTTGGGGCGTTCGACCACCGGTGCGGTGATGACGACCGGGATGCCGGAGGGGGCCTGGGCGCCGGTGATGCGGTGCAGGGCCTCTTCGCCCACACGGACCCGGGTGGTCTGCGGGACGATGCCGGCCGCTGCCATGAGGCGGGTCATACCGTGGCGCTGGTTCGGGGTGACCAGGGTGACGACGCTGCCGGACTCGCCGGCACGTGCCGTACGGCCGCCGCGGTGGAGGTAGTCCTTGGGGTCGGTCGGCGGGTCGACGTTGACGACGAGGTCGAGGTTGTCGACGTGGATGCCGCGCGCCGCGACGTTGGTCGCCACCAGCACGTTGACGTGCCCGGCCTTGAACTGCGTCAGGGTGCGGGTGCGCTGCGGCTGCGACTTGCCGCCGTGCAGGGCGGCAGCCCGTACCCCGCTGTTCAGGAGGTGCTCGGTGAGGCGGTCGACGGCGTGCTTGGTGTCGAGAAACATGATCACGCGGCCGTCGCGTGCGGCGATCTCGGTGGTGGCCGTGTGCTTGTCGGCGCCGTGGACATGGAGTACGTGGTGCTCCATCGTCGTGACGGCGCCGGCCGAGGGGTCGACGGAGTGCACGACGGCGTCGCTGAGGTAGCGGCGCACGAGCAGGTCGACGTTGCGGTCGAGGGTGGCGGAGAACAGCATGCGCTGCCCCTCGGGTCGGACCTGGTCGAGCAGGGCGGTGACCTGCGGCATGAAGCCCATGTCGGCCATCTGGTCGGCCTCGTCGAGGACGGTGATGGCGACCTGGTCCAGCCGGCAGTCGCCGCGGTCGATGAGGTCCTTGAGGCGTCCGGGTGTGGCGACGACGACCTCGGCGCCACCGCGCAGTGCGCTCGCCTGCCTTCCGATCGGCATCCCGCCCACCACTGTGGCCAGCCGCAGTTTCACGGAGCGGGCGTAGGGGGCGAGCGCGTCGGTGACCTGCTGCGCCAGCTCACGCGTCGGTACGAGGACCAGCCCCAGCGGCTGCCCGGCCTCGGCGCGCTGACCGGCCGTACGGGCCAGCAGCGCCAGCCCGAAGGCGAGGGTCTTGCCGGAGCCGGTGCGCCCACGGCCGAGGACGTCGCGGCCTACGAGGGAGTTCGGCAGGGTCGCGGCCTGGATCGGGAACGGTACGGTCACGCCCTCGGAGCCGAGCGCGGCCAGCAGCTCCGCGGGCATGTCGAGTTCGGCGAAACCCTCCACTGCGGGAAGCGCGGGGGTGATCGTTTTGGGGAGGGCGAACTCACCCTGAATCGCGGCGGGCCGGGGGCCGTAACCGCCGGAACGGCTCGGCTCACCGGACCGGCGCGGGGCCGACGAACCGAATCGGCTGCCGCCCCTTCCGGAGTCGGCACTGCCGTTACGGGTGCGGGCGAAGCGGTCGTTCGTGCGTGTGCGGTTCATGCGGAACCTTCCTCGATGCGGCACATATCAAGGAATTCCCGCAGCGATGAGCGGCACGGAGAATTGCAAGAAAGGGCCGATGGAACGCGAAAGCGTATCTGGCCGACGAAAATCCGTGCGGGCTCAGGCGCTGAAACGAGTGGTGCGGCGTGGACGCAATATTCGGGGTGTCCACTGCGATGTAGCAATGTGAAGGGATGCGTCTGCACCCCTGAAGGAGGGTCCGGGCGCTGAGCGCGCGGGTTCCTGTTCGTCGCCCCGCAGGTGAACCCACTGCGGGAATGCGGGCAGCTGGGGCCCGCACCCCTAAGGATGCGGGCCCCAGCTACAAAGTGCGCGCCGGCGTCAGGCGAGAACGATGTTCTCGGCCGTCGGGCCCTTCTGGCCCTGCGCGATGTCGAAGGTCACCTTCTGGCCCTCGAGCAGCTCGCGGAAGCCCTGGGCGGAAATGTTCGAGTAGTGGGCGAACACGTCAGCGCCGCCACCGTCCTGCTCGATGAAGCCGAAGCCCTTTTCCGCGTTGAACCACTTCACGGTACCAGCAGCCATGTCATATCTCCTTTGGGGCAGTGCATTGGGATCCGCACAGCGCGGACCCCGTATCGCCGCGATGATCACCCCGCCGGAAAAAACCGGAAATACAAAAGCGCTTCCAGCGGCACAGAAGCCGACCGGGGAGCACTTAGAGTTTCGGGAACCACAACTGCAACTGAGATCGACAGTAGCACGCTGCAGCGGTCGGCGTGCGGTGGAAAATGGCACCCGCCTTATTGTGGCAGGAAACCTGTCTGCATGTTCCACTGAAATCTCAGTTCGCGGGCACAGGTATTGATTCGCCCGGAGCGCAGCGTTCCGGGAGGAGCATGGAGGCGCGCCCAGAGTCAGAGGCCGATGTCGGTCAGCCACCGCCCGGTGGAGCGGGGGGTGATGCCGAGCAGCTTCTGGGCGGAGTTCTCGGGTGTGATCGAGCGGTCTGGAAGCGTGCTCATGGCCGCGTACGCTCCGGCGACGTCGGCGGCGGGGCCCTCACCGATCAGAGGTGCCACGGAGCTTCGGAACCGCTCGGGGGTGATCTGCTCGAAGACCACGTCCTTGCCGCAGTGGGCGCCGAACGCCTCGGCCAGGTCCGGTCCGGTGATCGCCGGGTACTGGCCGACGGAGACCACGCCGGTGATGTCCGGGCGGTCGAACAGAGCGACTACGCCATCGGCGATGTCGAGGTGCGACGCCCAGGAAGCCGGGAAGTCGGCGCGGATCGGGTAAGGCAGGACGCCTCGCTCGCGGACCGCGTCGAGGACGTACGGCATGAGCAGGTTCTCCAGGTAGAAGGTGGGCGCGATCACCGCATGGGACACCCCGATGTCCGCCAGGCCGCTGACCAGTGCCGCGGCCGCGCCGCCGGTTTCGGGGTCGATCGGGGCACCGCTGGTGGAGAACACCACTCGGGCCGGGCGGGCCGCGCGGACGGCGGCGGCGATGTTGCGCGCATAGGTCTGGCGGTCCTCTTCGGAGACCACCGGCAGGTGCACGAACACCCCGTCAGCGCCGCGGTATGCCTCGGTCAGTTCAGCGGTGGAGCCGTAGCCGGCGGCTACGACGCGCCGCGCGCCGGCCACGACGGTGTCGGCGTTTCAGGTCAGAGCGGTCACGGCCTTGCCCTCGGTGGCGAGAGCGGCGACGACGGGGGCACCTTGGGCGCCGGTGGCGCCGTGAATCACGTAGGTCATGGCGCCATTAGTGCATGCGATGCATCAGTTACATCAACTGCACCAATGGGGTACCGTCAAAAATGTGACCGATCCCTGCCTACCGGAGTGCGGCGTCGCCCGGTTCCTCACCCTGCTCAACGGCCCGTGGGCCACCCTGATCGTGCGCGAACTGCTGCACGGCCCCCACCGCTTCAACCAGCTGCGGGAGGCCCTGCCCGGCATCAGCCCGCACACCCTGACCAGCCGGCTGCGCCAGTTCGAGCGGCACGGCATCGTCACCCGCACCACCTACGCGGAGGTCCCGCCGCGTGTCGAGTACGCGCTGACCCCTCTCGGCGAGGGACTGCGCGATGTCCTGGAGGCCATGGGGACCTGGGCCATGGCGGTGCCGGACCCCGAGGCCGGCGTCACCGCCTGAGGCAACCGCCAGGCGGCGCGGACGCGGTCACCCCGAGGACATGAGCCTCTGCCGCAGAGCGTCGTTGTCGTCGTGGTGCACGACCTCCTCGAAGCGCAGCCGCAGACCGTGCTTGTCCAGCAGCTCCGCCACGATCGCGTCGAGCTGTTCCCGATGCTCCTTCGTCCGCGCCTGGAGGTACGCCTCGCGGACGTCTTCGGGCTCGTCGGCGAGAACCTGGTCCATGCGCTCACGGATGTACCGCTTGAGGTTGATGTGCTCCATGAACACCTCCCTGACCCCCGTGTCGACGAGCCGGCCGAAGAGGTCGTCCAGGAGCTCGGGCCGGGTGGCGAAGTGGGGCAGGAGCGGGCCGACGAAGGCGTAGGTGGGGATGCCCGCCTCTGTGAGTTCGGCCAGGGTGCGCAGGCGGCGGGAGGCGAGTGGGGCGCGTACCTCCAGCCAGCGGCTGACCTTGTCGTCGGTGGTGGTCACGGTCATGCCGACCTCGGCGCGGGGCAGGCTGGTGAGCAGGTCGATGTCGCGGGTGACGACAGGTGACTTGGTGAGGATGCGGACCAGGCCCGGGTACTCCACCCTCTGCAGTTCGCGCAGGATGCCGCGGGTGAGCCGGTACTTCGCCTCGTGGCCCTGGTAGGGGTCGGTGACCGAGCTGAGCAGTATCGTGCCCCGCCGCTTACGCTCGGGCATCTTCGTCAGCTCCGCGCGGGCGAGCTCGACAGCGTTCTTCTTCACGTACAGGTAGTCGCCCCACTCCTTCACCGATCGGCCGAACTGGCGCCCGGCGAAGCTGGCGAAGCAGTAGGCGCAGCCCAGTACGCAGCCGGTGTAGGGGTTGATGACGTAGTCGTTCGACGGGGTCTTCGACTTCTGGATCAGGGTCTTCGCCTCGATCTCGACCGGGTCCATGACCGTTTCCTTCCTTCCGACCCGGCCGTCCGCGTCCGAGACGCCGGGTTCCGTGCTGCCCGAGGGCCGGCCGGCCGATGACCAGCGAACCCACACCGTGGAACAATAATCGATGGAAGTTGCTTCCATGGAATGTAAATGGTTTGCTGGACGCCTGGCCGGCTGGGCCCCTCATCCCTGCCGGTTCCTGCAAGCCGCCCCGCCCGCGCCCTGCTGGTCACCGCCTGGATCGGGCCTGCCGCAAAGAGTCACATCTCCCCCACCGGGGGCATAAGGAGTGAGTGTCATGACCGTTCCCGCCTTCAACACGGTCGCCTGGTTCGAGTTCGGCACCGACCAGCCGGAGAAGGTCAAGGAGTTCTACGGCGAGCTGTTCGACTGGCAGTACGTCCTCAACACCAACACCCCCGGCGTGACCTACCACTCGGTGATGACGCCGGGCGCCCAGCAGCCGGCCGGGGGCGTGTGGGAGTCGGAGGGCGGCTTCCCCGACTACGCGATCTTCTACGTCCTCGTCCAGGACGTCGCCGCGACCGTCAAGCGCGGCCGGGAGCTCGGCGCCGAGGTCCTCATGGAACCGGCCTCCGACGCTGCGGGCTTCACCTTCGCCCGGCTGCGGGACACCGCCGGCAACCACTTCGGCGTCTTCTCCGTACCCGCCGCCTGACCGGCCCCGCAGGGCCGCGTCTCCCCTGTTCACCGCCTGGAGGTTTACCGATGCCCGGCGCCAGCGCCACCAGCGAGATGATCCCCGTCCGTGTCCACGGCGGCCCGACCACCGTGATCGAGTACGGCGGACTCAGGTTCGTCACCGACCCCACCTTCGACCCGCCCGGTGAGTACCCCATGCCCCTCCCCGGCGACCACAAGCTCGTCAAGACCGACCCGGCGCCCGTCACCGCTGCCGACCTGGGCAGCATCGACGCCGTCCTGCTCTCCCACGACACGCACGACGACAACCTGGACAACGCCGGCCGCGCCTTGTTGCCCGAGGTTCCGGTCGTGTTCACCACGGTCAGCGGCGCCGGTCGTCTGGGCGGCAACGCACAGGGGCTGGCCTTCTGGGAGACCGCCGCGCTCAAGCGGCCCGACGGCGGCACCGTCACGGTCACGGGCGTCCCCGCCCGGCATGGCCCCGTCGGCTGTGAACCGGTCACCGGAGACGTCGTCGGCTTCGTACTCACCTCCGACGACCTGCCCTCCGTCTACGTCAGCGGCGACAACGCCGCACTGGAGCACGTCGAAGAGATCGCCGAGAGGTTCGCTCCCGTCGACACCGCGGTCCTCTTCCTCGGCGGCGCCCGCATGGCCTTCGCCTTCGACAACGCCCTGCTGACCCTCGACAGCGCCCAGGGCGCTCAGGCAGTGCGGCTGCTGGGCGCCCGACGGGTCGTCCCCGCCCACTTCGACAGCTGGGCCCACTTCAAGGAAGGCCGACACGAGATCGAGACCGCGTTCACCGACGCCGGCCTCGCCGACCGTCTCGACTTCGCCCGATAGCCACCACCCCGCACGAGGAACCAAGGAGCAAGCGACATGACCAGAGCGAACATCGACATCGCCCGCACCTACTTCCAGGCCGTCCAGAGCGGAGACATGGCCACGGTCGGCGAACTCCTCGACGCCGACATCGTCTGGCACCAGCCCGGCGCCAACCAGTTCTCCGGCGAGCACAAGGGCCGGGGCGCCGTCTTCCAGATGCTCGGCAGCATGATGGAGACCAGCCAGGGCACCTTCGCCATCGACAAGATCCACACCCTCATGGGCAACGGAGACCTGGTCGCCGCCACCATCCACTTCACCGGCCGCCACGACGGCGCGTCGATGAGCATGGACGGCGTCGACGTCCTGCGCATCGAGAACGGCAAGATCGCCGAGATGTGGCTCTTCTCCAGCGACCCGGTGGCCGAAGACGCCTTCTGGGGCTGAATCTCTGGGTGTCCGAGGCCGATGGCCCTCGGACACCCAGGAGTCGAGCCGTACGAACGCCAACGAACGTGAACGAACGCGAAAGGCGCCTGCATGCGGAAGATGACCGACGGGCAGTGGCGGGCGTTCGTCGCGCACGGCACCCGCACCGGCAAGCTGTCGACTGTCCGCGTCGACGGCAGCCCCCATGTGACACCGGTCTGGTTCCTCCTCGACGGCGACGACGTCGTGCTCACCACCGAGAAGGACGGGGTCAAGGGCCGCAACCTCGTCCGTGACGGACGGTTCGCCCTCTGCGTCGACGAGGACCGGCCACCGTACGCGTTCGTCCTGCTCCGCGGACGCGCCGAGATCTCCGAGGACCCCGGCGACATGCTGCGCTGGGGCGGACGCCTCGGCGCCCGCTACATGGGCGACGACCGCGCCGATGAATACGCCGTGCGCAACGGCGGCGCCGGCAACATCCTGGTGCGGGGCCGCATCGACAAGGTCATCGCCTTCGACGGCATCGCCGACTGACCTGTGGGCCGATGGGGGCGGCTCACGATGCCGGTCGGCCGGGCTGCTTCGGCGCCCGCATCCCCGGCGTCGGCGTCTGCCCGGCGGCTTTCCGCTCCGCGTCCAGGGCTCGCCCGGCCGCCCGCAGCGTGCTGAGGACCGAGGTCACCTCGCGCACGGACTGCTCGGGAATCACCGACCCGATCCGCAGTTCCAGCTCGTCCTCGAAGACCTTCAGCGCTCCGTCCACCAGCTTCCGTCCCTCAGACGTCAGCTCGACGACCGAGGAACGGCGGTCGTTCGGATTGGCGCGCCGCTTGCACAGGCCCGCCGCCTCCAAGCGGTCGACGACCTTGCTCGTGCCGCCCACGGTGATCGAGAACTCCTCCGCGATGTCCTGGATCCGCGGCCCGGGCCGACGCAGCAGCAGATGCAGCACTTCGAACGAGGTCAGCGGCAGGTTGTACTCGGCCCGCAACCTGCCCTCGATGCCGTTCCACAGCTCGATCTCCAGCGAGACCAGCTCCCGGTACAGCTGCTTCAGGTCAGCCATCACTCATCTTCCGAAGAATTATCTTCCACAGATGATTAATTGTAGGCCATGGGGGTCGTCACCCGGGCAGGACCCAGCCCAACTCATCGGCGTGGCTGCCGGGCTGTGTCCTGCCGAGTCTCATCTGAACCGTTTGGACTCAGCCGCCGCTCTTGCGTCGGAACGACCGCTGGTTCGCAGCCGGGCCGTGCGCGCCGCGGACCTTCGACGTGTCGGTGGTCGCAGCGAGTTCGGCGGCGTCCGCCTGCTTGGCGCGCTTACGTGCCAAGGCCTCCCGAAACTTGCGCTTCAGGTCGTACTGGCCGTTCTCGTCGGGCGAGAGGGCAGGGCTCTCGGCGTCAGCCGACTCCGAACCTTCTTGTGATGGAGACTCTTCGGCCATGGCGACCTCCTGGGCTCGGGCACTGGAGAAGACAGCTTGTCATGTGTGCACCGCCTGCCCGACCACAACCGGTGCAGCGCCGTCATGACCGCCCCGGAGCAGCCCCAGCACCTGGCCGCGCGTGTGCCGCTGAGCCGGCCCGGGCGCCCGGAGGAGATCGCCACCGCCGTGGCCTTCTCCGCCTGCGGACAGAGCAGCTTCATCACCGGTTCCAGCCTGTACGTCGACGGCGGCCTGAACCAGATCTGAGAGACCGAACCACTCACGGACGAAGCCACCCACGGTGCCGAGTTCGCCGGGACGCGTTCAACTACGCACGCACAGCGGGGCGTTCACAGCATTCGCGCGGCCTGGGAGTCTGCGAGCCACGCCAGCAAGCGGCCCTGCGACCAGCAGCGGCCGACGGCCTCGGCGCGCAGGGCCGACTGGTCGAACACCGCCAGGCCGATGATGCTGTGGCCGGAGGCGCGGCGGTCGCCGAGTGTGGGTATCGCCGGCGCGACTCCGACCCCTTCCGCTGACACCCACGCCACCGCCCGGCCGGCCGCCGCCTCGTCCAGGCGGTGCAGGAACCGCAGGCGGCGCTCGAGCGAGAAGTGCGACAGCGCCCACGTGGTGGTGACGACCGGCAGGGCGTCCGCGGGCACACGGGCGAAGGCGTCGGGCAACACCTCGACGGCGTCACCTCGCAGCAGCAGCGGAGGTGCCGTCGCTGCCAGTGCCGTCTGCGCTTCGAGCCTTGCGACCCGCTCCGGGTGACCGGGCGAATCCGGCCACAGGCATGCGCGTAGCCAGCGGGCGTCATCCGCGTCGGTCACGTCGACCGGATCGAGGTCGACGCCGACCCGGGCGACGACCTCGGGCATCGCCCGCGTCGGGACGGGCCGGTCTCCCACGATCGAAGACGACAGCTGTACGGGAGATGACGCGTCGCCCAGCGATTGCCCGTTGCCGTACGTGACGGCGACGCGATCGACATGGAGATTGAGCCCGGCCGAACAGCCCACGTCGATCAGCCCCACCGCATGCGCGCCTACTCGGCGCGCCGCCTCGGCAATGGCCGGATACAGCACGGCGCAGCGTCCTGTCTCGTCGGCCCGTATCCGGCGGCGCACGGCGATGGACACGACGGAGTCGGTCATGCGCAGCAGTGTGTCGATCGCCGCTCGGGCGGCAGCGTCGCCGTCCGCGGCGGCATAGGCCGCGGCAAGCGCCGGGGCGCGTCCGGCGAGGGCGAGGTCGTGCAGCGCGGCGAGGATCACCGTCGGGTGCCGCTTACGCGCCGGAGCCGTTTCGATGGCGCGCAGCGCCTCGTCGGACTCACTCAGGGCGACGGCGACGCGCTCGTACAGCGGCGACGTTTCGGCGGCGTCGACTTCACCGAAGTGTCGGTACACCTGAGCGACTGTGCGGGCTCTGCCCACGGGTACGGCGCTTCCTGCGGTCGGCCTCGGCATCCGATGATCCTAGCCATCCGCCTGTCAGTCACGGCTACGCCCGGTGGCCGTCAGTGCGTCTGCCGGCCGAGCGACGGTCGGATGGTCTGCCTCGCCCGCAACCGTCCTTCAGCGCTCCGGGCCTGTCCAAGTAGGAGTGGTGGGGGGCCGGCCGGTGAGGTTGGTGATCAGTTCGGTGCACAGGTCGCGCAGTTTGATGTTGCGGTGCTGGGAGGCGGAGCGCAGGATGCCGAAGGCCTCGTCGGCGGTGCAGCCGCGCTGGCCCATGACCACCCCGAGGGCCTGGTCGATGACGCCGCGCGACTGCATCGCCTTCTGCATCTGCTCGGCGAAAGCCTGCGCATCGGCGATGCGTTGAGCCAGAGCGATGGCGCCGGTGGCCTGCGCGGCCAGCGAACGCAGGGCGCTGAGATCGGCGGCCTCGAACGCCCGGGGTGGGCCCGCGTAGAGGTTCAGGGCACCGACGGTGTGGGTGCGGGCAGCGATCGGCAGGGAGAGCGAGGAGCGGATTCCGCAGGCCGCCGCGTAGGCCGGGTAGTCGCTCCAGCGGGTCTCCCTGAGCATGTCGTCGACGGCGACCTCTTGGCCGGTACGGGCGGACTGCAGACACGGGCCGTCGTCCTGGCCGTACTGCTTCTCGTCCAGCTTCAGCACCGGCGGGCCGGAGCTGGCCACGGTCGGAGGCCGCTGATCGCGTTCGATCGTCACGCCGGCACCCTCGGTGTCGGTCAGAGCCAGCGCCGCGTCGACCAGAGACTGAAGGAAGTCTTCCAGCGACTGGGTCTCCAGCAGCCACTGCATGACGGCAGAACCGTCGTGGGCTTGATCGGAAGTCACCGCGTTACGTTCCTTCATGAGGCCCGTCGGCCCCGTCGTGGGCGTCGTGCCGTGCCACCGGGGCGTCGGAGTCCATCCTCCGGAGAAAATCTCCAGCGCGGCCACCACCTCGACACCGACACGTCAGTCGGCGCGGCATGGCCTCTGTCATCCCCAGTACAGACAGCGCGCACGGCCAGAGCTGGGCACGTGCACCTCTGGCACGACCCCATGCTTCGGGCGGGCCCCCACGGGAACTCGTCGACGAGAACGACCTCAGACGCGAGCGAGGTACCCGACATGTCCAATCCCCAGGAACCAGAGCAGCGACGTAGTCAAAAGGGCGGCAGCACGCCACAGCAGAGCGGTGAGATCAAGGCCCGGGAGAGCGAGGCGAAAGGCCGCAGTGCCCACGGCACGGACAAGGGCGACAAAGGTGGAGGGGAAGGCGGAGGGGTCCCACCGGATCAGCAACCCGAGCACCCGTGAGCCGTCCTGACGGCCCCGTCGCTGCATGATGAGGCTGCCTACGGCACCTGAGCACTGCGGGCCCGTGCGCCGATCGGCACGGCCCTGCCCGGGTGCCGATCCGCGACGGCACCGCGCCCGCCGTCATCCTCCGAAGCTCTACCGCGAGGGAGCGCGGCGACATCAAACGTCCTCGGCCGGACGCGCCTTGCGGGTTCGGCCCCGACCGGGCCACCGTCTGCCTCATCGGCGAGCTGCCCTGCCTGTCGGCCGCGAAGAGGGGAGACGTAGCCGAGCGCGACATCGCGACTGTGAGGCGTAGGGAGGTGTCTCGTGACGCAGCGGGACAGCGCGGTCCGGCGCATGCTGACGGGGCTGCTGGAAGAGAGCCATCTGATGGCGTTCGAGCGCCTGCCGTCGCGGGTGGCCGAACACGCCGCGGCGGCGGGCTTCTCCGACGCGCTCATCTACCTCGGAGATCTGCAGCGCGACGTGCTGCGGCTGCTCACCGGCAGGGGACTGGACGCCGCCGAGGGCGCCCCGGAAGGCAAGGCGAAGCTGTCGGTCGAGGGAACGGTCGCCGGTCGTGCCTATCAGTACGGGCTCATCGTGCCCATCGCCGACACGGGGGACGGGCTGCGGGGATGGTGGATCCCACTCCTGGACGGCACCGAACGCCTGGGGGTGATGTACCTGGCCTCCCCCGGCGAGGACGGGGAGGACGTCCGCCAGGACATGATGGCGCTCTCCTCGCTGGTGGCCATGCTGGTGGTCGGAAGCCGGGACACCAGTGACTCCCATGCCCGCCTGACCCGCCTGCAGCCCATGAACGTCGCCGCGGAGATGCAGTGGACGCTGATGCCGCCCCGCACCTACGCCGACCACCGGGTGGTCATCGGTGCCGTGATGGAGCCCGCGTACGAGGTCAGCGGGGACGCCTACGACTACGCCACCGCCGCCGACGTCGTCCATCTGTCGGTCTTCGACGCCATGGGACACGACACCTCGGCCGGCCTCACCGCCAACCTCGCCATGGGTGCCTGCCGCAACCACCGCAGGCAGGGAACGGGCCTCGCCGACCTCGGCGACGCCATCGAGCGGGTGGTGCTCGAACAGTTCGGCCGGACCCGCTACGTCACCGGCATCCTCGCCGACCTCGACACCTCCACCGGCATGCTGACCTGGGTCAACCGTGGCCACCATCCCCCCGTCGTGATCCGGGACGGACGCTGGACCACCCTCCTGCGCTGTCCGCCCGCACACCCCATGGGTACCGATCTGCGTCTGCCCACCACGCTCTGCCACGAGCAGCTCCAGCCCGGTGACCGCCTCGTCCTCTACACCGACGGCATCACCGAAGCCCGTACCCCCGACGGTGAGGAGTTCGGGCTCACCCGCTTCATCGACTTCCTGATCCGCCACCACAGCGACGGCCTCACCGTCCCCGAAACCCTCCGCCGCCTCATCCGCGCCCATCTTCGCCACCACGGCAACGAGCTGCAGGACGATGCCACCATCCTGCTGTGCGAGTGGCTCGGGCCCCGGGCCGGCCCGACTAAGGGCGTCGCGTCCCTCGCCGGAGTACCGCACCCCGCCACCGGCTGACACGGCGTCCCGTGATCAGTGGAGGCCCTGCGTCACAGGCTCGACAGGACCTGGGGCGAGAGGTTCTTGATCATGGTGTTGGTCCAGCGCATCTGCCGCAGCGTCTGTGGATGGCACGCGGAGACCAGGGCCAGGAGTTCGTCGTCCCTGGTGGCCTGCGCGGCTTGCGCGAGCATCTCCCAGTACAGGGAGTTCTGCGCGGCTGCCACATGGAGATCCCGCAGATCCCGCAGGAGGAGCAGAGCGGGTTCCGGTCGGTGTCCCAGCGCCTCGGCGGCCTTCTCCCGCACCGCCGGCAGCAGGCCCGGGGCGTGGTCCTCCGCTGGATCACCGAGGTGCCGACCCCGGTCCTGGCCGGTGTCGGCCAGGCCCGGGGCGTGTTCGCGGGACCAGTGGGCGAGGTCGGTGGCGACGTGGTGGACCTCGTGGTCGGTGCGGTGGCGCCGGGCCACCGTCGTCAGCTCCCCGGCCAGGTGCTGCTCGCCGTGGTGCAGGGCGCGGAGGACGAGGTCGAGGCCGTTCACGCTGTGCCCTCCCTGCGGTTGTCCCGGCCGGCGTCGGCCGACTGCACGGCGAGGGCGGACGGGCCTCCGGTCGTGGCGGGTACGGCGTCGGTGCGGTTCGGAGCGGAGGCGGTGGTGGTCGGTGCCGGGGCGGTGTTGCCGTCGGCGTGCTCCACGCGGTGCAGCGCGGCCGCGGCGGTCTTGAACAGTGGTTGCTTGGAAACGGGATCCCAGTCGGCGACGGTCGTCTCGTTCGCGGCGCGGGCGGGGCGATGTTGTGCCCGAACAGCGCGATCGCGTCGGCGTGGTCGATGTCGTCGTAACTGTCATCGGTACCCCCTGTCTCCGTTGCCTAACGCCGCCCTGCCGTGAGCCCGCTGAGGTCGTGCCCTGTAGTGCGGAGGTGACCTCGCTGCTCGCTGGAGATCACCCGATGCGGGCCCCGTCTTGTGTGCGTCCGCTGGTTGGAGTCGTACCAGGCGAGTCCGCAAGCACGGAGTGGTTCAGGAGCCCGGCGGCTCGATGCCGCGGGCCCCTGAACCGCTCCTCCCGGCCTCAGCCGATCTGGATCTTCCCGTTCGCCTCGGCAGCCGACGGGGTCGTGGGCTGCGCCGCGCCGCGGCCTTGTGTGAGGCCCTTCAGCAACTCGGCAAGATCGACTCCCGTGGTGGAGCTGAGGAGTTCGACGCCCTGCGCCACATTGTCGGCGACCGTGCGCGAGAGTTGGCTCGCGCCGTCCGTGGAGATGACGGTCATCTTGTCCACGGCGCTCAGCGGCTCGGACGCCTTGGCCACCACCTGGGGCAGCACCTCCACCAGCATCTGCAGCACAGCGGCGTCGCCGTACTGGGCGAAGGCGTCGGCCTTCTTCTGCATCGCCTCGGCCTCGGCCGCGCCCTTGGCGCCGATCGCCGCCGCTTCGGCCTCGCCCTCCAGCCGGACCGCTTCCGCGATGGCCGCGCGCCGGGCCTTCTCGGCCTCGCCCTCCTTGAGCCCTTCGATGGCTTGGGCGTCGGCCAGCGCACTACGGCGCTGCTTCTCGCCCTCGCCGGTCAGCCGGGCCCGCTCGGCCTCCGCCTGGGCGTCCGCGATACCCGCGGACTTCTCCGCCTCGGCCTGCTTGACCCGCGCCACCCGCTTGGCCTCGGCCTCCTGTTCGGCGGCGTAGCGCTGGGCATCGGCGGGCTTGCGGACCTGGGTGTCGAGCTGGCGGTCGGTCAGGGCGGCCTGCCGTTCGGCGACCTTCTCCTGCTGGATGAGGATCTCCTGCTGCCGGGCCGCCTCCGCGAGCGGGCCGGCGGCGTCCGCGCGGGCGGCGGCCTCGTCGGTCTCGGCCTTGATCTCGGCCTGCTTGAGGTAGAAGGTCCGCTGGGCGATCGCGATTTCCTCTTCGGCCTTCAGCCGGGCCTGCTCGGCGGCGCGCCGGGCGACCGCCTCGGCGATGTCGGCCTCCTGCTTGGCGCGGGCGGCTTCCGGTCGGCCGAGGTCCTCCAGGTAGGAGCCCTCGGTGGTGATGTCCTGGATCTGGAAGGCGTCCAGCACCAGGCCCTGCCCGGACAGGCTCGCCTCGGCCTCCTCAGCGACCTGCCCGGCGAAGGCGGCACGGTCGCGGATGATGTCCTCCACCGACATCCGGCCGACGATCGCGCGCAGGGCGCCCGACAGTACCTCCTGTGTGAAGCCGACGATGCCGTCCTGCTGCATCAGAAATCGCTGTGCGGCGGCCCGGATGGCGTCCTCGCTGCCGCCGACCTTGACGATCGCGACGCCCTCCAGGTTGGCCTTCACTCCGCGCAGCGTGACCGCGCCGCGCACGGCGACGGGAATGTGCCGGGAGGACAGGTCGAGGGTGAACTTCTGCTGCACGAACGGCACGACGAAGACTCCGCCGCCGACCACGACCTTCTGACCGCTGTTGTCGGTGAAGACCCGTCCGGTCTCCGGATCGGTGGCCTGCTTGCCGCGCCGCCCGGTGACGATGAACGCCTCACTCGGACCGGCGACCTTGTACCGGCTGACGACGACCAGCGCGATCAGCACGAGGAGTACGACGACTCCTCCGACCGCGACAATGACAGAACTCATGGTGTTGTCCCCTCAGCCCTCCCTCAGGACGGCGTTCGGTAAGGGTTGTGAAGGTGAGCGGCGCGATGGCACAGCCGGTGCGCTGCCGGAAGGAGTGAGCGGCTTCGCCGGGTCAGCGCTCCACCGGGCGGACGGAGACCGCCGACTGCGACAGTGTCTGCTCGACCCAGACCTCGGCTCCCCGCGCCACGGCAACCGGGCTCTTCGCCGAGAGTTTCACCAGGTGCCCGGCCCGGTGCACCAGCACCTCGCCGTAGCCACCGGCGGGGATGGCGGTCACCACCGAGCCGGACACACCGACCATGTCGTCGTCGCGCGGAGCGTCTCCGGAGGATCCGTTCATCAGCGCCCGGCTCAGGCGGTAGGCGAACCAGCCGGTGACGGCACCGGCCGGCACCCCGATCAGCGTGGCCCCGGCCGCGCTCAGCCCGGTGGTCCCCAGGACGATCGCCCCGGAGAAGCCGAGCATGGAGACGAACCCGGCGATCACGGGCAGCGACAGCAGCCCGTCGGCGACGCCCTCCAGCACGGCAACCCCGTCGAACAGCCCCTCGATCACGCCGTCGAGGACGAACGACAGGGCAAGGAGGACGACCCCCGCAATGCCGAGCCCGAGCAACCAGGCCATCCGTGCACACCGCCTCTCCTTGCCCTCCCCCGTTGTCGCGGGCATCGTCACACGGGGAGACCAAGGGAGGCATTGCCTGGTTCCGGCAATCTTTATGCGGTTTTGATGCCGCGCACTGAACAGCCGGGCGGTCAGCGTCCTTCGGGATCCGCCGTCGGTCATGGCGTTCTGCGGTCGGTTACGACTACCGCTGGGCGGTGGGGGCCGTGACCCGTGCTACGCGATCACTCGGATGATCATTCCGCTGCGTGGCCGGGTGGGGATGCGGTTCAGGGGGATGGTCAGGTCCTGCGGCGGAGCGGCGTAGCTCAGGTCGGCCAGGCGCTGGGAGAGCGTCTCCAGGATGCCGACGGCCATGGCCTCGCCGGGACAGCGGTGTCCGGTTCGAGGGTCCGCGCCGCCTTGGGGGATCAGTTCGTCCCGGCCGGGCGGGTGGTCGAGGAAACGTTCGGGGCGGAAGGTGTACGGGTCCTTCCACAGGCGTTCGTCGTGGTTCTGGCCGTAGACGTCCAGCAGGACGAGGCCGCCGACCGGGACGTGGCGGCCGTGCCAGGTCAGGTCGGTGGCGGCCTGGCCACCCAGGAACGGGGCGAAGGGGTAGAAGCGGCGGACCTCATGGGCGAACGCCGTGGCGAACCCCGTCTCGCCCGACCGGAGCCGCTCCTTGTGTTCGGGCCAACGGTGCAGGGCGTGCGCCGCGAAGGCCACGAACCAGCTCAGTGCCGTGGTGGGACGGATGACGTTGAGCAGCTCCACCGCCGCGACTCGGGGTGTCAGCGCGGCGCCGGAGGCATCGCGGTGGCGGCAGACGCGATCCGCCGGACGCGGGCTCTTGACGGCGAGATCGGTGCCCCACCCCAGGTGCCGCACCCGGTGCACGAGCCCCATGCCGCCCTGGCCGAGGGAACCGGTCACCTCGTACACCCCGAGGACCCGGTCACCGACCCGCCAGTCCCGCCACTCCCCCGCCTGCGCCGCCGCCCCCTGCCGCATGGACTCAGGGTAATGCGCGCGCCTCTGAAGCCGGGTCAGCACCGTCGGCGGCCGTCGGCGCCGAGGAGTACGAGCAGGGAGGAACCGTCCACACCTCCGTTGCTGGTCAACGCCTGCGACCCGCGCGCAGCTCCAGCCGCTCCCCTTCGAAACGTGCGCGGAAGGCACGGTCGTGCGAGACCGCGACGACCGCCCCCGGGTATGCCGCGAGCGCGGCCTGGAGGTCCTCGACCAGGTCGAGCGCGATGTGGTTCGTCGGCTCGTCCAGTACGAGCAGGTCCGCGGGCCGGGTCACCAGGCAGGAGGCCTACTGCCACTGCTGGACCTACGGCGACAATTACGGTAACGACCGGACCTGGTGGCACGTCCGGCGGGAAGGCACCCAGCAGCAGCGATGGGTCCATCAGTCGTTCCTCGGTATTGCGGGGAAACCATCCCGCAGAGCGCTGTCAGGAAGTCATCACGTACCACTGTCTGGGTGATCCGCCACGCAGGTACAGATGTCGGCCTCGTCCTATGGGGCTTGCGTACCGCTTCAGCGGTGCCCCGTTGGGGAGAGTGAGACAGGCTTCCTCAACCAGCAGGGCCTCGCCCTCTGTCAGGAGGCAGCGGTGCAGGCGGTCCGGTTGCCGATCGCCCCCCAGCATCGTGATGTGTTCTCCGTGCACGGCCATACCCGCGGGAGCGACCACAGGGGTTCTCCGTAGCCGGGTCTCACCGTTGGTCCGGACTTCGAGCAGCGGGAAGGTCGGGTAGTAGCTGGCCCACGCGACACCGTCGTCGACGTTGAAGGCATAGACCGTATCGATGTATTCGACGCCCTTCGGAGGCGTGTACTCCCATTGGTGGTTACCGCCGCTGTCCCAACGGACCAGGCCGGCGGCGCTGATCGGGTCGATGTAGACGCCTTCGTCGAAGTAGGCACTCCATACATGGTGGCGCCGGTCTGCCATCAAGTACTCGACCGCACGCCCCATCACGAAGCTGCGGCGGCGTCGCCCGTCCATCCCGTAGATCTGCGCGTTCTGGTCCCCTGCGGCACTGTGCCCCTGCACAACGAACCGGCCGTTGGGCAGCGCATCGATATGGGTCACCCGCAAGCTCACGTTGCGCAGGGGGCGTTCGCGGACTGCGCCGCCGTTGTCGATGACCAGAAGCGCGTCATACGGACAGCTTCGAGGCTGAGGGTGGGGCCTGCCGAACGAACTCGGGCGGAGTTCCGCATCAGGGCAGATCAACCAGAGAGTCCGGCCCCAGGCGTCCACGGTGGTCGCCAGAACCTTCTGGTGGTCGTACTGCCGAGGCAACAGTGCGTGAGGACGCAGTGCCACCTTCCTCAAGAAATCACCTCACGGGCGAACGAACATGACCCACCCATGATCGCATCCCTCCGAACCCGTCAACCAGAGCGCCAACACCTCGCCATCGAACACCCGCCGCGGATGGCGCAGGAACACGGCGATGAAGTACCACCACAGGTAGCCACGCAGGCCGAACCGCTCGGGAAGCATAGACGAGGGGTCGGCCGGGTCCCGCTCACCGTCGGATTGTCCGGGCTGGGCCTGCTGGGGGCTCTAGTTGTATGAGGGCTCGAGGTTGGTGACGCTCTCGCGGAGGCGTGCTGCCGGCGGCTTTCCGGCGGCAGCACTATGCGGTCGGTGGTAGTTGTAGTGGATGTTCCACACTGCGATCGCGGCTGACCGGGCGTCCTCGCTGGTGAACTCGCGGGCGTAGAGGACTTCCTCGGCCATGATGCGCTGGTAGCGCTCCACCTTCCCGTTGTGCCGAGGTGTGTATGGCTTGGTTCTCTGATGCCGGGTGCCTTGCCCGACGATGCGGGCGAAGTCGCCGGAGTGGTGGCAAGCGCCATTGTCGGTGACGACCCGGTGGATGTGGTTGATGCCGTGGGCGGCGAACCAGACCTTCGCCCGGGCGAGGAAAGCAGCAGCCGTCGCGCCCTTCTCATCGCCCAGCGGTTCTGTGTAGGCGAGCCGCGAGGAACCATCGACGACGGAGTGCAGGTAGACGTAGCCACGCTTCGCCCCGGCCGACTTCGCCCGACTAGCGACCTTGGCCTGATCGCTGTCCCGGCCGTGGATCCGCCACCCGCCGCCATCAGGGATCCGGCCGACCTTCTTCACATCCAGGTGCACCATGTGTCCGGGCCAGCGGGCGGTGATCTTCCCCGGCTTCCGGTTGCTCTCACCGCCTGGGTCGATGAAGCGGCGTCTGCCGAGGCCGAGCCGGGGCAGGTGTCTACTGACAGTCCGCCGGTCGATCACAAAACCGATGCTCACAAGTTCGTCGGTGATCCGTTGCGCGGATCACTTGTGCTCGCGGCGCCAGGACTCGATCTGCTCGATGACCCATGATGGTGTCGCGTTCGGACTCCGGTGCGGGCTCGACGGCCGGTCGTGCAATCCCGCATCACCGTGTAGCCGCCAGCGATTTACCCACTTGCTGGAGCATGCGCGAGAGAAACCCATCTCAGCGGCGACGTGGGCAATGGGACGTGTCTGGCACCGCTTCACGAGCCGCCTACGGCCCTCGACGCGCAGGGGCGCATTCGCGTGGGGCACTCGTCGTCCTCTCGAAGTCAGACGACGGCAGGCGCGACACCTATCGTGCGCGCCTGCCGCATTGCGGCCTTTCAGCCCTGCAGTGCGACGCGGATACGGTTCCCGTCAGGATCGGCTGCGAGGAAGGTCAGCCCGAACCCCGCATCATGAGGCTCGCGCAGGATCGTGACCCCATTGGAATTCCACTGCTCAAAGGTCGCGTTGAGCTCGTCGGGTCCACCGTCGATGGCCAGGCAAACCTCACTGGTGCGCGGGACGTCCGGCGACAGATCCTCGAACTGGCCAGACCACAGACCGAGGTCAGCGCCTGGCCCGAGGTCGAAGGTGATGTATCCCGAAGTCTCGAACGAGGGGCTCATGCCGAGGAGGTCGCCGTAGAAACGAGCTGCGGCGGGAGCGTCGTTCACGTAGACGATGGACACGACGGATGTGGTCATGGTTTTTCCTTCTCACAGATCGTAGGTACGCATCCACCAGCCTGACCGGGATATGCGCCGCATCGTGTCGCAATTCCTGAAAAAATTGGTGTGTGACCCCAGATCGCTTCTTCACCCTGATGCTGCTCCTCAAATCAAGGGATGCCGTGACCACACAGGAACTTGCCTCAGCGCTCGGAGTGTCCCTTCGAACCATCACCCGAGACCTGAACTGGCTCCGCGACGCCGGACTGCCGGTGACCGCACAACGGGGCCGCCTCGGAGGCGTGACCATGCCGCCCGGGTCCGGGCTCGACCTCACGCGACTCACACCGGGCGAGCGCGATCATCTGTCGCTCACCGGGCTGGACGAGAAGCAACGTGCGGAGCTCAACGCATCGGTCGAAAGCCAGCGCGCGCTCTCCAAGATCGTCGCCACACAGTCACGTCGAGGTCATGAGCTCCTGCCGCTCACCGACGTAGTGCACGTGGACAGCCGTCCCTGGCTCCAGGCACGGGCTTCCGGCACGACTCCGGCTTCGCTGATCGGCCCAGTGCGGCGAGGTCGGCAGCTACAGATCGAGTACGACAGCCCACACGAGTCATGCCCACGCGACCTGCTCGTGGATCCCTACGGGCTGTTCGCCAAGGCCGGCATCTGGTATCTCGTCGCCGACTGTGCCCGAGTGCCGCGGATGTACCGACTCCAACGGATCACGACGTGGAAAGAAGTCGACCAGCCACGACGGATCCGCGAGAACCAGACCCTGGCCACCGTCGCTGCAGCGCTCATTGATCAGTGGGAACACAACCACGCGATAGAGGTCAGCGCCACCATCGAACAGACCCAGATCGAGCGAGCGCAACGGATCTTTGGCCTACGACTCGTCCGGGACGACCATGAAGAATCCCCCACCGGCCACAAGGTAACGATCCGCTTCCTGCATCTGGAGGACGTGCGAGCACTACTGCCGTTCGGGAGCGCCATCACTGTACACAGCCCCACCGAAGCCAGGGCTCACCTCCGCGACCTCGCCATCAACCTTGCCCACCACTATGCGCCGTCACCAACGTCCTGACCCGCAACATCTATTGGCCGCCATCATCACGCGCTGACCAGGCGTTCGAGCCGCCAGGTCCCTCACTTTCTGCGCCTTGCCCGGCAGCGGACGCCACCCCTGCGACTGTCCACAGCGCCATGCCCCACAGGGAGAGGGCAGAAGCAAGGCCCACCACGAGGCGTACGGTCTCGTCCGGGCCGTTCGTAAGCCAGACCGTCATGCCCGCCGCGCCGGAGGCGGTCAGCAGGGCCGCCGGTGTGCGCAGCCGGGGCTGCTCGAACACCGCAGCCAACGGCAGGAAGTGGAGCCCGACGACAACGGCGATCAGCGGGGGAATGAGCACCGGCACCCCGACGTGGCGGCAGACCACGGCGATGGCGATGATCAACAGCCACTGGACTCCGTTGATCTGGTTGAACCGCTTCCGTCGGCCAACGGGGAGTGGTCCCCCTGCCGACGAGGGAAGGAAACGGCGTGCGGCAAGCAGCAGCCCCACCATGACGGCACAGCCGCCTGCGACCAGCACCTGCCGCGTCAACCCGTCGAATGCACTCGAACCCAGCAGCCACCAGCCGAGCCCGAACAACGCGAGGAACCCCACCCCTGATTTGAACATGATCCGACCCTAGGCCGAAGAGCAGGCCGCCGGTCCGATGTCTGAACTTGAGGCGGAGGCGCTCGATGCCCTCACGAGGGGCAGCCGCACACCTGGACGGGCGCCAGTCCTATAACCCTTTGACGGGCGCGCCGCCCAGCACCAACGATCAGGCGCATGCCTGCCGCCCTGGCGCCTCTGCGCCACCGCCCGTTCCGTCACCTCTTCATCGGTACGACGGCCAACCTGCTCGGCAGCGGAGTGGCCCCGATCGCCCTGGCGTTCGCCGTGCTCGACGCGACCGGCTCGGTCGGCTCGCTGGGGTTGGTGGTCGGCTCCCACTCACTCACCAGCATTCTCTTCCTGCTGTTCGGCGGGGTGCTGGCGGACCGGCTGCCGCGCGGCCCGCTGCTGGTGGGCAGCAGCATGGTCAGCGCCGCGAGCCAGGCGCTGATCGCCGCCCTGGTCCTCACCCACAGCGCCGCCATCCCCCTGCTGATGGTGCTCGCCGCGGTCAACGGGGCGTCAAGTTCCTGCTATCAGCCCGCCGCCCAGGCCCTGCTGCCGCAGACCGTGCCGGCCGAGTCCCGCCGCGCCGCCCTCGCGCTCTCCCGGATCGCGGGCAGCAGCGCGACGATCGCGGGCGCCTCACTGGGCGGAGTACTGGTCGCCGCGGTCGGCCCCGGCTGGGGCCTGGCCGTCGACGCCCTCAGCTTCGCGCTCGCCGCCGCGTCCTTCGCGCTGATCCGCGTCCGGGTCGCGCCACCCGCCCCCAGCCCCGGCCTGGTGCATGAACTGCGCATCGGCTGGCAGGAGTTCACCTCCCGCAGCTGGGTGTGGGTGATCGTGGTGGCCTTCTGCTTCCTCAACGCCGGTTACACCGCCTCGTTCACCGTCCTCGGCCCGGCCGTCGCCGACACCACCGGGATCGGGCGCACCGGCTGGGGCCTGGCCGTCGCGGCGACCTCACTCGGCGCGGTCGCCGGCGGTGTGCTGTCGCTGCTCTGGCGGCCCCGGCGCGCGATCCTGGTCGGCTGCGCGCTGATGGGCCTGACGGCGATGACCCCGCTGCTGCTCGCTCTCGCCCCGTATACCTGGGTGCTGGTCGTGGCCAACTTCGTTGCGGGCGTGGGCGTCGAGCAGGCCGGCGTCGCCTGGTACGCGACCCTCAACGAGCAGATCCCCGAAAGCCGCCTTGCCCGCGTCTACGCCTACGACGACCTCGGCTCCTACCTCGCCCTCCCGCTCGCCCAGTTCACGGCCGGACCCGCCGTACTCCTGCTCGGCCTCCATGCCACGCTCTACGCGGCCGCCGCGCTCATCCTCCTCGCCACCCTCGCCATGGTCGCCACCCCCTCCGTCCGCGCGCTGGTCCCGGAGACCGCCGAACCGCTGCCCGTCTCCGAAGATCCGGTGCCTCGCTGAGCCCGGCAGTGACGTGTACGACCGCCGCCTCGGCGTTTCCTGCCCCTTACTTGGCATGTGCCGGCTTCTTGCCCTTCTGGTTCGTGCGGGCCTGCCCCGGCGGTTGGTCGGGAGCCTTTGCCCTGCCTTTCGCGACCGCGTCGGCCGCGGCCTGCTCCGCGGTGTGGGGCGTGGAGGCGGTGCGGGTGGTGGGCCGTGACCTGCCGGAGGGCGGATGGACGGCGCGCAGGAGGGCGGCATCACTCGGCGGCGGAGCCGAGACAGAGGGGCTGCGTGAAGGCGGGGTCGCCGGCGCAGAAGACGTGTCGTCGTTGTGAGCGGCCGATTCCGGAGGCTTGGAAGGGGCGACCGGGTCAGGGGCGGACGGGGCCGCTTCGCCTGCGCCGTCATGGTGTGAGAAGCCGTCGGTCAGCACGAGGCCGGCGGCGAGAAGGGCGGCCAGTGCAGCCGCCGCCCCACGCGTTCGGAAGCGGCCGGGTGGGGAAGCGGACGAAGACACCCCCTCGGGGAGACCTGTTGAGCCGCTCGAGCTTCCGGGTGTTGTCGCGGCGGGCGACAGGCTCCGGTGTGTGCGGTCGGCGTGATCCGCGGCTGTGGGAGGTATGGCGCTGAGCACTGGCCGGGTGACGGATGCAGCAGGGTTGGCCGTGCTCGTTCCGGAGAGACGGGTCAGGGCTTGGGCGCAGTCGCCCGCCGTGGGGCGAGCTTGTTCTTCCAGGCCGGTCATGTCCCGAAGGAGGGTGGCGAAGCCGTCGGGCAGGAAATCCGGGAGAACGGGCGGGCGGTGCAGGCGTGCTATGGCGGCTTCCAGAGGGCCGCCGTCGTATTCGAGTCGTCCGGTGAGGCTTTCGAGGAGGACCAGGCCGAGGGCGTAGATGTCGGCGGGCCGGCCGACGGGCCGGCCCAGCACCTGCTCTGGGGAGAGATAGGCCGCCGTGCCGGTCAGGGTACCGGTGGCGGTGCGGGTGGTCGCGTCCAGCAGCCGGGAGATGCCGAAGTCCGTCAGATGGGGGCGGCCGGAGGAGTCCAGGATGATGTTGGACGGTTTGACGTCCCGATGGACGATCCCCTCTCCATGGGCGTGAGCCAGAGCCTCGGCCAAAGCCGCGCCGAGCGCGGCCGCCGCCTCGCAGGACAGGGGGCCCTCGGCGATGCGGGATTTCAGGGTACGTCCGTCGATCAGCTGCATGACCAGGAAGGCATCGCCGTCATGGTGTCCGGCGTCAAAGGCGGTCACCAGTCGCGGGTGGTGCATCCGGGCCAGGATCACAGCCTCGCTCCGGAACGCCTCTTCCGTGTCGAAGCCGGTACCGGCGCGGAAGACCTTCACGGCAACGGGCCGCCGCAGCCGCAGATCGAACCCGCGGTACACGTCAGCCGAGCCGCCCGAACCGATCAGCGCATCCAGCCGGTAGCGGCCCCCCAGAATCCGGGCACAGCCCCGAAAAGCCCGGGCGCTCCGCACCTCGCGCAATCCCACCTCGATCTCCCCACTCCGCACACTCGCACCGCTCGGACACCCGTCGTCGACGGGCCGCCGAACGCAGGTACCCACCTATCCGCCGCTTGCACAACGGGCGGCAGCGGACCTGCGGACCTGTGCCGGGCCTTGGGCGCAGACCCCTCCGAGTACCGGGCATTGTGGGAAGCAGCCACCCCCACCGGCCAGGAGACGTCAGCCTCCACCGGCAACGTCGAAGCCGCCGGTCCCTCACCCTTCCCCCGCTTCACCGTCCGGCGTCTGCTGCGCGGGCCGTGGCCCCGGCGTCGGGTCGTCACAGCGGCCCTCACGGCTGTCGCCACGAGCGCACTCGCGGCAGCCCTGCTGCTTCTGCTCCCCCCGCAGGACGGTCCCGGCGCCACGCCCGCGCAGGGCGCCGCGGGCAGCACAAGCTCAGGCGGCAGTGCCGGCGTCGTCGTCCACAACGTCGAGAAGGCATGCCAGGAACCCCGCACGCACACGTGCGCCCTGTCGCTGGCCTACAACCCCTATCGCCCCTACACGACGACCAACTCCGCCCGCCGCGTCTGGCACCACGACCTCCTCCGAGCTCGCTGCACCATCGCCAACGGCGTCACCGTCACCGACGAGAACCACCAGCACACCAGCATCTGGGTCCAGGTCACACATCAGGGTCAGCTCCTCTGGCTGCCCGGAATCCGCGCCCGCCCCGACCATCTGACCCAACTCACCACCGTCCTGCCCACCTGCGTCCCATAGGCCCGGTCAGTCGCGACCTCGTATGGGCGGGCGGGGTGGCGTACGACGGGGCTCCGCCGTCAGCCGCCCGGCCGGATGACCGCGCGCACGCAGCCGTCCGTCTTGTCCTTGAACATCTCGTACGCCCGCGGCGACGTCCTTCGGACAGCAGGAGTACGGCCCTGGGCGGCCCTTCCCCGGTGCGCGGCGATGAGCGCCGGTACGCCACGAGTAACCCCTCGGGTGCGGTGCGACCTCGCCGAAGTCCTTGCCCTCGACGTGTTGCCTCACGGACGGTCGGCATCTCCCGCCCTGGCCGTGCGGGCACCGCGGCCCTCACTCTGTCACTGGCCGCTCTGCGGGCTGTAGGGCTGCAGGAGCTGGTCCACGGGTGCGTGATCGTCGGTGAGGACTTGAGCAGCGCCGGTCCAGGACGTGAGGTCCTCGCCGGCGGTGATCTTCCAGCCGGTTCGCCGGGCGTCTAGCGCCCTTTGGATCGCGCTGAGGTCGACCGGCTGATCGGAGGCGAGCGCCACCAGATTGCCGCCGTCGGATGCCGCGGTCGGGCCCAGGCCGATATCGGCGGGTTCGCCGAGGAGGGCGACATGCTCGAAGGTCTCGCCGAGGGTGGCCACTTCGGCGCGTGCGAAGTCCATACCCCCGTGATCGATGAGGTTGGCAACGTACAGGCCCTCTTCGTTGAGCACCCGTCGTACATCCGTCATCGCTTCCACGGTGGTGAGGTGCCACGGCACGCTGACACCCCCGAAGGCGTCCCCGACGACGAGGTCACGGCTGTCGCTGCCGAGTTGCCGCAGGCCGAGCCTGCCGTCCTCGACGCGTACGTCGATACCGCCTTCCGAGCGCAGACCGAGTCGGTCGTGGTTGATGCGCACGACCCCGCGATCGATCTCGGAGACGAGGCTTCGCGTTCCAGGTCGGGTGGCCGCAAGGTAACGGGGAAGGGTGAGTCCACCGCCGCCCAGGTGGTGGGCGACCAGTGGCTCACGTTGCGGAAAGGCGGCATCGACCACCGACGCGATGGCGCGCACATACTCGAACCTCAGATGGGTCGGCTCGTCGATGTCGACGTAGGAGTGCCGCAGGCCGTCCAGAACGAGGGTGCGCCCGTCGCCCCCGTCAGGGTCCGAAACGACCCGCGCGCAGTGGTACTTGGTCTCCACGTCGCAGCCCCCGGGCGCGACCGTGGCGGCGAGGCCGCCGGCTGCGACCACGAGTGCCAGGGTTGGGGTGCCGCGCCACCCGCGCGTTCGCCATTCGACCCACGCCGAGCCGGCCACCAGCAGTGCTCCCAGGCCGAGCAGTATGCCGCTGACCGACAACCGCGACACGAGGACGAAGCCGGTGAGCACGGTGCCGACGATGGCGCCGACGGTGCCGATGCCCGAGAGCCGGCCGACGACCGTGCCGGTCTCCGCCAGGCTGGTGAGACGCAGCTTCGTCACGAACGGCGTCACCGCGGAGAGCAGCGCCCCCGGCACCAGGATGGTCAGCGACGCGATGACCAAGAGCACCGCCGGCGCCCACTCCGCGGTGGTGCGCAACACCGCGGGGGTGAGCGCCACCACCGCTCCGGACACTCCCAGCGAAGGGCCGATGAGCCGCCGTGGATCGACCTGGTCCGCGATGTGCCCGCCCAACCAGGAGCCGAAGGCGATCGCTGTGAGCGCGATGCCGATCACCAAGGTGCTGGTCTCGAGGGTCAGGCCCAGGTAGGGAGCGAGCAGCCGCAGGGCGACGATCTCGACCACCAGAACCGCTGCCGAGGACCCGAACACCAGTATCGCGGCGGCGCGTGGGCCCAGACCGTCACGGGGCGTGGTCTCTACGACAGGCGACGAAGGCGATCCGGTCACGGGCGACATTCTCGCATGCGGCTCATCGGCCGAACGGCTCCGTGCGAATCCTCTCAACTCGCGGACGGGGGGCGGCTCGACGTGGCGGCAGGCCGGGGCCGCCGGTGAGGGCCCCGGCTGTACCGGGCCGGGCTCAGACGCGGTCGGCCGCGATCAGGACGTACGGGAAGGAGCCGTCCCGGTAGGACTCGATGAACGCCTTCTCGCGTGGATGGCCGTGGCGGGCACCATGCCCCGGTACCGGTCGGTCATAGCCGAGGCAGGTGAGGTCGGTGCCGGGCAGGCGGTGTTCGGCGAGAAGTGTGGTGACAGCGTCGCGGAAGGCGGCGTCCCGGTCGACCAGGGTGTTGTCGAGGTCCAGCATCAGCAACGGCACGACCGGCAGTAGATCACCGGCGGTGGTCCCGGGGCAGACCGGTTTTGCTGGGCCACCAACTTGCCGCACGTGTGAGGGCCGGCCACGGGACCGCAGAGGGCCCGCCGCCCGGGGTGACCATCAGAGGACTCTCAGGCGACGCTGGGTCATAGGTCGAACTCGACGTGCTCGATGTCGGTGAAGCGGACCTCCTCCAGGTCGCCGGCCCGGCGGCCGCCGTCCTGGAAGTACACCTCTTTGAGGGCTTCGGCGGCGATCTGCTGAAGCTGCTGTTCGGTGGCTCCCTGCTCCTGGGCGTTGAAGAGGCGGGCGGCGTGGTGGGGCGGCAGCGCTACCGTCAGGTGCCGGAGCCGGTCCTCGTCCGTTGTGCCGATCGGGGCGGTGTAGCCGATCCGGGCGCGGGTGTCGATGATGATGCCGCTGGTGGTGGCTGCCTGCTGCCGCGCCTTGGCGCGGATCTGCGGCTGCCACCGCTTCTTCACCTCGGCGTCGAGGCGGGTGGCGAGGTCGGGGCGGGGCTTTTTGATCTGATTTTTGACGTAGCGTTCGACGGTCCGCTGGGAGATGCGCAGCATCTGGGCGACCGCCTTGGTGCCTTTGAGCTGCTTGACCAGGTAACGCATCTGCGCGGGCGCGCTCTTGGGCGCGGGGCGGGTGAATGCCTTGTGCACCGCGGCGTCCAGGCCGTTGCCGAACAGGCTCATCGCGCTCTACCTACTCTCCGGTGTCCTGGTCGGTGACGGTGCCGTCCTTGATGTAGCGGGCGAGGTTGAGTTCGGGGGCGTTGAACTGTTCCCGTACGCCCTCGCCCCACAGCACGCTCTGGGTGCCCTCGTGCTTGACCAGCCCGGGGTTCACTCCCAGTTTGAAGCCGCCCGGCAGCGGCTTGTCGTCCCGGTAGGGCAGGAAGTCCAGTGGCGACGGGCCGTCGGATGCGTAGACGGCGCAGTCCGAGAGGACGGCCACCGGGTACTGCCCGGTGAAGGCGGCGTGCTTGACGATCTTGCGGTGCATGTTGACCCGGGTCCGGGAGATGACGGCGGCACGGATGTCCGGGCGCCAGGTGGGCCGGGCCAGGGCCCGCCACGACTGACCGGGCTTCCAGCCCTCTCCGCGGGGGCGCTCGCGCAGCTTGCCGATGCCGCCCTTCACGGTCGCCTTGATCGCGGACACCACGATCGCCAGTTGAGGGTCACGCTGCCGGTAGCCCTCCATCGCGGCGAGGAACTCCCTTGGCGGCAGGTCCGCGCTCACCCCGAGGTCAGCCATCGTGGCGAGGTAGGCGTCGCGCAGCCGGTTGTACCAGGCGTCCAGGTAGCGGCCGTTGTCGTGGCGGACGTATGCCTCGATCGGGCGCACCTCGTAGCCGAGCTCCACCGCGTACGCCACGGTCGGCGTGGCGTACCAGGCGGGCCCTGTCGGGCGTTCGCCTTTCGGTGTGAACGGGCTGGGCAGCAGGTCACCGTCCAAGTCCGTCCATTCTTTTGCGAGTTTCACGCGGGCGAGGTCGACGTGGCTCAGGTCGACCAGCCAGGAGCCGGGCAGTTTCGCGTCGAAGACGGGGTTCTTGACGTGGTTCGGTGCGCCCAGACCGACGGTGAGGCCGTTGGCGCCGGCGGCGAAGGCCATGTTCACGTCGATGCCCACCAGGTGGCGGCGAAGACATTCGGCGTCGGTGAGCGGCCGCGCCCAGTCGTATGCCTCTTCCACCAGGACCTCAGCCGGGGTGCGGTGGTGGAAGCGAGGCAGGTTCGCCAGGAGTGGGTGGCCGTCGGGGGCCTCGCACGGCGCGCAGTCCACCGGGTTCCTGCCCAGCGAGCCGGGGTTGTGCTCGGAGTGCCGTCGGCCGTCGGCATCGGGCTCGGACGCGCGGGTCGGAGGGTGCAGTGCGGTCATCAGCTCCAGACCGGTCACGGCGGTCGATCCGCGCGGCGTCATCACCCGGGCCGCGTAGGTGCCCAGCAGCCGGGCGAGGTCCGCCGGCGGCAGCTGCCCGGCGTTGGCCCAGTGCCGGGTGTCGAGAGCGTCCCACGACGGGATGCACAACTGCACGCAGGATCGCTCCGCGCCCTGCGCGGGGCGGTAGATCCGTGCCCACGGTCCGAGCCCGCGCTTGGTCAGCTGCCAGTCGGCGCGGGTCAGCTGCTTGATGACCTTGTGGCTTTCCGGCAGCCGCCCGGCCAGGCGCTCCTGCCCGGTGAGCGTGACGGGCAGGCCGTAGCGCTCACACGCGGCCCCGGTCAGCACGACCAGCGGGTCGGCGTCCTTGCCCGGCCCGGACAGCTTCGGCTGGCCGAGCCGCCCCTGGTCGAGCGTCCACTCCACCAGCGCCGGAAGCGACTTGGCGGGCACGTCCAGGACCAGCCCGCCGACGCAGTACGCCAGCACCTGGCCATCTGCGTCGACGTCGACGACCGCGAGCGGGCCGTTGTCGAACCGGGAATCGGTGTTGTTCGCGCTGGTGCCGGCGGGGGCGGCCTTGCGCGCGGCCGGGCGTCGCGATGTCGGCCCGGACGTGGCCGCCGGACGCGGTACAGCCCCGGGGCCGACGGGGCGGCGTGCGGTGTTTCCGGGAGCGTCTTCCGTGGCCGGGCCTGGGGGCGCGGTGCGGGTTTCGGCCGGTTCAGGCACCGATGGCACGGGAGCGGCCGGAACGGCAGGTGTCTCGGGGACCACCGTCTCCTCGGGGGGGACAGGGGCGCTGGCGGGGTACAGCTGGGCGAGCTGCTTGAGCAGGCGGGCGTACGCGTCGCGCTCCGGCGGCCGCGGCTCGGTCTTGCCGGCCTCCCAGCCGCTGACCGTCGCCCGCCGTACCTGCAGTGCGGCGGCCACCTCGTCCAGCGTCAGACCGTGCGCCTGGCGCAGCCGCTTGCGTTCCGCCGGGGGCGGCAGCGGGGAGCGGGACGCGATGAGCGCGTCGACCGCGTCGAACAGCTCGGACATGCAGCACCTCCTGCTCCGCAACCCTAGCGTGGAGCGCACGTTTCGCGTACCAAGCGCGTACGGATGCCGTAAACGGCGGTGAGGTCGGTTGCTGTGATGACCGCCTTCCGAGCCGGCTGGTGGATCTTCGCGCGCGAGGACGCGGCGGTGATGTGTGCCCCGTACAGTTAAGTGAGGGGACCCCCCTCGTCTCCTCGCATCCATCCGTACGGGAGCAGTCATGCACCACCCGTCCGGCAGCCCGGACGACGACTCCGACGCCCTGTTCGGGCTCGACGCCCTCGCCCCACGACCCGCTACGGCCGGCCGGCACCCCTCCTTCCGCACCTCCGCCGCGGCCCGCCGGCTGCTGCCCGTGCGGGAGATCTACGCCGAGCCCGCCGCCGCCACGTCCCCCCGTGGGAGGCAGATCAGTGCCCGGTTCCCCGACGCGCGGGTGACCATGGTGGAGTCCCACTGGCGCATCCCCGGGCTGCACGGCAACGAGGGCAATATCGAGCGCTGGGTGCGTGTCAAAGGGGAGACGCTGGTCCTCGGTGAGAAGAAGACCCTCACCACACGCCCCAACGGCCGGTCGGCGGACTGGATCGCCCCCGGCCCCTCCAACGGCTGCGCCATGGCCTGCGCCTACTGCTACGTGCCCCGGCGCAAGGGGTACGCCAACCCCATCACCGTCTTCACCAACATCGACCGGATCATCGCCCACCTCGCCCGGCACGTGGCGCGGCAGGGCCGCAAGCCCGAGCCGAACCAGTGCGACACACAGGCGTGGGTGTACGACATCGGGGAGAACGGCGACTGTTCGGTGGACGCGCTGATCTGCGACAACACCGCAGATCTGGTGCACGCCTTCCGGCAGTGGCCCACCGCCAAGGCGTCCTTCGCCACCAAGTTCGTCAACCCCGACCTGCTGGCCCTCGATCCGCGTGGTCGCACCCGCGTCCGGTTCTCGCTGATGCCGCCGGACGACGCCCGGCTGCTCGATGTGCGCACCTCTCCCGTCGCCGAGCGTATCGACGCCGCGGCGGACTTTCTGGACGCGGGGTACGAGGTGCACTTCAACCTCTCGCCCGTGGTCGTCCGGCCCGGCTGGCAGGACGCCTGGGCCGAGCTGCTCATCCACCTCGACGACGTCCTGCCGTGGCGGGTGAAGCAGCAGGCGGCGGCAGAGGTGATCATGCTCACCCACAACCGGCAGCTCCATGAGGTCAACCTCGGCTGGCATCCCCGCGCCGAGGAGGTTCTGTGGCAGCCGGAACTCCAGCAGGCAAAGCGCTCCGAGAACGGGGCACTCAACCTCCGCTACCGCACCGGGGTCAAAGGGGAGGCGGTGCAGACCCTGCGCTCCCTGATCGAGCGCCATGCGCCGTGGCTGCGCGTGCGCTATGCGTTCTGAGGGCCGCGAGGGCCGGAACAACGCGGGCGCGGCTCAGGGGGCTGCCGGGTGACCACGAGAACTCGGGCCGCACCTGAGCCGATTAGTTCCGGACGATCCTGATCGATTCCAGTCCAGAACAAGTGCCCCGTGTGGCTCTGAAGGAGCTCTGTTCCCGGTTCGGGCTGCCCGAGGCGGGCGAGTGGCGGCGTTTCGCCTCGGGCGAGTCCCGGCCCTCTTCCTGCGGCGGCGAGGGCGGTCAAGGGCCGTAGACCGCTCTCCACCCCATCCCAGTCTGCTGCGCACCCGTCCGGCCACGGGCATCCAGCACTGGCAGGAGGGTGCCGGCGAGGCGACGGTCCCGGTGCTGGTCCAAGCCGCGGCTCTCGCCGGCCGCCGGCCGATGCGCTCGCCTCGGCGGTCACTGCGGAACTGTCCGCGTACGGCTTGGCCCGCGCTGCCCACAGGCTTCTTCGCCACTCCCCCGTACAGAGATGTGCCCTGGCTGGTGCTGGTCGACGGTCTCGACGAGGTGACCGACCCCGCTGCGCGTCGCGCTGTTGTCAGCACCATCATGGAGATGCGCGACGACGACACAGCCAGTCACTACCGCTTCGCCGTAGCCACGCGCCCCTTGCCCTCCGGCGAGCTCGACGCCTTGGACCGGGCCGCCGGTTCAGGGGCCGGCGGCTCCGGGAGCGCGGAGCGCGTCGCGCGGTACACGTTGCAGCCCTTCACGACCGACGATCTCCCACGTATCGCCCGTTCATGGTTCGAGGCGTTTCAACTGCCCGACGTCGACAGGGTGGTGACGCGGTTTCTCGAATCCTTACCCGGAGGAGTCGGCCCAAGCCGGAACAACCGGCTCCATCGGTCCGTACCATCACTACACCGAGGCATCCTGCGGTACACGCGGCGTCCCACCGGGCCGCCGCCCCCGTCTCCCGACGGGCTCCGCCCGCAGCATGCCTCCCACGCCGAGGAAAGGTCAGCGCCATGTCCGAGACAACAACCCCCGCCACCGAACTGGCATCGCAGTACATCGCCCAAGTGACCGGCGACCTCGAGGCCAACGTCAAGGAGCAGGAACGCATCAGCGCGGAGATCGCCTCCCTTCAGGAAGAGCTTGCCTCTCTGCAGCGCGACCACGGCGTGCTGGTGAGCATGCAGCAGGCACTCGGCATCACCGCGACGCCGGCCGAGTCCGTTTCCGACTCGGCGACTGTCAAGGTGCCCTCTCCGCGGCGGAAGAAGGCCGGCGCCGCGGCCGGCGGGAAGCAGAAGACACAGAAGTCAACCGCCGCGCCGGCGAAGCGGGCGGGAAGGAAGTCGGCGGCCAAGACGGCCGGCACCGCCAAGACGGCCGGCACCGCCAAGGCGGCCGAGCCCACCCTCGTCGAGCTCATCCGGCGTCACCTCGCCGAGCAGAAGGAACCGCGCTCCGCTGCGGAGATCTCCGCAGCGCTCGGCCAGGCCCACCCGCAACGCGACGTCGCGGCCAAGGTCGTCCGGGTCACGCTCGAGGGACTCGTGGCCAAGAGCCAGGCCGAGCGTTCCAAGCAGGGCAGGTCCGTCTTCTACAGCGCGCCCGCCGCTCAGGCGGCCGGCGGTGACCAGGCCGAGGCGCAGACCGAGGACACGGGCGGCAACTGACAGCGCGGGACGGATACGGCCGCGCTGCCGCTGCGGGGAGGAGGAGCCGGGCTTGCCGGTGATGCCGGGGGCCGATGATCAGCCTGTGAGGCACCCCGGAATCCGCTGCCGTCCGGCTCGCTCCGCACGTCCCACCGGGCCGTCACGTTGTCGGCCCTGACGTCCCTGATGGGCTGTCCCGTGGGCCGTGCGGGAGGCGGCCGGTCAGCGGCCGTCTCGGTGTGCGTGTGCTTCGGCGAGGAGGAGATAACTGCTGGCGGTCCAGGTGTAGGCGCGGTCGCGCAGGCCCGTTCCGGTGAGCGCGTCGAAGTTCTCCGCGAAACCGTGGGTTTCGCACAGGGCGCGGAAGCGGGCGCTGATGTCGTCCGCTAGGCGCTCGTGGCCGGCGCGGCGCAGGCCGTCCTCGACGAGGACGGTGGCGGGGGCCCAGATGGGGCCGCGCCAGTAGCCGTCGGCGAGGTAGTGCGGCGAGGTGGGCAGCTCGGTGGCGAGGCCGTACGGCGTGAGGTGGGCCTTGATGTGGTCGGCCAGCGTGCTGCTGACGTGGCCGGGCAGGTGTTCGCCGAGCACGACGGGCATCAGGTCGAGGAGGCTGGAGCTGCTCCAGGTGTCCCCGGTGTCGGCTCCCCGGGCCACGAACCTGTCCGTGTCCCAGAGCTGGTCGAGCAGCGCCGCCTGCGTCTCCTCGGCCTTCTGTGTCCACCGGCGGGCGTCGTCAGGTCTGTCCAATGCGGTGGCCAGGTGGGCCAGTTCGTGGAGCTGGAGGACGAGGAAGGCGGCCAGGTCGGCGGTTTCGATCACCCGCTCGGGGTCGAAGGTGGTGGCGTTGTCCCAGCCGCTGTCGTTGCCGTGCTGGTAGTGGGGCAGGTCGGCGCCGGGTGCTCGCCGTGCGGTGAGCCAGAAGCCGGTCCAGCGTTCCAGCCGGTCGTAGGTCTCGGTGAGCTCGGCGGGGCCGGGGGGTGTGGGCAGGCGGCGGCGCAGGTGGCCGAAGGTCCAGCCGTGGATGGGCGGTTTGACGAAGTTGTAGAGGACCTCGGAGTGGGTGACGGAGTCGGGCAGGGCTCCGCTGTCGTCCTGGTGGTCGAAGGGCAGGGCGAACTGGTCGAGGGCCAGGTCGGGGCAACCGGGTGCGAGGGCCAGGGCGTTGAAGCAGTGGTCCCAGCTCCAGACCTTGTCCATCCAGTGCTTGGACATCAGTACGGCGGGCCGGGTGACCAGCCCTGTGGGGCGTACGGTCGCCGACCAGAGGACGTAGGCGGCGAGTTCGGCGGCGGGGGTGTCGGACGAGCGCCACGGAGCCACCTGGTCGACGAAGTCCGCGAACGAGGTCCGTGCGGACTCGACGATCGCGTCGAACGTCGCCGAGGACGCGTACGGCGGGCGGGCGGTGTCGAGTTCCTCGATGGCGATCTCCCAGTGGCCGTTCCCCTCCGCGGACATGGCGAGGCCACGGTGGCCGCTGCCCAGGGTCTGGGTGCCGGGCGTCCCGGTGACGGTGCCGGACAGCACGGTGACGCGGTAGCGGCGCCCGGTCTCGTAGGACGTGAACACGTGCGCGTCCGCGGCCGGGTCGCGGAAGAAGTACGTTCCGCTGAACGGGGTGAGGGTCTGCGCGGCCGCGTCGACGCTGATGCCCAGGCCGCTCCCCCGCAGGCGCACGGTGTCGGGCGACTCGTAGGAGAGGTCGATGCGTCCGTCCGTGCTGCTCCAGCTGAGCAGACCCGGTGTGGTCTCGACGCGGGCTTCGGTCCGCTCGCCCGTCGCCGCGCCGAGGGGCACGAGGCGCAGGACGGCGTGCATGCCGTTCTGGTGCGAGACGAGGTGGAGGTCCTCGGCGTAGGTCTTCTCCGCCACCACGGGTGAGATGTCGAACCAGGAGCCGTGGGTGCTGAACGGGATGTCGTGGACGGAGAAGGCCGGGCCGGATCGGGCGGCGGTCATGAAGCTGACTCGTTTCTCGAGCAGGGGTCACGGCCGGCTGACCCGCAGGCCGCTCGGTGGTGACGGGGAGGGTGGAAGGGGTCAGTCCTTGACGGCCCCGGCGGTCACACCGGCGGCGACGTAGCGCTGGGCGACGACGAGGATGACCGCGGCGGGCAGCGAGGCCACGACGGCGGTGGCCATGATGGCGTTCCACTCCTGGTTGTTGTTGCCGATGTAGTGGTAGATGCCGAGGGTGATCGGCTCGTGGGCGCCGCCGTTGACGAGGGTGCCTGCGAAGACGAAGTCGGACCAGGACCACAGGAAGGCGAACAGGGAGACCGTGACGACGGCGTTGCGGCTCATCGGCAGGACGACGGACCAGAAGGTCCGCAGGGCCCCCGCCCCGTCGGTCTTCGCGGCCTGGAGCAGTTCGCCGGGGATGCCGGACATGAACGCGGTGAAGATGAGGACGCCGAACGGTACGGCCAGCGTGGAGTCGGCGACGATCAGGCCGGGGACGGACTGGAGCAGGCCGAGCTGGAGGTAGATGGCGTAGAAGCCCATCGCCATGATGATGCCGGGGATCATCTGCGCGGCCAGCAGCACGAAGTTCAGGACGTTGCCGCCGCGTGGGCGCAGCTTGGCCAGGGCGTAGCCGGCGGGTGCGGACAGGGCGACGGTCAGGACGACGGTGCCCAGGCCGATGACGAGGCTGGTGCCGAGGTAGGGCAACTGCTCGTCGAGGACGGTGCGGTAGCCGTCGAGTGTGCCGTGGGCGGGGAAGAGGTCCGGTGGGCTCTTGCGCATGTCACGGTCGGGGGTGAGGGACACGTTGAGCATCCAGTAGACCGGGAAGAGCATGAGCGCGGTCAGCAGCAGGCCGATGGCGGTCTTCCACCATGTGCGTCCGGTGCGTCGGTTCATGACAGCGCCTGCTTTCGCTGGACCTTGAGGTAGATCAGGCCGAACACCAGGGCGGCGACGACCAGCAGGTTGCCGACGGCCGCGCCGGGTCCGAAGGCGGGCAGGAGATTGCCGAAGCCGAGCTGGTAGGACCAGGTGGCGAAGGTGGTCGACGAGTCGGCCGGGCCG
Source organism: Streptomyces flavovariabilis (assembly GCF_000725785.1). Classification (NCBI taxonomy): domain Bacteria; kingdom Bacillati; phylum Actinomycetota; class Actinomycetes; order Kitasatosporales; family Streptomycetaceae; genus Streptomyces; species Streptomyces flavovariabilis. The sequence goes on along the minus strand of NZ_JNXD01000009.1, from coordinate 128,185 downwards.
CCCTTGGTCATGATCCAGATGATGTCGAAGACCTTGAGGGTGTAGATCAGGCCGAGGAGGAGGGTGATCGCGGACACCGGGCGCAGCAGTGGGAAGGTGATGCGCCAGAACCGCTGCCAGGCGTTCGCGCCGTCGAGGGCGGCGGCTTCGTACAGGTTCGCGGGGATGGACTGCAGGCCGCTGTAGAGCACGACCAGGTTGAAGGGCACGCCGATCCAGATGTTCGCGATGATCACCGAGGTCAGCGACCAGGACGGCGAGGTCAGCCAGTTCACCGGAGCGACGCCGAGGGCGTGCAGGGCGGCGTTGACGATGCCGGAGTCGCTGTTGAGCATCCACGACCAGGTGGACGCCGACACGATCAGCGGCAGCAGCCACGGCACCAGGAACAGGGCCCGCAGGGTGGCCGACAGCCGGAAGTGCTGGGTGAAGAAGACCGCGAGGGCGAGGCCGATGGCGTGCTGGAAGACCAGGCAGACGACGGTGAAGACCGCGGTGTGGAGCAGGGCGGGGGCGAAGGTCGGGTCGTCGAAGACGGTCCGGTAGTTCTCGATGCCCGTGAAGGGCGCGTTGCCCTGGACGAAGGAGCGGACGGTGTAGTTGCGCAGGCTGAGGTCGAGGTTGCGGTAGAGCGGATAGGCGTAGAAGAGGGCCAGGTAGAGGGTCACCGGGGCGAGGAATCCCCAGGCGGCCCACTGCGGGCTGGTCGGACGGCGCGGCGGGCGCGCGGGGTCCGGGGGCGGGGCGGCGGTGGCCGCCCCGTTCCGGACGCGCGCGGACGGATGGTCCGGCGGATGGGTCGTCTGCTTCATCGGGCCCTCGTCACTTGACCGCGGCCTGCGCCGAGGAGAGCGCTTCCTCGGGAGACTTGGCACCGCTGAGGGCGGACTGGACGGCCTTCCACAACTGCTCGGAGATCTTGGGGTACTTGGTGCCCAGGTCGTCGCTGGTGCGTCCCTTGGCCGCCTTGACCGCCTCGACCCACGGCTTCAGCTCGGCGTTCGCCGCGACCTGCTTGTCCTGGACCTCGCCGGTGGGGGCCACGTAGGACAGGGTGGTGTCGGTGTCGTACAGGTTCTGGGTGCTGGTCAGGCAGGTCGCCAGCTTCTGGGAGGTGGCGTAGCGGCCGGTGTCGCCCTGGGTGGGGATGGTGACGAACTCGCCACCGGTCGGGGCGGCGGCGCTGCCCCCGTCGGCGCCCGGTACCGGCAGGACGCCGTAGTCGAAGCCGGCCTTCTTCGCGTTGGCGAGCTGCCATGTCCCGTTCTCGGCGAAGGCGTAGTCACCGCCGGCGAACTCCTGCCAGCTGGTCGTCTGGGTGTTGTTGATGACGGAGTTGGGGGCGTAGCCCCGCTTCAGCCAGTCCTTCCACAGCGAGAGGGCGGATGCGGCCTGGGCGGAGTCCAGTTCGGTCAGCTTCGCGCCCGCGCCCCAGAACCAGGGCAGGAACTGGAAGCTGCCCTCCTCCGTGCCGATCGCGGAGAACGTGATGCCCTTCTTGCCCGCCGCCTTCACCTTGGCCAGCGCGGCCGTCAGCGACTTCCAGTCCTTGACCGAGGCTATGTCGACCCCGGCCTCTTCGAGGACCTTCTTGTTGTAGTAGAGGGCGAGGGTGTTGGCGCCGATCGGGGTGCCGTACGTCTTGCCGTCCGACTGGCCGGCGGCGAGCAGGTTGGGGTCGACCTTCGAGGTGTCCAGCTTGTTGTCCTCGGTGCTGGTGAGCACGCCCGCCTCGGCCAGGGTCGACACCACCGGGTTGTCGACGATGAGGAGGTCCGCGGAGTTGTCCTGCTGGGCGGCCAGCAGCGCCTTGTTCGCCAGGTCGCTGGTGTCGAAGCCGGTCCTCTTGATCGTCACACCGGCTTTGGCACCGCACTCGTCCAGCAGCTTCACCCAGGCCGAGCCCTTGGCGAACTGCGGGTACGGGTCCCAGACGGTGTACGTGCCGCTGTCCGCGCCCTTCGCGTCGGCGCTGCCGGAGCCGGAGGAGCAGGCGGCGCCGGTGACAGCGATGACGGTCGACAGGGCCACCGCGGTGAGTCGGCGCCTTGAGGAGCTGTGCATGGCGGGTCCTTCGTTTGTGGCACACGTGTGCCGTGGGAGGGGTGACTGGGGGGATGCGGGCACTCCGAACGGCGAGGGTGAGGGGGCCGGGTGCTCGGTGAGGAGGGAGCAGAGCGAGGGGGCCGTGCTGTGCGGTCAGGCTTCGGGGAAGGCTGTGCCGGTCGCGGGTCCGGTGCTGGCCCGCAACGAGATCGGCGGCGTGAGCAGATGGTGCCGGCCCGGCGCGGCGGGATGCTCGATCCGTTCGACGAGCAGGTCGACCGCGCGACGGCCCATCTCCTCCGCCGGTACGTCCGCCGCGGTGAGCTGCGGGGTGACCGTCTCCGCCCACCGGCTCGCGACGATTCCGGTGACGGAGAAGTCGCGCGGCACATGGCGGCCGGCCCGGGCGAGTCCCCGGTACAGGCCGCCCAGTGCGGCCTCGTTCAGAGTGACCAGTGCGGTGGTGGCCGGGTCGTCGTGCAGGATGTGCTCCAGGCATGCCTGGCCGGACGCCGCGTCGTCCCCGCAGCAGTACGTCCGTACCGTGAGCCCGCGTTCCGCCGCGGCCTTGGTGAAGCCGTCCAGGCCGCGGTGCGCGGACTCGTACCCGGCCCGCAGGAGCTGTTCGGGCCGGTTGACGAAGGCGACCCGGCGGTGGCCGAGGTCGGCGAGGTGGTGGACGCACGCCGCCGCGAGCGCGGTGTGGTCCAGACCGACCCACCAGCCGCTCTCCGGATGCGCGGTGCGGCCGATGGCGACGGAGGGGAAGTCCAGTTCGGCCAGGTGATCGACCCGGTCGTCCGCCAGCCTGATCTCCATGAGGATCGCCCCGTCGACCCTCCGCTCCCCCAGCAGCCGCTGGAACGAACGGTCGCTGTCGACACCGCTGGGCGACAGCAGCACGTCGTAGTCGTGCGCCGCCGCGGCCTCCACGACACTGCCGATGAAGTCCAGCTGCATCCCGGTGTAGTGGTTGCCCGCCGGGGGGAAGACCAGGCCGATCGTGCTGGTCCGCCCGTTGGCCAGGGCGCGCGCGCTGGCATTGGGCCGGTAGCCCAGCTCATCGATGACCTGCTGGATCTTGCGACGGGTCTCCTCCGACACCGAGCGCTTGCCGCTCAGCGCGTAGGACACGGTGCTCCGCGAGACACCGGCTCGCTTGGCGATCTCACCGATGTTCACGGCGGCTCCTTGCTCGAACCGGTTCGACACCTCGTGGGAGGAAGCACTCGCCGGTCGTACGGGTGAGGGATGGACGGGGGGACGCTGTCCGGCTGTCGAACCGGTTCGCGTGAAGCGACGGTAGGAACTGGCCGAACAACTGTCAACACCTTGGACCACGGTTTCCCGGCCTGCCTGCGAGGCGGGTAATTCCTTGTGCCGGAGGGATTGCTGGCCGGGTTTCGCGGTGCTAGCTTCGCGAACCGGTTCGACGAAGTGATCCTTCCGGCAAACCTGCGCTCCTTCCGTACCCCCCGGGGAGACGAGCTGCCGCGCCCGCCCTCGCAGAAGTACCTGCGGCCCATGGAATCGAACCGATTCGACCTCATCACCCACGCACTCTCCGCCGGGCCACCCCGTGTACGAGCAGCCGACGGACTCCGGCCGGCCGCAACCGCCCACTCAAGGATTGAGGACGCCATCCATGCCATCCGCTGACAGATCCGCCCGGCGACGGGCACCCGCCGCCGTGACGCTGGCCCTCGGCGCGGGCCTACTGGCCGCACCGGCCGGTCCCGCGCAGGCGGCCGAGGCGCCCCGGCCCGCCGCCCGCTACACCTTCGACCAGGACGACATGGCGTCCGGGAAGATCGCCGACAGTTCCGGCAACGGTCTGACCGCAGACCTGGTGAACGGCTCCACCGCCCGGCCCGTCGAAGGCACGGACGGAGGCAAGGCCCTCGCCCTGCCCGGCGGTGCGGCCGACTCCGGCGGCGCGTACGTCCGTCTGCCCCGCGCTGTGGTCGGCGACGCAGCCGACCTGACCGTCTCCGCCCGCGTGAAGTGGAGCGGCGACAAGTCGCCCTGGCAGCGGATCTTCGACCTGGGTACCAACACCACCAAGTACCTCTTCAGCACCCCCTACAACGGCAGCGGGCTGTTCCAGACCTCGGTGACGACCGGCGGAGGGGGCGCCGAGGCACAGGTCCGCGGCTACGCGCCGCTCCCCGCGAACGAGTGGCGGACCGTCACCGTCACCCTGGACACCTCTGCGGGCCGGCTCACCACCTACCTCGACGGTGTGCCGGTCTCCTCCGCCGAGACCGCCATCAAGGCCAAGGACCTGCTGGAGGGTTCGGCCACCACCGCCGGGTACATAGGCAAGTCCTTCTACCCGGACCCGCTGCTCAAGGGCGCGATCGACGACTTCACCGTGTGGCACGCGGCGCTGAGCGCGGAGCAGGTGGCCGGTACGGTCGGGACCGTGCCCACCCTCCAGCAGCTCTCGAAGACGTCCTTCGAGGCACGCACCACGACCGGGACCGCCCCGGCCCTGCCCGCCGCCGTCCGCGCCTCCTTCTCCGACGGCTACGACCGCGACACACCCGTCACCTGGGACGCCGTTCCCTCCGAGAAGTACGCCGCACCCGGCACCTTCACGGTTGCCGGAACCGCGGCCGGGCGCGCGGTGAAGGCCACTGTCACCGTGGTCCGCGAGGGACAGCTCACCGTCGACCTCGGCTCGGACACCGGCGCGTTCCACGGCGGCGCCTCCGGCACGCTCTACGGCGTGTACGGGCCGGACGTCCCGACCAACAACCTCATGGAGGGCATGGGTCTGCGCACGGTCTCCACCAAGGCGCAGGACGGTCCGCAGCACCCCGGTGCCGACGCCCTGGAGGTGGTGAAGCCGCTGGCCGACTCGACCGACGGTGACGTGTACATCTACATGACCGACATCCACCGCGGCTTCCCGTACCAGTGGCCGGGCGACACTCCCGAGGAGAAGCTCAAGCTCTACAAGGAGAAGATCGCCGAGCAGGTCGACCAGGTCCTCGAACTGCCGGAGCAGTACCAGGACAACATCGTCTTCGTGCCGTTCAACGAGCCCGAGGGCAACATGTTCGGCACCGGCGAGTGGAGCTACAACAAGGTCAGCTGGCTCAGCGACCCCGACGACTTCCTCGCCGCCTGGGACGACGCGTACAAGCTCATCAAGGCCAGGATGCCGAGCGCCCGCATCGCCGGGCCCAACACCAGCGTCCTGTACGACCAGGTGAAGGGCTTCCTCACCCACACCCTGGCCGCGGGCACCCTCCCGGACGTCGTCACCTGGCACGAGCTGAGCCACCCGGAGGCGGTACGCCAGAGCGTCGCCAAGTACCGGGCGTGGGAGAAGGACCTGTTCGAGGGCACCGAGCGCGCAGGCACGCAACTCCCCGTCAACATCAACGAGTACGCCTTCAACTACCACACGTCCGTGCCCGGCCAGATGATCCAGTGGGTGTCCGCGATCGAGGAGTCCAAGGTCGACGCCGACATCGCCTACTGGAACATCGACGGCAACCTCTCCGACTCCGCGGTGCAGTCGGGCCGCGGCAACGGCCAGTGGTGGCTGCTGAACTCGTACGCCTCGATGAGCGGCCACACCGTGAAGGTGTCTCCGCCGTTCCCGGGCGAGAACTACACCATGCAGGGCGTCGCCACCCTCGACGAGAAGAAGAAGCAGTCCCGGCTGATCTTCGGCGGCTCCACGGGCAAGGGCCACGTCACCTTCGCCGACGTCCCGAAGAAGGTCTTCGGCACACGTGTGCACGCCTGGGTGCGGGAGATCGAGTGGAGCGGGCAGGTCGGAGACTCGTCCGGCCCGAAACTCGTCGCGGAGACGAACCTGAAGGTCGGTGCCGACGGCACGGTCGCCCTCGACTTCGGCGACGGCGCCCTGCCGAAGCTGAAGGAGTCCTCGGCCTACGAGGTCGTCCTCAGCCCTGCCGGTGAGGCGCGGGGCACGCAGGCGCCGCCCGTGCGCTGGCAGTCCTCGTACGAGGCGGAGGACGCCGCGCACACCGGATCCGGCTGGTCGAAGAACGGCCCGGAAGGCTCGCCGCGTGACGTGTCGAAGTTCTACACCTCCGGCGGCTACGACGTCGGCGGTCTGCGCACCGGCTCGGACGTCACCCTCGACTTCACCGTGAACGTGCCCGAGGACGGCACCTACGACCTGAGCGTCTTCGCCAACTCCCTCAACACCTACGACAAGGTCGAGGAGCAAGGCCCCACCAACGTCTTCCTACGGGTGGACGGCAAGGCCGACGGCGAGCAGGAGCTGAGCCTTCCGCTCGGCTACAAGTGGGTCGTCTGGGACCACACCGACACCGAGGTGAAGCTCACGAAGGGCAAGCACACCCTGACGCTCGCCGCGAAGAGCGCCGACGGCAAGCGCGCCACGAAGGGCGACGCCATCGTCGACCGGCTCACCCTGTCCCTCCCCCGCGCCTCGGCGGACACGCAGGTGTACGAGGGTGAACTGGCCTGGGCGGGCGGCGGGGCACGCCCGGTCTACGACCTCCCCGAGCCGGCCACCACCGGCTCGGGCGCGGTCCGCCTCGCGAAGGGCCAGACCGCCACGTTCTGGGTCTACTCGCCGGCCGACCGCGAGGCCACCCTCCACGTCGACACCCTCGGCGGAACGGGCGCCCGGCTCTCCGTCAACGGCCACGACGTGATGCGCCTGGCCAAGGGCCGCAGCAGCGCGGCGGTCTCCCTCTCCGGCGGCGTCAACAAGGTGACCGTGACGGGAGGCGCCTCCCCAACTCTCGTCGACCGCCTCACGGTCACGCCGACCCGGGGCACGCTGCCCACGCGCACCTACGAGGCCGGGAGCGCCGCCCTCGCCGGCTCGGCCGCACTCGCCCCGCTCTCCCTCGCCACCGACGGCACGGCGATCACGGGCATCGGCGGGGCCCCCGGCAACGGCAACACCGCGACGTTCACCGTCTCGGCCGACCGGGCCGGCCTGTACGCGCTGCGCATCCGCTACTCCAACCCGGAGCAGTCGGAGGCCACCCACTACAACCCCGACCCGCTCGCCCGCCACGCCGACATCAGCGTCAACGGCGGCACCGCACGGCGCGTCGGCTTCCCGCACAGCTTCCACCGGAACAACTTCTGGGAGCTGACCGTCCCCGTACAGCTGAAGAAGGGGAAGAACACGATCGGCTTCCGCTCCGAGGAGCTGCCCAACTTCGACGGCACCACCTACGCCTCGGACACCTTCCCCGGCGTGCTGCTCCGCTCCCGCTACGCGCCGCTGATCGACCGGATCACCGTCGCCCCGTACGCGCGTGAGGTGCGCTGAGGTGATGCCCTCCGTGGCGGTGTGACGCGCGAACGCCCGGTCCGTCGTGGTCGACGGACCGGGCGTCCCCCTGTGCGCTCTTCGGACTTCCATGACAGCTCGGGGCGTCGAAGCGGCGCACGTCGTCGGGATCCTCACCGGCGCGGGCGGTCAGGGGTTCCCGACCGAGGCAGGGGGCGTCGGCAAGGGGCTTGCGGTGAGACGCTCTCGGACCAGACGGTGCTGGGCGATGCAGGTCAGTGCGACGGCGGTACCGAAGGCCGCCCAGCCGAAGGGACCGCTGGCGATGGCGGCGGTGACGGCAAGTGGTCCCACGCTGCGCTGGGCGGACTGCGCCATGCCGTGGACTCCCAGATAGGCGCCCTGCGCCGTGTCGGGCGCGAGGGCGACGGAGAGTTCCCAGGAGACGATGGCGTGGAGCATCTCGGCCAGCGTGAACAGGACCGCCGAAGCGGTGAGCAGCAGCGTGGCGGCAAGGGGGCCTGCGGTCGCGGAGAAGGCCATGGTGGCGCCGCCGAACACGAAGGCGGCCGAAAGCGGGAGCAAGAGGGACCGGGCGGCCGGCGTGGTGGCGCCGAACCGGGCGAGCGGGACTTGCAGGACCACCACCATCACGTTGTTGAGGACCATCAGCAAGGGCGCGAGGCCGTCGGGGGCGGTACTGGTGTGGGCGATCCACAGCGGCAGGCCGATCTTGAAGACGGCGTCGTCGAGGAAGAGGACCGTTTCGGTGGTGACGTACGCGAGGTACGTGCGGTCGCGCCAGGGGTTGGCCCGTTCGATCGCGTGCGGGACGTCCGTGGAGGCGGCGACCCTTCTGGACGGTGAGGGCGGTTCGCCGCAGCGCAGAACGATCAGGGCACAGGCGACGAAGGAGAGGGCGTCCCCCACAAGGAGCCACTGGTATGCGTCGTGGGAGCCGACGGCGAGGGCGGCCGCGGCCGTGAGACCGCCCAGAGCCCAGCCGGCGTTGGCGACGGTGCGGTGGACGGCCTGGTAGCGAACGCGGTCCGGTCCGGCGACGCGGGTGGCATAGAGCTTGGTGAGGACGCTGGAGGCCCGGTCTCCGAAGCTGCCGACTGCGGAGTAGGCGAGAAGCAGGACGTAGTCGTCCGTGGTGAGCAGGGCGAGGGAGGCGAGGGAGCGCGCGAGTTGCGTGACGACCAGGACTCGGGTGAGGGGTAAGCGATCGGCGATGCGGCCGGCCAGCGGCGCTCCGGCGATTCCGACGGCGCCGGCGGTGGCGGCGAGGGTGCCGATCTCCGTGACGGTGAGGGCGGAGACGTAGGTGAAGTAGAGGACGGAGACGGATGCCCACAGGCCGCTGCCGATGCGGTCGACGAGGGCGGCGACGACAAGTCTGCGCCCGTCCGATCCCCCGGGTATCCGTTTCGACCAGGCGATCGCGCGGCTCATCGAACGCACTGCTCCCCCCTTGCATTCCGATTATGTACTGGTACATAATGTTGGATGTGGCAACACAATATGGGCTGAGTGGTACGACAGCCAAGGGAATTGCCGCGTCCGTCGAACGGAGCGTGGCCGAAGGGACGTTGGGTCCGGGGAGCGCCCTGCCTCCGGTGCGGCGGCTGGCGGACGAGCTCGGGGTGAGTCCCGGGACTGTCGCCGCGGCTTACCAGGAACTGCGCCGGCGCGGGATCGTGATGACGCGCGGCCGGGCCGGCACGGTGGTGGCCCCCGCGCCGGCCGTCGCATCCCGGCGACCCCCCAGGGCCCCCGAAGGCCTGCGGAACCTGGCCGACGGCCACCCGGATCACCGGCTGCTTCCCGGCCGTCTGCCCACATCGCGCCTGTCCCCCGCGGCCCGGTCGCACCGGGCGACACCCAGGCAGGCACGCTTGGAGGAGACCGTGCGCGCGTGGTTCCGCTCCGACGGCGTACCGGTGGACCATGTGACCTTCGCCCACGGGGCGCTGGATCTGATCGCGCGGTTGATGTCCGTCGAGCTGCGGCCCGGTGACGCCGTCGCCATGGAGGACCCCGGCTACCACCATCTGCTGGATCTGGTCACAGCTCTGGGATTGCGGGCGGTGCCCGTGGCCGTGGACGACCAGGGCATACGCCCCGATGCCCTGCGTGGCGCGCTGCGGGCCGGTGTGCGGGCTCTGGTGTGCAGTCCCAGGGCGCAGAATCCGTACGGCGGCTGCTTCTCCGCCGAGCGCAGGGATGCGCTGGTCGGCCTGCTCCGGGAAGAACCCGAGGTGCTGGTCGTGGAGAACGACCACGCCTCCGCGGTCGCCGACGCGCCCTTGCACACGCTGACCGCCGGAGGGTTGACGCGTTGGGTGCACGTGCGGACGGTGAGCAAGTTTCTGGGGCCCGATCTGCGGTGGGCCGCGGCGGCCTGCGACCCGATCACGCTGGCCCGGCACGACGGACGGCTGCTGCTGACGTCGGGCTGGGTCAGCCATCTGCTCCAGGAGGCGGTGCACGGACTCCTGACCGACGACGGCACGCGCGCGTTGGTGGCCCGCGCGAGGGAGGTGTACACGCAACGCCGTAACGCGCTGATCGAGCAGCTGCGAACGCGTGGGGTAGCGGGGCACGGAGCCGGCGGCATGAACGTGTGGGTGCCGGTCCGTGACGAGTCCGCCGTGGTCAACGGGCTGCGCTCGCACGGCTGGTGGGTGGCGGCCGGGGCACGGTTCAGGTTGTCGTCCCCTCCGGGTGTGCGGATCTCCGTCGCCGGCCTGGAGCCGGCCGAGGCGGTGCGGCTGGCCTCGGACTTCACCACCGTGCTCGGTGAGTCCGAGGCCACGTACGGAGGCTGACGACTCGTCGGGCGAGGCCCTGGGCCGGCTCGGCGCCGCGGTGTCACTCCTCGTCGACAGGCCGCTGTCCGGCCAGGAACTCTTCGAATGCCGCTGCCTGCCGGGGATCCATGAATGCCTGGCGCGTGTACATGGCCTTGTCCTCGAGCCATGCCGCCTCGTCGGCAGTCAGCTGTACGGCCACCACCGTCCCGCCCCGGGCGAAGCTCACGCGCATGCCATCAGGGCGCACGTACCGGGTGTAGGGCCCGTACTGCCGCGGCCCGGCCAACGACTCGGCCCGAAGCCGGCCGACGTCCCACGTGGCCTCCTCCGCACCCTCCTCGTCGCCGTCCTGCGGTATGACTGCGGGTGCCGGGTAGTCAGCGCGGGCCCAGTGCTCCAGCTCGGCCACCCTCCCCGCCGGGAACAGCACGCTCATCGGCACATCGGCCTCGGTGAGCACGACGCGTTCACCCGTGGACTCGACGAGGTGGACCAGGCGCTCGTAGTCGATCGGGTCCGGGGCGTACCGGCGCTCTACGACGATCTTCACGTCATCCATGGCGCCGGACGTTACCTGCCGGGTCGCGTCCCACGGTGGCCCTGGACGGGCACCTTCCAGCACTGGCCGCCATGGCGGCCACTCGTGGTCGAGACCGTCGCGTACACCCATGACGCACGGGCCTCGCCGAGCACGCCATTCCGGCACGGCACTTCGTCCGCCGCGCCGACCGGGACAGCACTGCGCATCGCAGAGGCCGTCAAGAGTTGAGGCCCGGCGCCCCCGCCGCCGGCCGCCGCCGTCTGTACGGTCGTCTGCCCCGGCCTGCCGGGTTACGGCGAGTCCGACGAGCCCACCTCCGACCCGGAAGACAGGATCTCGATGTACCCGTCGGTTCCGTGCACGCGGATCCGCTGTCCGTCCCGGATCAGCCGGGTGGCCTGATCCACACCTACGACGGCCGGCAAGCCGTACTCGCGGGCGATCACCGCGCCATGGGTCATCAGGCCGCCCACCTCCGTCACCAGGCCCGCGATTCCGACGAACAGAGGTGACCAACTGGGGTCCGTGTAGGCCGTGACCAGGATGTCGCCCGCCTCGAGATCGGCTTGGGCCATGTCGAGGACGACCCGGGCCCGTCCCTCGATGGTGCCGCCGGAAACCGGCAGGCCGATCAGGGCACCGTCCGGCACGTCGTCGCGTCGGTACGCACCGTTGAGGATCTCGCCGTCCGATGTGAGTACCCGCGGCGTGGTGAGCGCGTGGTACGACTGGAACGCGTCCTTGCGCTGCCGGATGAGCTCGTCGTCCACTGGGTTCGAGGAGCGTACGACGTGGTGGAGCTCTTGGAACGTCAGGTAGAAGATGTCCTCCTTCTCACGGAGCACGCCGGCCTGCGCGAGGCGCCCGGCCTCCTCCAGCAGGGCCTCCTTGTAGACGAAGTAGCGGCAGACGATGTCGTACTTGGGGTACTCCCGGTACCCGATGAAGGTTCGGACCCGGTCGATCATCCACTTGGTCTCGTCGGCTTTGCTCTCCCCCTCGGGCAGAGCCCGCAGGCGTGTCAGCACGTCCTGTTCCTTCTTCGACGCCTCCTGCCGGCCTTGCTCGAAGCGCCGCTGGGCGGCGCCCGGTGCGAAGTTCCTGACGTTGTCGAGGATCGCCGGCACGAGCGTGCCGGGGCGCTCGCGCCAACGAGGTCTCGTGATGTCGATCTCGCCGGCACAGCGCATGCCGTACCGGGCGAGGTAGGTCTCGATGGCGTCGCGCGCTTCGATCCCGCCCGCGAGCTTCGCCAGCTCGTCCAGGAAGCTGTCGTCCTCGGCGTTCTGGAGGAATGCCACCACCTCCGGATGAGGACGGATCACGTCCGCGACGTCGAGCAGTGCCAGTCCCATCTCCGACGTGACGTTGCCGGGGGCGGACAGCGTGAGCGTGTCAGCCGCGTTCTTCTCGCCCAGCCACTCGTGCAGGTTGTCGTTGAGCCACCACGTGGCCTCCATCCCCGCCATGATCACCTGCACGCTCAGCGGATCGCTGAGGACTCGCTTGTGCTCCTCGAAGGCCTCCAGCAGGAAGTCGAACAGAGCCGGCCCGGTCTTCGTGCCGATGTCGCGCCGCAGGGCGGCGAGGGACGCCTGGCTGCGCTCGATCAGCCGGGTGACGATGGCCGGATCGGTCTCGATCGGGGCGGGCGCGCTTCGGGCCGGGGCTCCGCCGGGACCCGGGTCCGGGAGCAGGGGGACGAAATCGTCGCGGTCGAGGACGGTCTCCAGGGCGTCCCTGGTCAGCGGATCGCCTCTCCCCATGAGGTCCAGGAGACCGGCGCGACCCGCGGGCGTGGCCACGGCCCGGGTGGCGTCGACGAAGAGCCTGCCGCCGGCATCGGTCATCGGCACCATCGCCGTCAGCTTCCACATGGACAGCCCCAGTGGCTTCATGGGGTCGGTCATCATCTGCTGATGGCCGACGGAGACGTAGACGTGATTCTCCTGGTCGGCGGCCTCCGGAATGGGGAACAGCGTCGTGATCGGCCGGCTCTGAACGATCTGGAAACCGTCGTCGGCCAGGCACCATTCGATGTCCTGCGGGCGGCCGAAGTGCGCTTCGATCCGCCGCCCGAGGTGCACGAGCTGCACGGCCTGCGCATCCGTCAAAGACGGCTGCTCCTGCCGCTGCGCGTCGACCGCCGTCTCCTGCGTGCCGCCGGCCTGCAGGGCGTGAACGGCACGCTGTTTCGCGGCGATGGTCTTGGCGACGACCTCGCCGTGTCGCACCTTGAAGACGTCCGGGTTCACCAGACCGGAGACCAGGGCCTCGCCGAGGCCGAAGCCGGAGTCGACAGTGGCGACCTTCCGGTTGCCGGTGACGGGGTCGGCCGTGAAGAGGATGCCGGCCGCATGCGGGAAGACCATCTGCTGCACGACCACTGCCATGTGGACCGTACGGTCGTCGATGCCGTTGCGCCGGCGGTAGGTCACGGCCCGCTCGGTGTACAGCGAGGCCCAGCACCGGCTGATGTGCTGGAGGATCGCCGCCGGCCCGATGACGTTCAGGTACGTGTCCTGCTGGCCGGCGAAGGAGGCCGTCGGCAGGTCCTCGGCCGTCGCGCTGGATCGGACGGCGTAGGGGGTCTGCTCACCGAGCCTGGCGAGCGCGCGGGTGATTGCCGCCGCGAGATCGCCCGGGACGGCGGTCTCCTCGATGGTCCGGCGAATCCGCGCGCTGAGCGTGCGGATCGCCTCCCGGTCGTCCGGGTTCGTGCGCGACAGCCGGTCCAGCAGTTCCTCGATCGACGGTGCTTCCGTCACGATCCGCCGGAAGGCGTCCGTCGTCACGCAAAAGCCACCCGGCACGCGGATGCCTTCGATCCGCGACAGCGCGCCCAGATGCGCGCCCTTGCCGCCGACGACCGCGAGCTGCTTCTCGTCGATCTCCTGAAGATCCAGCACGAATTGCTCGATCACACGCACGTGGTGTCCCCGTTTCCGCAGGTTGTGGCTCAGGCCGCTGATTCTGCGCTGTGACCGGGGCCTTGCCGCAAGCCCCCCGGTGCGCTATACCTTGGGAGAGGCAAGGAGAGATCTCTCCTTGCCTTTTGCCGTTGGTCGTGCACCGGGGAACCGGCTGAGCTGTTGGTGCCCTGGGGCGAGTCGCCCGTAGGAGTGCGGCTCGGGCCTACAGGCGAAGGTGGATTCCTGCGTTACGCGGCGAACCGGTGACGATGCCGTCGTGCGGCGAGGTGATGCCGAGGAGTTCCGGGTCGCTGGGTGTGCGGCACCACCAAGGCGCGGAAACGACACGTGGCCGGGGAGAGCAGCGCCCTCCCCGGCCACGTCGGTGTTCAGAACTAGCCGCGCCTGGGCAGCCGCCAGTTCGGACGCGGGAAGTGGCAGGTGTAACCGTCCGGGTAGCGCTGGAGATAGTCCTGGTGCTCCGGCTCGGCCTCCCAGAACGCGCCGGCCGGTACGACCTCGGTCACCACCGGGCCCGGCCACAGCCCGGACGCCTCGACGTCGGCGATGGTGTCCTGCGCGACGCGCCGCTGCTCGTCGTCGAGGTAGAAGATGGCGGAGCGGTAGCTCAGACCGATGTCATTGCCCTGCCGGTTCCTCGTGGACGGGTCGTGGATCTGGAAGAAGTACTCCAGGATCGCGCGATAGTCGGTAGCGGTCGGATCAAAAACGATCTCGATCGATTCCGCGTGCTTTCCGTGGTCACGGTAGGTGGGGCGGGGCTTGTCGTCGTCACCGCTGTAACCGACGCGGGTACGGATCACTCCGGGAAGCGACCGGATCAGATCCTGCATACCCCAGAAGCAGCCACCCGCCAGCAGCGCCCTCTCTTCGACATCGCTCATGGCGTATCACCTTTCTTGCCTGTATCCGTCCACACGGGACCAGCCTCGCACACACACCCCTCGCATGCGGTCACCATCCTGACGGGTGACGATCCGGCCTGGGAGCCCTCTCTGACGGGTAGGCCGGAAACCGGCGGATGGCCGAGAACTCCAGGGTGACCAGAGGTGCAGAGGGGGCCCGCCGCGTCCGATACGCGCCAAAGTCATCTCTGCGCGCCACGGAAGCGGCCGACGGCGCCCGGCCCGCACCACCACCCCCGCACACACCGACTGCCTGGGCGGATGCGACCTCCGCCGCGCCACCATATTTTCATCACGCGTCATTCACGTAATGAACACTTCCAGCCGAGGGGCGACCAGCACCTTCCCCAGGGGGCAGACGCTGCACTCGGCCCCTGCCTAGCCTCCGGGGCCATGCGATCACCCCTGATGAGACGTTTCGGTCTCGGCGCCGTCCTCGCCCTGGCCCTCGCCGTGTTCGGCCTGGCCCCCAGCGCGAGCGCGGCCGACCCGGCGCCGGCGGAGCTGACCTTCGCCACCGACAGCGCCACCACCACGCCCGGCGGCTCGGTCAGGCTGTCGATGACCATCACCAACACCCACACCTACGACGTCTGGTTCGTGTACCAGACGATCGAACCGACGTGGCTGACCACGCAGCGCCCCGACCTGAAGTACAGCTTCACCGGGTGCAGCCCGACCACCACGGCCGGCCCCGCCCCCTGCTCCGGGACCGGCCCGGCCAACCTCGGGGCCAACTACGGCGCCACCATCCCGCCCGGCCAGAGCCGTACGGTCACCCTGACGCTGGACGTCGCCGCCGACTCCGGCTGCAACGGCAACATCGGCTTCTACTCGTACTTCTACGCCGAGTTCAGCGACTCCACGAACGTCAGCGGCGGCCCGGTCTACACACCCGTGACGCGGGTGCTCTGCTCCTGACGCTTCGTCCGGAGCACCGTGGGCGTGACCTGAAAGCCTCCACCCCCAGGCACCTGTCCCGGTCTGGACCACTGGCACTCCGACCGGCGGGCCCCACCGGCCCGCCGGCGCGCCACACAGGGCCCGGACCAGCACGCCGGGCCCTCGCGCCCACCAGGTCCGACCTCGACCGGAAACCGGCAACGGCTCACTTCGCTTTCGAACGGGCCCCATTCGACACCTGCGCTTTTCCGTCATGTTCCGCAACATGACCGCAAAATCTCCACACAGACATCACTATGTGACGCGAACGGATGCGTGACGAACTGGCTTCTGAGGGGGACGCCGGCGGCACGCAGGGGGTGCGTCCGCTCCACGGGAGCTGTGCTCACCCCTGCCCGGGGAGGGGACCTCACCGCATGAAGCGGACCTTACGCACCACCGTGCTCACGGTGGGCGCGCTCATCGCCGCACTGGGCCTGCCGGCCGGCGCGGCCCACGCCGACACCACACCCCGTATCGACCTGCGGGTGCTGGTGGTGAGCGACGGCGGCCCGTCCACCGACGCGATAGCCGCCGAACTGGCCGCGGCCGGCACGCCCTACACCCGGATCGACCTCACGCAGTCCGGCCGGACCGTGATCGATGCCGACTTCCTGGCGGACACCGTCGACGGCCGGCCGCGCGCCAGGTTCCAGGCCGTCGTGCTGCCCAACGACAACCCGTTCCCGGCCGGCTCCGCCGAGATGGCGGCACTCGCGGCGTACGAGCAGACGTATGACATTCCCCAGGTCGACGCCTACACCTACGCGCGTCCCGAAGCCGGTCTGCAGTACCCGATCCACGGCGGTTACTCCGGCAGCATCGACGGCACGCGGGCGGAGGTGACCGCCGCGGGCAAGTCGGGCCCCTTCGGCTATCTCGACGGGGCGGTGCCCTTCGAGGACAACGACCCGGCCATCGGCGAGAGTTACGCCTACCTGTCGAAGCCCGTGGCGGGGGCCGACTTCACCCCGTACGTGCAGGCGGCGATCCCGGGACAGCCGGCCAAGGGCACACTGGTGGGCGAGTACCGGCACGACGGGCGGCGCGAGCTGGTCGTCACCTTCGTCTACAACCAGTACCAGCAGCAGTTCCGGCTTCTGGCCCGCGGCATCGTGGAATGGATGACCGGCGGTGTGCACCTGGGCGCCTCACGGAACTACTTCTCCGTCCACGTGGACGACGTGTTCGCCGCCGACGACCGCTGGAACAGCGAGCTCAACTGCACGCCCGGCGACGTCGACTGCACGGACCCCGACGCGACGCCCGACCCGATCCGGATGACGGCCGGCGACGTCGACCACGCCGTCGACTGGCAGGACAGCAAGAACTTCACCCTCGACTTCGCCTACAACGGCGCCGGCAGCGTCGACCACCGGGAGGACAACAACGGCACGGACGCCCTCGCCGACCGGCTGATCGCACGGCGGGGCGAGTTCCGGTGGATCAACCACACCTACTCGCACCCCTTCCTCGGCTGTGTCCAGGACACCACCGTGGTGCCCTGGAAGTGCGCGACCGACGCCGACGGCAGCACCCGGTGGATGAGCCGCAACGACATCTCCGACGAGATCGCCACCAACCGGGTCTGGGGCCAGAGCGCCGGTCTGCCGCTGGTGAACGCCGAGTTGGTCACCGGCGAACACTCGGGCATGAAGGTGCTGCCGCAGCAGCCCGAGGACAACCCCAACCTGGCGCTCGCCCTCGACGACAACGACATCACCTGGCTCGGCTCCGACAACTCCCGTGAGCCCGCCCAGCGACAGGTCGGTCCGGCCACGACCGTGCCCCGCTATCCGATGAACGTCTTCTACAACGCCGGCCGGGCGGCCGAGCAGGTCGACGAGTACAACTGGATCTACACTGGCCGCGCCCAGGGCGGCAGCGGCATCTGCGAGGACAACCCGGCCACCACCACCTGCCTGGCGGCGCCGCTGGACGCCACCACCGGCTACGCCGACCACATCGTGCCGCTGGAGACACGGATCGCCCTCGGGCACGTCCTGGCCAACGACCCCAAGCCGCACTTCATCCACCAGTCGAACCTCGCCGAGGACCGCATCGCCTACCCCGTGCTCGACGGCGTCCTGGACGGCTATGAGGCGCTGTTCGCCGAGGACACCCCCGTGGTGAACCCGCGGATGCGGGACATCGGCTCCGAACTGCGACGCCGCGCGGACTGGCAGGACGCACTCCGGGCCGGAGAGATCACCGCCCACCGCATCGGCGGCACGGTGACCGTCGACGCGCCGGACGGGCTGGCGGTCCCCGCGACCCTGCCCACCGGCACCACACTGGCCGGCGCCGCGTTCGGCGAGGCGTACGCGGGGGCGGTGTCCGGCTGGACGCCCTCCACGGGTACGCCGCTCGCTCTCACCCTGCCGGCGTCGGCCGCGGCTCCGGCCGACGCCGACTCCGAACCCGCCCCGGCCACCGGCCCCGCACCGAAGACCCGTGTCCCCACGGGTGTCACCGACCCGGTGAGCCACACCGCAGACGGCTGAACGGCGCCCGCCCGAGACCGACCGAAGGTCCTGGCCGTCCCCTGGCGGCCAGGACCGGCCCGAACCACCCCACTCCTCGGCCGTGGAGCATCGATGCCCGTTCCCCAGGGCGCGCGACGTACCGGAGCAACGCGCGTCACCCTGCTCACCGAAGGCACCTACCCGCACAGCCACGGCGGCGTCAGCGTCTGGTGCGACCAGCTCGTCCAGGGCATGCCCGACCTCGCCTTCGACGTCATCGCCGTCACCGGCACCGGACGTGAGCCGCTCGTCTGGGACCTGCCCGCGCACGTGTCGAGCGTGCTGTCCGTCCCCATGTGGGGCGCCCCGCCCGAGGGCCGCCCACCCCGGGGCCGGTCCCGCAACCAGCTCACCGCCGCCTACGAACGGTTCCTGACCGCGCTGCTCGACCCGCACGCCGAGGACGGTTTCGCACCCGCCCTGTACACGCTGGCACGGGCCGCGACGGACGGGACGCTGAGCCCCTTCCTGCGCGCGGACCGGGCGATCGCGATCCTCACCGCGCTGTGGAGGCGCCCCGGCCTCGCGGTGCGCGAGGCACAGCCGACCCTGCACGACGCGCTCACCGCGACCGCCCTGCTGGAGCACGCCCTGCGCCCGCTGGCAGCCCCGGCGCCCGAGAGCGGGGTCGCGCACGCCGTCAGCGGCGGGGTCGCCGTCCTGCCGGGCCTCGCCGCCCTCGAACACCACGGCGTCCCGCTGCTGTTGACCGAGCACGGGGTCTACCTGCGTGAGCGCTACCTCGGCTACCGCACCGCGCCCTACCGCTGGCCGGTGAAGGCCGTGATCCTCGGCTTCTTCCGGCTGCTCGCGCAGGAGAGCTACCGCCGGGCCGCCCTGATCACACCGGGCAACCGCTACAACCGGCTGTGGGAGGAGGAGGGCGGCGCCGACCCGGAGTCGATCCGCACGGTCTACAACGGCGTCGATCCCGCCGCGTTCCCGGCGGCCGGGCCCGAACCGGACGCCCCCACCCTCAGCTGGGCGGGCCGCGTCGACCCCATCAAGGACCTGGAGACCCTCATCCGGGCCTTCGCCCTCGTCCGCGACCGGCTCCCGCACGCCCGGCTGCGGTTGTTCGGCGGGACACCCCGGGGCGGAGAGGCCTACCGGGAACGCTGCGAGGCCCTGGCCGCCGAACTCGGGCACGCCGACGCCGTCACCTTCGAAGGGCGCGTCGACGACATCAAGGACGCCTACGCCGCCGGGAACGTCGTGATGCTCTCCAGCATCAGCGAAGGCTTCCCCTTCACTCTGATCGAGGCCATGTCCTGCGGACGGGCGACCGTCTCCACCGACGTGGGCGGTGTACGCGAGGCCGTCGGCGACACCGGGCTCGTGGTGCCTCCGCGCGATCCGGCGGCGATGGCCACGGCCGCGCTGGAACTGCTGGCCGATCCGGGGCGGCGCAAGGCGATGGGCGAGGCGGCCCGGCTACGGGTCATCGAGCAGTTCACCCTCCGGCAGACCATTGACACGTTTCGGTCCGTCTATCTGGAACTGGCCCACCCGACAGAGGAGTTGACGGCCATGCCCACGACGGTCAGGATGTCCGCCCCGGCCGTCGACGGCACCGGAAGCCTCGCCCTGTGAGCGGGCCTATGTCTCTCGAACCCGGGGGTGCGGAACAGGATACGCTGGCCATCCGGCTGGCCGGCACCCGCCCGCCACGCCGCCGGCCGCGCTGGGCCCTGGACGACGCCACGCTCGCCATCCGGCTGCCCCGGCGCGGCCCCGACGAGGAGGCGGTCAGTGAACTCGCCGCCGAACTCGCCGACCGCGTCGGCCCCGCTGTCCACCCCTACGAGGTGGCCGCGCTGCTGGAGGCGGAGGGACTGTCCGCCTCCCTGATCAACGAACGGTACGGCCATCCCAACCTGTTCTCCCTGGCCGCCGCGCTGTACGAACGAGTGCCGCGCACCTTCCCCGAACCCGCCCCGGCGGCCGACCCCTGGCGCCCCGACACGCTGCGCTGTCTGCTGCGGGGGGTGCTGTTCGCCCTGCCGGGGCTGGCCTACCTGCTGACCGCACCGCTGTGGGACGCCGGCGGGCACGCCCCCGCCCTGATCGTGGCCGGACTCGTCTCCTGGGCGTGGGGGCAGGCACTGGGTCACCGCGCGCACCTGCGGATGGCGACCGGACACCGGGAGGCGGGCCGTACCCTCCTGGCCGGCGCGCCCGCGGGAGCGGTGGTGGCGACGGCCATCTCCGCGCTGCCCGCCGGCGGCGGGCCGGTGACCCTGGTGGCGGCCGCACAGTCCGCGTACCTGGCGGCCGCCGGTGTCCTGCTGGTCCTGGGCCGGGAACGGCTGCTGCTGGCCGCGCTCAGCCCGCTGTGCGCGGGCGCCGCCGTCCTGCCGTGGGGGGAGCCCGGCCCCGCACTCCGGGCCGGGCTCCCCCTGCTGGCGCTGCTCGCCGCGCTCACCGTCACGGGCTGGGTCCTGCGGGGCGCCCTCGCCGTGCCCGCCGTCGCCGGCGCGACCCGGCCGCGCCTGCTGTGGTCGCTGCCGTACGGCCTGTTCGGGCTGGCCGCCGGGGTGCTGGTACTGCTGGAAGGGCGGGAGGAACCGTACGCGGTGATCGTGCTGACGCTGAGCATGGGGCCGGCGGAATGGCTGCTGTACCGCTACCGCGGACTGTCGGTCGCCGCGCTGCGCGCCACCGCCACGCCCGCCGGATTCCTGCTGCGCTCGGCCGGCATCCTCGGTCTCTGCCTGCTCGCCTATCTCACGCCGCTGCTGCCCGCCGCCCTGCTCACCGGCGCCGACCCGGCCACCCTGCTGCTGCTCGCGGCCGTGCTGTGGACCGCGCTGCTGCTCCAGGCCTTCGGGGCGGCCTGGTCGTCGGCCGGGATCTGCCTGACGGCAGCCGGCGGGGCCGGAGCGGTCGTCCTGTTCCAGCTGCCACCGGGCGCCGCCCTGGCCCTGCCGCTCAGCTGCGGCGCCGCGGCCCTGTGTCTGTCGGCGTGCGCGTTGTGGCTGCTCGGCCGGCCCGCCCCGCACGCCTGATTCCCGCGCCCACTCGCCGCTCCCATCCCACCCATCCGAAGGGACACCGCAGTTGACCTCCGCACCGCTCGCCGCCGTCACCGGAGCCGAGGGCTTCATCGGCTCGCACCTCACCGAGGCGCTGGTCGCCTCCGGACACCGGGTCAGGGCCATGGCCCAGTACAACTCCTTCTCCTCCTACGGCTGGCTGGAGACCCTGCACCCGGACGTCCTGGACCAGGTGGAGATCGTCCTCGGCGACGTCCGGGACCCCGGCTCCGTCCGCGGTCTCCTCGAGGGCGCCGACACCGCCTACCACCTGGCCGCCCTGATCGCGATCCCGTACTCCTACCAGGCCCCGCACAGTTACGTGGACACCAACGTCACCGGCACCCTCAACGTGCTGGAAGCCGTGCGCGCCCTGGGCACGCCCCGGCTGGTGCACACCTCCACCAGCGAGACCTACGGAACCGCGCAGACCGTGCCCATCACCGAGGACCACCCCATCAACACCCAGTCGCCGTACGCCGCTTCGAAGGCGGGCGGGGACCGGCTGGCCGACAGCTACCACGCCAGTTTCGGCACCCCGGTCGTCACGCTGCGGCCCTTCAACACCTTCGGACCGCGGCAGTCGATGCGCGCGGTCATCCCCACCGTCATCGGGCAGGTCGCGGCCGGGGAACGCACGATCACCCTCGGCGACCTGCGCCCCACCCGGGACTTCACCTTCGTCAAGGACACCGCGCAGGCCTTCCTCGCCGTCGGGACCGCGCCCTCCGAGCGGGTCGTGGGCCGCACCTTCAACGCGGGGACCGGTGGGGAGATCTCGGTCGGCGACCTGGTCGCGCTGATCGGCAAGGTGATGGACACGGCCCTCGACGTCCGCGAGGACACCGCCCGCATCCGCCCCGCCAACTCCGAGGTGATGCGGCTGGTCGCGGACGCGAGCCGGCTCGGCGCGGCAACCGGCTGGCAGCCCGCGCACAGCCTGGAGGAAGGACTGGCGTCCACCGTGGAGTTCTTCCGCGACCCGGCCAACCTCGCCCGCTACAAGACCGGCATCTACAACATCTGACTCCACCGCGGACCTCGTCCGTCACGTCTGCGCACGTCCACGAAGCGTTCACGAAGGAGGAGCCCCCATGCACGCAGTGATCCTGGCGGGAGGCAAGGGCGTCCGGCTGCGGCCGTACACCACCGCACTGCCCAAGCCGCTCGTGCCCATCGGCGACCAGCACGCCATCCTGGAGATCGTGCTGCGCCAGCTGTCCGCGGCCGGCTTCACCAGCTGCACCATCGCCATCGGCCACCTCGGCGAGATCATCCGCGCCTACGTCGGCGACGGCTCCCAGTGGGGTCTGAACGTCGACTACGCCACCGAGGACAGCCCCCTGGGCACCATGGGCCCGCTGCTCAACCTGCGCCACCGGCTGCCCGAGACCTTCCTGGTGATGAACGGCGACGTCCTCACCGACCTCGACTACGCCGACGTCCTGCGCCGGCACCGCGGGTCCGGGGCCCCGCTGACCATCGCGACGTACGCCCGCAAGGTGCACATCGACTTCGGGGTGCTGACCACCCGCTCCAGCAAAGTCGTCGCGTTCACCGAGAAGCCGAGCATGGACTACCGCGTCTCCATGGGCGTCTACGGCCTGTCCCGCGGCACCCTCGACGGCTACACGCCCGGACTGCCCCTCGGATTCGACGAGCTGGTGCTCGACCTGCTGAAAACACAGAACCAGCCGCACGCCTACGAGTTCGACGGGTACTGGCTGGACATCGGCCGCCCGGACGACTATGACCGCGCCAACGCCGAGTTCACCACCCGCAAGTCGCTTCTGCTCAAGGGAGCCTGAGCACGTCATGCGCATTCTCGTCCTGGGCTTCACCGGCTATCTCGGCGCCCACGTCGTCGAGGGGCTGCGCGCCCTGCCGGGCGCGCTGGTTCTCGGCGGCGGCCGGTCACCGGCCGCCCACCTCGACGTCGATCTCGCCCGCGTCCGCCCGGAGCAGCTGGCGAAGACCCTCGCGTCCGCCGCGCCCGACATCGTGGTCAACTGCGCGGGCGCGACCGGCGGCGACGCCGTCACCCTCGCCGAGGTCAACGCCCTCGGCCCCGCGGTGCTGTGCGCGGCGCTGCGCGAGTCGGCCCCCGCGGCCCGCCTGGTGCACTTGGGCTCGGCCGCCGAGTACGGCCCCGGCGTGCCCGACACTCCGGTGACGGAGTCGGCGGCCACCCGCCCGGTCGGCCCCTACGGCGCGACCAAGCTCGCGGGCACGGTCGCGGTGACCGCCTCCGGCCTGGACGCGGTGGTGCTGCGGGTGGGCAATCCGGTGGGGCCGGGGGCGCCGCCCTCCGGACTGCCCGGCCGGATCGCCGCACTGCTGCGCGAGGCCGGCCCCGGCCCGGATGCCGTACTGCGGCTCGGCGACCTGTCCGCCTACCGCGACTTCGTCGACGTGCGCGACGTGGCACGGGCGGCGGTGCTCGCGGCCACGGCCCCGCACCCGCTGCCGCCCGTCCTCAACGTCGGCGGAGGCCGGGCCGTTCCGGTGCGTGACCTGGTGCGGGGCCTGGCCGACCTGGCCGGATTCCGGGGCCGGATCGAGGAGACCACGGCGGGCACGGCCGGGTCGGCCCGCTCCGCGCAGGTGTCGTGGCAGTGTTCCGACATCACCGCCGCCGAGCGGGCCCTGGACTGGCGTCCGGCCCATACCCTCGACGACGCGCTCACCGCGCTGTGG
The DNA here is from genome assembly GCF_000725785.1 of Streptomyces flavovariabilis. Lineage (NCBI taxonomy): Bacteria > Bacillati > Actinomycetota > Actinomycetes > Kitasatosporales > Streptomycetaceae > Streptomyces > Streptomyces flavovariabilis. The sequence goes on along the minus strand of NZ_JNXD01000009.1, from coordinate 104,485 downwards.
GAAGGCGGCGGCACGCCGTGAACCTGCTGATCCCGCTGTACGTGCATCCGGCCGAGGACCCGGGCGCCTGGCATCGGCTGATCACCGCCGCGCCGCGTACCTACGGGGTCGTTCTCAACCCGGCGAGCGGGCCGGGCGAGGTCCCCGACCCGGCGTTCACCGCCGCGGCCGGTGCGCTGCGGGCCGCGGGGGCGCGTCTGCTGGGATACGTCGACACCGACTACGGGGTGCGCGAGCCTGCGGACGTCATCGAGGACGTGCGCCGGCACCGGGAGTGGTACGCGGCGGACGGCTGCTTCCTGGACAGGGTGACGGCGACCGCGGACGGGCTGCCGGCCTGCCGCCGGCTGGTTCGGACGGTACGCCGGCTGGGCGCGGGGACGGTCGTCCTCAACCCCGGGGTCCATCCGGCGCCGGGATACGCCCGGCTCGCGGACCTGACGGTCACCTTCGAGGGCCACTGGTCGACGTACGTCTCCGCCTTCAGCCGGCCGGCGTGGACCGCACGGCACCCACCCGAGCGGCTGTGCCACCTCGTCTACGGCGTGCCCGGGGCACTCGTTCCGCTGGCCGTGCGCACCGCGCACGACCGGGGAGCGGCGGTCTGCGGCCCGGTGACGGGCGAACCGCCCAACCCGTGGGCCCAGTTGACACCCGCCCTCACCAGGGCGGAGCGATGAGAAGGAGGGTACTTCCCTGCGCGGCCCTGCTGGTTGCGCTGGCGGCCGCGGCGCTGACGGGCTGCTCCGGCAGCGCCGGGCCACCCCTCGACGGCAACTCCGCTCCCCCGCCGCGGGGTTCGGCCGCCCCGTCACCCTCCAGGGCTGTGTGGAAGCCCCGTCCGGGCCTCGCCTGGCAGTGGCAACTGGACGGCAAGGTCGACGCGTCGGCCGACGTGCCCGTCTACGACATCGACGGCTTCGAGAACTCCGCGGCGGACGTGGCCCGGCTGCACCGCGCGGGAAGGAAGGTCATCTGTTACGTCAACGTGGGCGCATGGGAGGACTTCCGGCCGGACCGGGACGATTTCCCGCCCTCGGTGCTCGGCGAGCCCAACGGGTGGGGGGGCGAGCGGTGGCTGGACATCCGGCGGCTGACGGTCCTGCGGCCGATCATGGAACGCCGCTTCGACATGTGCCGCGACAAGGGCTTCGACGCGGTGGAACCCGATCTGGTGGAGGGCTACGGCAACGACACCGGCTTCCCGCTCACCGCCCGGGACCAGCTCAGGTACAACCGCATGATCGCGGCCATCGCCCACGAGCGGGGACTGTCGGTGGGGCTGAAGAACGACCTCCCCCAGATCCCGCAACTCGTGGGCCACTTCGACTTCGCGGTGAACGAGGAATGCGCTCAGTACGACGAGTGCGGCGAGCTCTCCCCGTTCATCGCCGCGGGCAAGGCGGTGTTCCACGTGGAGTACACGGAGCCGAGGAGCGGTTTCTGTGCCGAGTCCCGTCGGCTGAGGCTGTCGTCGATGCTGAAGGAACCGGAACTCGGGGTGTGGCGGAGCCCTTGCTGAATTCGGGCAGGGTGAGGGCCGAACGGGCCGGTCGGCCCGGCCGCTCTCGCCCGCGAACACCGACGGCTCCCTCCCCTGCGAACAGGGAGGGAGCCGTCGAGGTGCGTCCGGAGGCTATGCCTTCAACGGGTCATGCGTGGCGGTGCGAGCGGCGGTTGCCGGTGACGACGCGGTAGAGCGCGAGCAGGATGAGGGAACCCACGATCGCGGCGATCCACGTGGAGAGGTGGAAGAACCCGTCGATGGAGTCCACGCCGAAGATGACCTTGCCGAGCCAGCCGCCGAGGAGACCACCGGCGATGCCGATGAGCATGGTGATGATGATGCCGCCGGGGTCCTTGCCCGGCATCAGGGCCTTGGCGATCGCGCCGGCGAGTAGCCCGATGATGATCCAAGCAATGATGCCCATGGTGCGTCTCCGCTTCGTCGTATAAGGATTCTGTTAGCTCATCGGGTGCGCCGATCCCGCCCGGCCAAACGTCTCGTCCTGATATCGGCTTCCGCGAGGGCCCGGTGGCGCTGTCCGGCGCCGGGGGCCATGACGATGACCATGCCGCCCGACACAACGCATCGGTCACGACATGCTGCTGTTGCGTACCCTGACGGCATGCGCACGCGCCCCACCCTGAGCTGGAGCCCCTCCGAGGACTTGCCGCCGGCCACCACGGATATGGAGCCGGTCACCGACGCGCTGAGCGCCGGCGGAGTGCTGGTGCTCAGCGGAGCGGGTATCTCCACGGAATCGGGCATCCCCGACTACCGGGGCGAGGGCGGGAGCCTGAGCCGGCACACTCCGATGACCTACCAGGACTTCGTCGCCGGCGCCCAGGCCCGGCGCCGGTACTGGGCCCGCAGCCACCTGGGCTGGCGCAGCTTCGGCCGGGCCCGCCCCAACGCCGGGCACCGGGCCGTGGCCGCCTTCGGACGGCACGGACTGCTCGCGGGTGTCATCACCCAGAACGTGGACGGCTTGCACCAGGCCGCCGGCAGCGACGACGTCGTGGAACTCCACGGAAACCTGGCCCGGGTCGTCTGCCTTTCCTGCGGCGCCTTCAGCCCGCGCCGTGAACTCGCCCTGCGGCTGGAGGAGGCCAATCCGGGGTTCGATCCCGTGGCTGCCGGAATCAACCCGGACGGTGATGCCGACCTCACGGACGACCAGGTCGGAGGCTTCCGCGTGGTGCCCTGCGCGGTCTGTGGCGGCACCCTCAAACCGGACGTCGTGTTCTTCGGCGAATCGGTTCCGCCGCAGCGGGTCGAGCACTGCCGCGAGTTGGTCCGCGGGGCGGCCTCGCTGTTGGTCCTGGGCTCCTCCTTGACGGTGATGTCCGGGCTCCGCTTCGTCCGCCAGGCGGCCCAGGCCGGGAAGCCGGTGCTGATCGTCAACCGGGATCAGACCCGGGGCGACCGGCACGCCGTGACCAGGGTGTCTCTCCCGCTGGGCACAGCCCTCAGCACCGTCGCGCACCGGCTGGGGATTCCCGTCGACCGGGGCGGCAGCGAAGGACCGCAGCCGGCCTGACCGGAGCCACACGCAGCACCGGAGTCCCCTTCGGGCCGCCGGGGAGCGGCGGAGGGTCAGCGTCCACCGTCCCGGTCGCGGTTTCCCGACCGGCATGCGGCAGTGAAGGTTCGGCTGCCGTCCGGTGCGTACAGCAGCGGCACCTCCCGAACCGAGTCCGAACCCCCTTCGGCGAGCAGGGCCACGGGCTTCGGGCGGCAGGCGGCATTGTCGATCAGGCGTCCTCGGACGACAAGCATCCCGGGTAACGAGATGTGGCTGACTCCCTGGCCGCGTACATCCAGGTAGAGGTCCCAGAGGCCGATGCCGAGCGGCGCGCCCGAGTTCACGGTGCCCAGGCCGACCTCGCGGTGAGGTCGGCTGCGGCGCGGGAGCCACCCGTTCGAGTGCGTGTCCGCTCCCGGCCCGAGGCGGTGGACCGCGACATGAGTCGGCGTCAGGTCGCCGAGCAGGCGTCCGGGCCGGCCGACGGCTGCCTGATGAGCGCGAAGAAGGGCGGCATCGCTACGACGGTCCGGACGCCCCGGGCCCTGACGTCATCGCCCGAGGGATCGGACAGCCCCTCTTCTCCGCCACCTCCTGCGAGTTGGAACCGTTCGAACGTGAGCCGCGTCACAGCAATCAGGGTGCGTCTAAGTTGTCTGCATCACAGCGGAAATGTCCATTTGGCGTCCATGCTCGAAACGGACGCCGGATCACATTTCTGTTCTCCCTCGGAAGGTGCCCCACCATGGCCGCTTACCTCTGCCCCCCTGCCGTGATACACGGCGAGCATGCCGTGAAGACCAGCGAGATCGTGGCGGAGGTAAGCGATCGGCATCCACACGCTGCGTGGGCGCCGCGCATCGACGGCATCGCGGCCAGTACGGGCATCGAGACCCGCGGCTGGATGCTGCCGCTGGAGACCGCCGTCGCACCCGGCGAGGGCAGCGGCCTGCGGGCCGTCGGCATCGCGCCCGCCCAAGAAGCCCTGACGCGGGGCGGGTTCACCCAGCAGGACGTGGACCGCGTGATCGCCGCCCTCGAGACCATACCCGCGCCGCAGACCGTCCAGGAGCGCACCGCCCCCGCATGGGAGGCCGTGCAGTCCTACGGGGAGCGTGCGGCGCGCGGGGCCCTGCAGGAAGCCGGGCTGGACGCCGCGGACGTCGACTGCCTGATCACCAGTCACTCCACCACTCCGGCGCTGCCGGGTCTGGACATGGCCCTGGCCAACCGGCTGCCGCTCCGCAGCGACGTGATGCTGCTGCCGGCCACGCAGTGGGCCTGTATCGCGGGGACCCGTTCCCTGGCGCTGGCGGCGGATCTCGTGGCCGCCGACCCCGACCGGGTGGTCCTGGTCGTCATCTCGGAGGCGCTGAGCACGACCTACCAGCCCGCGGACGACACCCTCGAGTCCCTGATCGTCCGCCTGCTGTTCGCCGACACCGCTGTCGCAGCGGTGGTCACGGGCCGCCCGAGGCCCGAGTCGGTGCTGCGACTGGACGCCGCCTGGCATCACACCCTGCCCGGCACCCAGGACCTGCACCGCCTGGAGACGCGGGCGGACGGCACCCACTTCGTGATGGACCGGCGCGGGCCGCGCGCCGTACAGGAGACGGTCACCGCGATGTGGGAGTGGCTGCGCGCCCGCTACCAGGACGATCCCGACACCTGGCACCCCGACGTGCTGCTCGCGCACCCCGGGGGGACCCGGGTGCTGGAGTACATGGAGCAGACGATGCCCGACGCCTGGCCGTCAGGGCTGCTGGACCACAGCCGGGACAGCTACACCAGCGGAAACCGCGGCGGCGCCGCCGTGTTCGACATCCTGCGGCGGGCGCACGACGCCGGGCAGCAGAAGCCCGGCAACCGCGCCGTCCTGTACGCGGCGGCCCCGGGTCTCACGGCCACCGCCTTGGAAGGGCAGTGGCTGTAGTGGGCCGACGGGCGCCGTCCGCACCGTCGGCGGCGCCTGTCGCTCATCCCGCGATCTCCACAGCGCTCTTCCAGTCCCGCCGCGGCCCCCGCGCCATCCGCGTCACCTCGACACTTCCGCCCAGACGACCTTCCCGGTGTCCGTCCACCGCACCCCCCACCGGGTGGTGAGCCGGTGCACGATGCTCAGGCCACGGCCGCCGTCGTCGAGCAGGCCGGCACGCCTCAGCCGTGGCCGGCCGTTGCCGGTGTCGCCCACCTCGCACAGCAGGCCGTGACCGGCCCTGATCAACCGCACCGTGACGGGACCGGTGGCGTAGCGCACCGCGTTCGTGACCAGCTCACTGACCAGCAGCAGCGCGTCGTGCCGGGTGTCGTCCCTGATGCGCCATTGCGCCAGCAGCGCGGCGACCTGCACCCGGGCACGGGCCGGGGCGTCGTCGCGGGCGGGCAGCCGCCAGGTCGCCGTGTCCTCCTTTCGGTAGCCGATCATCCGGGCGAGCAGCAGGGTCACATCGTCACGCTGAGGCCGGGGCGCCAGTGCGGAGACGACGTGCCGTACGGCCTGCTGCAGGGTGTCCCAGGGGTGCACCGTGGCCACTGCGTCCGCCAGCCTGTCCATGCCCTCGTCGATCGACAGGGCGGGGTCCTCCACCAGGCCGTCGGTGTAGAGGGCGAGCACCGAGCCCGGGGGCACGCCGAAGGTGTACACGTCGAACGGCTCTCGCAGCGCGAACTCGGCCCCCAGGCCGGGGTGAGGGCGGATCGCGAGCGGGCCGGCGTGCCCGTCCGGTGAGACCAGGATCGGCGGGAGGTGGCCGGCGCTGGACAGCGTCATGTGGTGGCTGACCGGGTCGTAGAGGGCGATGCAGCAGGTCGATCCGAGGGCGCTGTAGCCGGCCGCCAGCCCGGACTCCGCGTCGTCCAGCAGCGTCACGGTCTCGTCCAGGTGCTCCAGTACCTGGTCGGGCGCGAGCCCCGCGGACAGCAGCGCGCGGGCCTCCATGCTCAGCTGGCCCATGGTCGCCGCGGCTCCCAGACCGTGCCCGACCACGTCACCGACCACCAGCGCGGTACGGCCGTCAGGCAGCGGGAAGCTGTTCACCCAGTCGCCGCCGACGCCCGCGCTGTCGGGGGTGGCGGGCTGGTAGACGCTGGCGATCTCGATGGTGTCGCCGCCGGCCCGGGGCAGGAGCCGTCGCTGGAGCGCCAGCACCTGCGTGTGCTCGCGCTGGTGCTGACGAGCCAGGTCGACGTGGTGGGCGGTTCTGGCCACCAGTTCCTGCAGGTCGAACAGCTCGCTGTCGCGGAAGGGGCAGTCCGCCCGCCGCCAGACCTCGGCCACGCCCAGGACGACGGGCGGCGCACTGTCCAGGACCAGTGGTATGCACGCCACACCTGCCGACCGGTCACCCGGTACCAGGGCACGCGCCACTCGTGGACTGCCGAAGACCCGCTCGACCGCCTCCCCTCCGGGTATGACGAGGGTCTGCGGAGCATCGTCGCGCAGCACCGCCTGGGCCAGCAGGCGACTCGCGTCGCCGGGAAGGTCGTCGCCCGCAGTCGTGTAGCCCTCGGGCCACACCCGGTCCGGCACCAGGGCCGCCCGCCGCAGCCGGATGCGCCCCCGCGCCCCCGCGGAGACTCCCTCACCCGTCCACACGGCGAAGTCGAGGTCCACGGCGGCCACGTCTCCCCAGGCCAGCAGGGACTCCGCCAGCGACTGCGCGGTCTCGCCGATGTCCAGGGAAGTGCCGATCGCGGTCTCGGCGGCGTACAGGTGCAGCCGTCTGGCCATGGCGATCACGGAGACCGTCAGGCCCCCCTCCGGCGCCGCGGAGGGCAGGATACTCATGGAGACCACCAGCTCCGACCCGTCTTCGCGCCGCAGGCGCTGGATGCGGGCCACATGCGCCTCACCGCTCTCCACGACCTGCCGCAGCCGCCGGGTGACCGTCGGTACGTCCCCCGGTGGCAGGAGATCGACGAACGGCCTCCCGGCCCCGGCGTCCAGACCCGCGAAGACGGGGGCTGCCAGATTGCAGCGGGTGATGATCAGGTCCCTGTCCAGGTTGACCGCGCCGAGGATCTGTTCCTGACGGCCCGCCGCCGACTGGTCGGGGGCCTGCCGGCGCGTGGCGCGGTCACTCTGCGCGTCGGGCGCTGCCGCTCCTCCTTGCGGGATGTAGCGCCCAAGAGCGCGGCTGACCAGGTCGAAGGCCGAAGGGGACGAGGGCGGGGGTGTGGAGTCCATGCGGCTCTCTCAGCAATCCCCGGCGCGGCACCGGGGCCGTGTGCGGACCCGTGCGGTGAGGCCCCGAGCTCCCTGACCGCACACCTCATTGAATAACACCGGGGGCGGCTTCGCACACACCAGCGAATCGCACCGTGTATGCGGACAGAAGAGAAGCGCCTGCCTCACCGGTTCCTGCGCCGTTTCCCCCCGTCCGCCTCGCCACCCCGATTAGCATCGGCGACAGCCGCGCGAAGAAGCCCGGCTGCGTGCGTCCGCGGGGTGGGGAAACGTGCAACGCTCAGTGGTTTTCGTCCATGGCACCGGTGTGCGCGAGAGGTCGTACGACAAGACCTTGTCGACCGTGCGTTCGGCGCTCAAGGAGCTGCGGCCCGAAGTCGGGGTACGGGGATGCTTCTGGGGCCGGGAGGCCGGAGCGCGGCTGGCCCTGGACGGCGCGAGCATCCCTGGATACACGGAGTCCCGCGGTGGCCGGAAGAAGGACGACGAGGACATCGCCATCTGGGGAGTGCTCTACCGCGACCCCGGCTACGAGCTGCGTCTGCTCGGCCTGCGTCCCGCTGTCGTCTCCGGGATGGGCCGCGGTCAGAGCCCCGCGCTGAAGCTGCTCGGCGAGCTCACCGGTTACGTCCCCTCCGCACAGGTGCGCGCCGCCTTCACCGCGCATGACCTGGACGACGCACTCGATCACGCGCTCCTCGAGGTCGCCGCCTCGCCCGAACTGCGCGATGCGGCGGCCACGGCCGACGAGGGCGGCTACGAGCACCGGCACGCCTTCGCCCGAGCCGTGGTCGCGGCGACGCTGGCGTACGCCGTGGACGGCGGAGCAGACGCCCCGGACGGCCTCCAGCGGGACACCCTGCTCTCCCTGCTCAGCGCCGAGCTGCACACCCAGGGCCGCGGTCTGGGCGGGACCGTCGCCAAGGCCGCCTCCACCCCCGCCCTCCTCGCCCTGACCTGGCACGCCCGGCGCCGCCGCGGCGCCCACAACGACGACCTCCTCGTGCCGGCTGTCGGTGACATCCTCCGCTACCAGGCCCGTGGCCAGGCGCTGCGCCGACTGATCAAGCGCACCGTCGACCACGCGCCCGGCGACGCCGTCACGGTGATCGCCCATAGCCTGGGCGGGGTGGCCTGCGTCGATCTCATGGTGGAGGAGCGGATCGACCGGGTCGACCAGCTGATCACCGTCGGCTCCCAGGCCCCCTTCTTCTACGAGGCGGGCGCCCTGATCTCCCTCGAACACCCGCAGCGGCTCCCCGCCCACTTCCCGCGCCGCTGGCTCAACCTCTACGATCCCCGCGACCTGCTGTCCTTCCGTGCCGCGCAGGTCTTTCCCGTGGTGGCCACAGACCACGAGGTGGACAACCACCAGCCGTTCCCCTTCGCGCACAGCGCCTACTGGGACAACCGCGAGGTCTGGGGCGCGATCGGCGCATGGCTGGGCTGAGAGCGGTCGACGACCCCGCGCGCGTCCACGCCGTGGTCGTCGGCGTCGAACGGTATCCCCGGCATCCCGACTGGGATCTGCCCGGCGCGGTCGACGACGCCCTGCGCTTCTACAAGTGGTTGCGCAAGGGCGGCGTGCCCGAGGACAACATCCAGCTGTTGCTGGCGCCCGACGAGGCCAGTCGTACCTCGCTGGACGCGCTCACCGCGGCCGGTGAGCTGACCTGGTGCCAAACCTGGGGTCGGGACGCACTCATGGACGCCTTCGCCCACGGCCTCGACGGCCGTACCGGCGATCTGCTCTACGTCTACTGGGGCAGCCACGGCGTGCTCGGCCAAGGCGACCGACGTCTGCTGCTGTGCCCCGACGCCTCCCCGAAGGACAAGCGCTGCGTGGACACCGCCAACCTGCTGGAATACCTCCAGCGCGACGACCTGGCGGGCTTCACCGAGCAGGTGCTGCTGTTCGACACGTGCGCGACCTTCCTGGAGCACCACAATCAGCCGACAGGGCCTGCGATCGCCGACTTCCCCACCGTACGCCGCCATCCCGTCGCGCAGTTCGCCCTGTGCGCGGCCGCCGCAGGCCAGGTCGCTGAGAACGACCCGGCCCTGCGCAGCGGCGTCTTCTCACATGCCGTCATCGACTGGCTGGAGACGCACGCCGCCGATCTGCACCCGGATCCGGCCGCCCTGCTCACCCATGTCCGGGCCGCCACGCCCGACACGCAGACACCCGTCAGCATCGATATCGACATCCGCACTCTCGATGGCTCCCGCGAGCGCCTGCTCTGGCCCCGCGCCCCGCTTCCGGCGTCGACAGGCCGCAGCCACCTGGCCCTGGCCCTGCACGAGGCGCTCGACGACGGCGACCTGAGGGCCCGCTGCCTGGAGCACCTCGCCGTCCAGTGCCCGGGCGCGCATCTCGGTTCCTGCCCTTCGGACGAGCAACTCGCGCACACCCTGCTCACGGTCGAACGGGCCATGGCCGCACTCGTGGAAGTGGTGCACAGCCGCAACCGGCGGGCCGCCGACCAACTGCTGTCCCTGGGCCGTACGCACGGTGTGCCCGGCTTGCTCTCCCACCTTGAGTACACCGCCCTGCGGGAGGTCCTCAGCCACGCACCCCACCTGCCGCCGACGGCACGGGTGATCGCGGCCGTACGAGCCACCCAGCCGCTCGAGAGGGCGTGGCTGCCCCCGAAGCCGCAGGCAGGGCACGGCTCCAGCGTCGCCCAGCTCATGGCCTGTGTGGAGCACTTCGAGAAGCACACCGGCGGACAGAGCATGGCCCATCCGGGCAGACAACTGGTGCCCGCGGTCATCCGCTTCACCGAGTTGCTCGCGGCGATGGTTCCCGACGTCCGCGCAGAACTCCACGAGTGGGCCGCACGAGTGAGCCGCCGGCTGAACGTCGACCCCGGTGGGCTCGCCGAGCGCCGCGCCGACGCGCTGGCCTGGCTGGACAGCCTCGACCCGGCGGCCGGCCGGCCCCGTGTCGTGGCCCAGCTCGACGCCGCGCCACCCGACTCCACCACCGCGGACGGCGACGAGCGCTACACCTGCGTGATGTGGCTCGACACCGGCGCCGGCGACCTCGTGCAGGCCGCCGAGCAGAGCCCGGACCCCCTGGCCCCGAGGGACGTGGTGCGCCGGATACAGCGGACCGTGTCGCTGCTGCGGGGGGTGACCGAGGAAACGCCGGTCGTCGAGATTCTGCTTCAGCCGGATGCCGTGCAGCTGCCCGTCGACTCCTGGAACGGCGCCGACGACGGCGACGAACTGCCCATCCTGCTGGGGGTCGAGTGGGCGACCGCCCTGCGCTGCGCTCCCCTGGCCTGCGCCGAGCGGGAGGAAAAGCGCCAGGAGGGCATCAAGAGCAGGTGGGCGGGGCGGCACAACGACACGGTGGTCTTCCTGGACGACGAGCACGCCCAGGGTTTCGCGGGGTACGGCGCCCTGATGGCGGACGTCGGCGCGGCCCGAGCCGTCGTGCGGGCGGGGCCCGACGGCCGGGGCCGGCTGGTGCAGGCGGCGCTGCGGCTCGGCTACCCGGTCGTGCTGTGGGACCGGCGGGCACCGGGCCAGGTCCAGCACACTCACTTCGACCCGCTGCAGCCGGAAAGGGCCGTGGACGGGCTGCCCTGGCGGATCCGGGACTACCGGGCCCAGGCGTGCGTGCAGCCTGCCGCCCGTCCTGTGTGCCCCGTTGTGCTCCTCGAGGCGGCCGACCGTCCCCTGCCACCGGTGCTGTCCCTGACCGGACTCTCCGAGTCACCCGATCACCCCGCCCCCTCCGACTCCGAAGAGGCGAGCCCTCGATGACCCAGAACCCCGCAGCGGAAACCCCCGAGACGCCCGGTCCCCCTGCCGAGCACGAGAGCTGGCAGCTCTTCCGGGGTGACGGGCAGCGCCGCACGGTACCGATCCCCGAGGCACCACCCTGGAGGCGCTTCGCGAGCACGGAAAGCGAGAACGCCGAAAGCGAAGCCGTCCGCGGGGACAACGCACGGACCGGGGCACGCTACGTCATCGGCCGTACGGAGACGGACGTGGTCAACGCGGCCATCCACCTCCGCCGGCCGTTGCTGGTCACGGGCCACCCCGGTACCGGCAAGTCATCCCTCGCGGCGGCCATCGCCCACGAACTGGACCTCGGCCCCGTGCTGCACTGGCCTGTCAACAGTCGCTCCACGCTCCAGGACGCCCTGTACCGCTACGACGCGATCGGCAGGCTCCAGGAGAGCAACCTCGAACGGGGTCCGGACGACGCGCGGCCCGGTATCGGCTCCTTCCTGCGCCTCGGCCCGGTCGGAACGGCGTTCATCGCCGAGGAGCGGCCCCGGGTGCTGCTCGTCGATGAGTTGGACAAGGGCGACCTCGACCTGCCGAACGACCTGCTCACCGTCTTCGAGGAGGGCACCTTCGAGATCCCGGAGCTGTCCAGGCTGCCCGAGGACCAGGCGGAGGTGAACGTCCTGACCGCCGACCCGCACCGGACAGCGAGAGTGAAGCGGGGGATGGTGCGCTGTGCCGAGTTCCCTCTCGTCGTCATCACCAGCAACGGTGAACGCGATTTCCCACCCGCCTTCCGCCGCCGCTGCCTCCCGCTGCACCTCGGCGACCCGGACGAGGCCCGCCTGCGCGAGATCGTCGAAGGCCACCTCGGCCCGGAGGCCCTCGCCGACGCCGGGGACCTGATCATGGCGTTCCTGGCCCGGCGGGCCGTCGGGGAACTCGCCACCGACCAGCTCCTCAACGCTGTGTTCCTGCGCCGGGGAGGGGTCCAGCTGGACGCCGACGGACTGCTGAAGACCGTCCTGCACCGGCTCAACACGGACGGCTGAGAAGATGTTCGAGGAGCTGCTGAAAGTCCTCGCGAGGGGCCCCGGGCTGCCCATGGAGGAGGAACTCCTCGACGTCCTCTGGCTCGCGCCTCGCGTCCCGTCGGGCCCGGCCGCCCCGCTGGCACTGCGTGCTCCGGAGACGACGGACCCCCAGAGCCCGTCCCTCGACGCAGTCGGCCCGGATGCCCGACCGCCCGGGGACGCACCGGCGGGTACCGGCCCCGCAGCGGCGGCGGGCCGGGAGGAGACAGCGGGATCCGCAGCTCCCTCGGACGCACACCTGGCCATCGTCTCCAGCCCGTCGGCCGCCGGACCACCCGCCGGAGCCCTGTGGACCCCCGGCGGCCGTGCCCTCGGTCCCACCTTGCCCCTGGGCAGAGCGCTGCGCCCGCTGAAACGGCGTGTTCCGAGCCGTCACCACAGCGGACTCGACGAAGCTGCCACCGCCGCCCTCCAGGCCGACACGCGCTCTCCGCACCTTGTGCTGCGTGCCCAGCCGGAGCGCTGGCTGCGGTTGGCTCTGGTCATCGACGGCGGTGTGTCCATGCCCCTGTGGCAGCGGCAGTGCGCTGACCTCAAAGACCTCTTCGAACGCAGCGGCGCCTTCCGTCAGGTGGTGACTCACCAGATCCGCTGTGCCCCCGGAAGCGCCGAAGTCCGCCTCGCACGCCCGTGGAGCACCGACCCGCAGACCCGGGCGCCCGGTTCCGTGGCGGACGGCTCCGGCCGGACCATGGTGCTGGTGGTCACCGACGGAGCGGCGCCCGCATGGCGCGACGGACGGTTACGCCCCGTACTCGAAGGCTGGGCCCGCAGCGGCCCGACCGCCGTGCTCCACACGCTCCCCCGCCGCCTGTGGGCGGGTTCGGGAGTCCGGGCGGACACCTGGCGGGTGGTGTCCCCCCGGCCGGGTGCGGTGAACACCGCCTGGACGGTGACCGACCAGGTACTCCCGCCGACCGTCGCACCGCCTCCGCCGGTCCCGGTACCCGTCGTGGAGCTGACCCCGGCCGGTCTCGCCACGTGGTCGGCGGTGAACACGGTCGTCGCACGGCCGGTCCCGGTTCCCCTGTGGTCTCCGCACCGGCCCGAGGCACCCGCCGTCTCCTCCCCCGGGCCCGTGTCCGTAGGGGACTTCGCGCGCGCCGCGTCCCCCGAGGCCCTGCGCCTGGCCGCGCACCTGGCAGCGATGGCCCCGGTCACCGTGCCCGTCATGCAGCTCGTCCACGCGCACCTCGACCGGCGCCAGGACACCACACCGCTGGCGGAGGTCTTCCTCGGTGGTCTGCTGCAGCCTCTGCCGGCCGACCACTCGGCAGGCCGCCACCGTCTGTTCGACTTCACGCCGGAGGCCAAGGACCTCCTTCTGGATGCCGTCCCCACCACCGACCTCCTTGCCTGCAGTCGCCGGGTGGGCGAACACATCGAGTCTCTGGTCGGCCGCTCCTCGGACTTCCCGGCCTGGCCCCTGAGCCAGGACGCACGAGGGTCGGCCGCACCCTTCGCTCATCTCGGGCCGGCATTGCAGGCGCGGCTGGGAGTGCCGGAAGCGGCTGCCTCCACGCTGATCCTCTCGCCGGCTGAGCAGAGTTCCAGCGAGGAGGCGCCGGCGAAGGCGGAGTTCCCCTGGGTGTCGGGAGAGGGCCTGGATGCGTCGCTGCGGCTGCTGGCCGGGGAACTGGGCGTTCGCGCACCCGAGGTGACGCTGCCCCTCTGGGACCAGGTGACGGGCCTCGTGGACTCGGTCGCCGAGTCGAGGGGCGAACCGCCCCCCGACGTACGGCCGCGGCTGCGCGAGCAGTACCTGGACGCGTTGCTGCCGCTGTGCCCCCGGGACGTCGTGAGCACGTTCTCCCGTGTCCGCGATGCCCCGGAAGACAGCCACGTGTTGCTTCTCCACCTGCTCATGTACGTCCATGACCGGCCGACCGCGGCACGGATGACCCAGGCGGAGATCGTCGAAGACCTGGTGCGCTATCTGGACGAGCGTGGACTGTCTCCGGACCGTGAGCGACGGTTGGGCTGGAGGCGCCGGTTCGACCTGCTCTGGCACAGCAACGGCCGGTACTGCCCCGTGGAGATCAAGCGGGCTGGTTCTCCCTTCTCCTGGCCCCCGCGTACGCAGGTCGCGGAACTCATGGCCGTGGACGACTCCCTGACCCGGGGCTTCCTGGTGGCCGTGGACGAGGACGAGAAGCCGGACGGGCCGGTACCGCTCGACGAGTGCGTGGCCGTCTGGCCGGACCTGTCGGTCGTCGCACTGCGCTTCCAGAATCGTGCTGCGGCGGGCTTCCCGACGCCGCCGGTGTCCTTCAGGGTCTGCATCGTCGTCGACATCGCCGGACACGGGAAGATGAGCGCGGCCACCCGGCACGAAATGGCGGGGGCGCTGCGCGACGTCATCGACGACGCGGTACGAACGGCTGGAAACACCCGCCCCTACCTTCGCGAGGACCGCGGCGACGGCTCACTCGTCCTGTTGTCCGAGGGCGTGGACGAGTCGGTGACGGTCCCTGGCTTCGTGGAGGGACTCGCCCGGGGCCTGCGGCACGCCCGCGAGCGGGGAAACGTGATGCGCGTGAGGGTGGCCATGACGGCCGGCGTCATCGCCATGGGAGAACTGGGTGCCACCGGCGAGGCCGTTCAGAGCGCCGCCCGCCTCGCCGACTCGGCCGTCCTGAGGGAGTCCGAAGCCGACTACGCGCTCATTGTCTCGGAGTCGCTGTACCAGGACGTACCCGGGTTCCACGGCCGTTTCCGGCGCGTACGCGTAAAGCACGAGGACTTCGAAAGCTGGGCCTGGCTGCACACACGCTCCTCAAGACTCCCTGACCCCGAGCGCTCGACCGCGGTCCTGATCGGCACCGGTTCCTACACGGAGCTGCCCGATCTGCCGCAGGTTCACGCCGGGCTCCGGGATCTGGCACTGCTGCTCACCCACCCGCTGGACGGCGGCTTCTCCCAGGAACGCTCGTTGGTGCTGGAGAATCCGGAGAGCGGATCAGAGCTCCTCGACGTCGTCGGGCATGCGGCGGCATCTGCCGAGGACACCCTGCTGGTGTACTTCGCCGGTCACGGCCTGTACGACTCGGTTTCGGGAGAGCTGAGCCTGGCCGTCGCCGGCAGCCGTCCGGACGCACCGGTCACCGCCGTGCCGCTCGACGACGTGAGGGAACTGGTTCTGCACAGCGCCGCCCGGCACAAGATCGTCATCCTGGACTGCTGTTACAGCGGCCGCGTCGGCCGCCAAGCCCTGCCCGGAGTGTTCAACATCGTGCCGGACCGTGATGTCACGGTCCTGGCCGCGTCGCTCCAACGCGCGGCCACTGCACCGGGAGACGCGTACACGGCGTTCACGGGGGCCCTGATCGACGTCCTGCGCGACGGTGTGACCGAGGGGTCCGAGTCGATCTCGCTGCGCGAACTGTACGAAGAGGCACGCCGTCGACTCGCGGCCGGGAACTTCCC
Source organism: Streptomyces flavovariabilis (assembly GCF_000725785.1). Lineage (NCBI taxonomy): Bacteria > Bacillati > Actinomycetota > Actinomycetes > Kitasatosporales > Streptomycetaceae > Streptomyces > Streptomyces flavovariabilis. The sequence goes on along the minus strand of NZ_JNXD01000009.1, from coordinate 89,006 downwards.
GCTGCCGACGCTCAGCGCGCACAACGACACCGAGCGAGTCGCTCTCGCGCGCAACAACGCCGGCTAGGAGAACGGACGTGGCGGGGCCGCCGCACACGGAGACGCTCGGCTTTGGAGGCGTTCCGGCCCTCACGCAGTGCCGGCAGGCCGCGCACGGGCGATGAGCAGCGCGACGTCGTCGTGGTCGTCGGGACTGCGGAGTTGCCGGAGCAGGCGGTCGCAGGTCTCCTCCACGGAGCGGAACGGCGGGGACAGCAGGTGCAGGAGGACGTCCAGGCGTTTGTCGATGGGATCGTCGCGGGTCTCCACCAGGCCGTCGGTGTACAGGACGAGTTGATCGCCGGGGTTCATGGCGAGGGCGGAGGTTTCGAAGGGGCCGCTGCCGACTCCCAGCGGGGTGCCGGTGGGCAGGTCGAGCAGTTCGGGAGGCCTTCCGGCCCGTACCAGGACCGGGGGCAGGTGGCCGGCGCAGGCGACGTGCAGTCGGGAGTGGTGTGGGTCGTAGACCGCGTACACGCACGTCGCGATGTAGGGGTCCAGGCCCTGGGTGATCTTGTCGAGGTGGGTGAGGATACGGCTCGGGGCGAGGTCGAGGTCAGCGAGGGTGGAGGTGGCGGTGCGCAGCCGGCCCATGGCGGTGGCAGCCTGGATGCCGCTGCCCATGACGTCGCCGACCGCCAGGGCGGTTCGGTCTCCGCTGAGGGGGATGACGTCGTACCAGTCGCCGCCGACCTCGCTGAAGGCCTGCGCGGGCCGGTACCGGGCAGCGATCTCCAGGCCGGGGCGGCGGGGCGAGGGCCGGGGCAGCAGGCTGCGCTGCAGGGTTTCGGCGGCGCTGCGGATGTGCTGGTGCAGGACGGCGTTGTCGATGCTCAGCGCGGCGGACGAGGCCAGTTCGCAGGCGAGGGTGAGATCGTCCTCGTCGAAGGGCTGGGGGTTGCGGGCGCGGGCGAGGCCCATCACGCCGATGATCTGTCCGCGGGCGATGAGGGGGACGGCCATGTCGGTGTGGACACCGGCTTCGGCGAGCAGGCCGGCGGCGGCGTCGTCGGCTGCGATGCGGCTGAGCTCGCCGCTGTCGATGTGGGTGATCAGCAGGGGCTTGCGGGTGCGGAGGCAGTGGGCTGCCGGATGGTCGGCGTGGTAGGCGGTGAGGTGGCCGGGCGCGATGATCGCCTCGGAGGCACCGGTGGGGTAGGCGGTCTTCACCGCCAGGGCGCGGAACAGTGCAGGCCCCTCGCCGCGGTCCGGGCGGCCTGTCCGCAGGACGGAGTCCAGGATGTCCACCGCGACCATGTCGGCCAGGTCGGGGACCAGGACGTCCGCCAGCTCCTGGGCGGTCCGCTCCACCTCGAGGGTGGTCCCGATGCGGGACGAGCCGTCGGCCATCAGGCGCAGGCGCTGCTGGGCCCGGTCGGCCTGCCTGGCTGTTTCGTACCGGTCGGTGACGTCCACCACCACGTTGGCGATCCCCAGCACGTGCCCGCTGTGGTCCTCCAGTCGGTAGAGCGACACGGCCCAGGCGTGGTCGTGGTCCGGGTCGGCGCGGGTACGGCCCACGACCTGCTCGTCCACCAGGGGCAGGCCGGTCCGCAGGACCTCCCGCATCTGGTTCTCCGCGGTCGTGAAGGGCGCGCCGGGCAGGATCTCCCGGAAGTGGCGGCCCGTGTGGTCGGCCTCGGGAACGCCGTGCATCGCGGCGAGGGCCCCGTTGACGGCCACGTACCGCAACTCGGTGTCCAGGACGGACAGGCCGATCGGCGCCTGGGTGACCAGCTGGCTGGACAGGGCCACCTCGCGCTCCACCTGCCGCACCGTGGCCTTGTCGGTGGCCAGCCCCAGCGCGTAGTGATCGCCGATGTTGTCGGTCAGGCGCACGTTGCGGAACTCGACCGTGCGGGTGCTTCCGTCCTTGAGACGGACGGGGAACGATCCCGCCCAGCCCCGGCCGGTCTCCATCACCTCGGCGAACAGTGCCATCCCCGCCTTCCGGTGTTCGGGGTGGAGAAGGAGGGTTGCCGCGTACTGCCCGACCGCTTCGTCACCGGTGTAGCCGAACAGTTCCTCGGCCTGGGGGCTCCACATGTCGATCCGGCCGTCGGCCTCCACCAGCACCGCGGCGACGCCCAAAAGGTCCATCAGCCCGCTCGGGCCGGATGCCGCCTCCTCCGGATCACCCGCCTGTTCCGAAGGCTGATTCGCTCGGCTCATCACTTTCGCCCCTTAGGCCATGTCGACCTCACCGGCGCACCCGCCCGCGTCGGCAGACGCTCACGGCGGTCTCCCTGCAGGTCGGCCACCCGTTCACGATGCGGTACGCCACCTGCGAACGGCCAGGGGACGCGCCGGGAGAGCGCCGACCGCAGTCGAACCTCACGGCTCCGGCGACCGGTACGAAGAGCCACGCCGTGCCCGGTTCGCGGGGTCGGCCCCTTCTCTTCCACCCTTCCACACGTCCCGGCTCCGACCGAGGAGGTCGAGGTCCGCGCGGACTGATCGCTCCGAGGTCGATCACCCGGGTGTCGTGCCTCCAGGCGCCGCAGAAAAGTCTCCGGTCCAGCGCCGTGCCCGCGTGCGCGGCGACCATCCGTCCCGGTGTGGGCCGTAGTAGCCCCCCGTAGCCACTGGCCGCGTGTCCCGGGGCCGCGGTCCGGTGGCGGGCCGTCGGTACCGGCCACACTGGCCGCATGTCCGATGCGTCCCCGGTCCTCGCGACCGATGTCCGGCGGGTGGCCGTCATGACGGTGCTGACCGTGCTGGCGGGCGCCGTCGACGCCGTGAGCTTTCTGACCATGGGGGAAGGTGTTCTGCGCGCTGGCGACCGGCAACGTGCTCTTCCTGTCGTTCGCGCTCGTCGGGGAGGACGATGTTCCGGTGGCGCGGCCCGCCATCGCGATCGGCGCGTTCATGGCCGGAGCGGCCGTCGTAATGAAGTGGCTCGCGGAGCGCGGACGGCCGTGGTTCCCGGTCGGGCTCGTCTGCGAGGCCGTACTGCTGGTGTGCGCCGGCGTGCTGGCGCTGGCGAAACACGGCACCGGAGCCGTCCCGACCCAGGACGACCGCGGGGTCGTCGCACTCGTCGCGCCGGCCAGGGGAGTGCGTGCCTCCACCGCCCTGCGCGTCCATGTGCCGGGCATGCCGACGCTGCTGAGCCAGACGGCCATCGCCGAGCTCGTCAACGACGTGCTGAAAGGCCCCGGGCAGCACTGCGCGGAATGCCGGCGAAGCAGCGGCTGGCCCGGACCCGGTGGACGGCCACCGTGGGCGGGATCTTCGGCGGCGGTGGGCTGGGCACGCTGCTGCTGGTGCCGCTGGGCACGGGGCGAGCACTGCTCGTCATCGCGGCGGTGGTGCTGCTCCTGGCGGTGGTGGGCATGGTCGCACCGCCACGCGAGACGGAGCCCGTCCCGGGCCGCCCGTGAGCTTCGACGGATCATGCCGCGCGTGAGCTTCGACGGTTCATGAGGACTCGAAGGACGACGTCACCCATTCCCTGACCTGTGGCGGGCGTGTCAACGTCCGCGTCTCGCAGTCGGCCGGCGGCCGCACGGCTGGGAGCTCCCCCGGCGCGGCAATCCCGGTTCGCGAGCCGCGGTTCGCGTTCCCGCCGCCACCTCGGCAAAGATGGGATCATGACCGAGATCCGCACACCCCGTCTCGTCCTGCGCCGATGGCTCGACGACGACGTCGTCCCCCTGTCCGAGATCCATGCCGATCCGGTGGTGATGCAGCGCATCGGCGACGGCACGCCGCGCTCCCCCGAAGAGACCGCCCAGGACATCGAGGCGTGGGAGGAGGAGTGGGACGAGGAAGGGTTCGGGATGTTCGCCGTCGAGCTCCTGGGCTCCGGTGAGCTTGCGGGCGCCGTCGGCCTGTCCGTGGCCGACGCCCCGGCCGAGGTCGCCGGCCAGGTGGCGATCAGCTGGCGGCTGGGGCGGGTGTTCTGGGGGCAGGGATACGCCTCGGAGGCAGCGCACGCCACCCTGGAGTTCGCCCTGCAGGACCGCGGCCTCGACCGGGTGGTCGCCGTATGCCGCACGAGCGACGAGGCTTCCGTGAACGTACTCGACAAACTCGGCATGCAGGCGGAAGGCACCGCACAGCACCCGGTCCACGGCTACGACCTCGCGGTGTACGGCATCGACCTCACGCAGTACCAGGAATAGCGCCCGTGCGGGCCCGGCGATCGCGGCCGGGCGGGCTGCCCGGCCGGTCAGCCCTTCTTCTCGCTCACGGCCGCGTCGAGGACAGGACCCAGTTCCCGGGCCACGGTCGTCAGGGCCCGGACGTCCCGCTCGGCCCGGGCGAGGAGGATCGCACCCTCCAGGCTGCTGATCATGAGCGTGGCGAGTGCGCCTGCCCGTTCCCCGGGCACACCCATCTCTGCCAGTGCTCGGGCGACCGCACCGGTCCAGGTGGCGAATGCGGCGGCTGCGGCTTTCCGCGTGGAGGGGACCGACTCCGCGCAGTCCACCGTGGCGCCCGCTACCGGGCAGCCGCCCGCGAAGCCGTCGGCCTCGTACTCGTCGGTCCACTGACGCACCATCGCGGCGAACAGCCCGCTCGGCGTCGGCTCGGGCAGCGCGGCCAGAAAACGGGCGACCCGGTCCGCCGCGTATCCCCCCGCCCAGCCCACTGCCTCGTCGACCAACTGCGTCTTGCCGCCGGGGAAGTAGTGCTGGAGCGAACCGCGCGGCGCCGCCGCGTCGACGGCGACCTCACGCATGCCGGTGGAGGCGACTCCGTCGCGCCGGATGAGCTGGGCCGCGCTGAAGACCATCCGCTCACGCGGTCCCCGTGCGGCCCTCGCCATCGTCGACCTCCAGCAGCTCTCGGCGCATCCTTCTCGGAGGCTCTCCGGCGCATCATTCTCGACCTCCATTCTATGACGGCCGTCATAGCCGCAGCTACTATGACCGCTGTCATAGTCAAGGGAGACGGTGGCGGCTCGGCCTTCGCACGAGCCGGAGGAGGCGGTGCGTCATGTGCGTCGGTTTCATCGGTCTGGGAGTCATGGGGCAGCCCATGGCACTGAACCTCGCTCGTAACGGGACACGACTCGTGGTCTGGAACCGCACCCCCGAGCGATGCGAACCGCTGCACGCCTCCGGTGCCGAAGTGGCGGCAAGCCCCGCCGAGGTCTTCGACCGGGCGGCCACCGTGTTCCTCATGCTGGCCGACGAGACGGCCGTGGACGCGGTGCTGGGACGCGGCACCCCGGACTTCGCCCGGCGCGTCACCGGCCATACCGCCGTCCACATGGGCACGACCTCGGCCGAGTACTCGTCCAGCCTCCAGAAGGACATCCGGGCGGCGGGCGGACGGTACGTCGAGGCCCCGGTCTCCGGCAGCCGCGTCCCCGCCGAGCGAGGCGAACTGGTGGGGATGCTGGCGGGCGACGGCGACGCCGTGGCGACCGTGCGGTCCCTGCTCACTCCGGTGTGCAGGGAGACGTTCGTGTGCGGGGCCGTCCCGGGTGCGCTGCTGCTGAAGTTCTCGGTGAACCTGTTTCTGATCACCGTGGTCACGGGTCTTGCCGAGGCGTTCCACTTCGCCGAGCGGCACGGGCTTGATCAGCGTCTCTTCCGGGACGTCCTGGACGCCGGCCCGATGGCCAGTGGCGTCTCCCGGGGCAAGGCTCCGAAGCTCCTGGAGCGCGACTTCTCGGTCCAGGCAGCCGCCGCGGACGTCCTGAAGAACAACCGCCTGATCGCCGAGGCCGCCCGCAAGGCCGACCTGGCATCCCCGCTCCTCGACGTGTGCCACGCCCTCTACGAAGAGACCGTCCAACGGGGCCACGGCGGCGAGGACATGGTGGCCGTGCTGCGCGCTCTGGAGGCCCGGACCGCCGGCGCACCGCGACGCTGATGCGGGTGAACCGTCCTCGGGCTGCCAACGTGCCGAGTGGAAGAGGATCAGCCCCGCACACCGCGAGTCGCCTCGACCACGTGACGTCAGGCGTGGGACAGCGCGAAGGAGACCAGGAAGCCGCTGACCGTGACCAGCCCGATCGCCAGGTGGGCTTCCTGGAACGCCTCGGGGATCATCGTGTCGGCGACCATGGCCAGGATCGCACCGGCGGCCACGGCCGTCACCCCCGCGATCACGGTGGGCGAAAAGCCCCCGAGGACGGCGTACCCGAGGACTGCTGAGGCTGTGCTCGCGACCGCGATGGCGCCCCACACGCCGAAGACGTAGCCCTTACCCCGCCCGGACTTCTTCATGCCCGCCGAACTGGACAGCCCCTCCGGGATGTTGCTGATGAACACCGCCGCGACCGTCACGAGGCTGACCGCCCCACCGTCGAGCAGGCTGACGCCGATCACCGCCGACTCGGGCACTCCGTCCAGCAGCGCGCCCAGCGCCAGCGCAAGGCCCGAGCCGCTGTTCTTCTCCTCGGACGGCTGTGTCTGCTCCGCGTGATGGCCCGATCGCTTGCGATGGCGGGCGCCTCGGCCTGCCAGCCACAGGTTGCCCGACGTGTAGGCCGCCGCCCCGGCCAGTGTCCCTGCTGCTGCCGGGCCCAACCCGCCCTGTTCGTAGGCTTCGCCGACCAGCTCGAAGGAGACGGCCGAGAGAAGCACACCCGCACCGAAAGCCATCACCAGGGCGATGACCTTCTGCGACACGCGCATCCCAAAGCCGAACACCGCTCCCACCAGGAGAGCACTGCCCGCCAGCAACCCCCAACCACCTGCTTGAATCACCTCGGACATGCAGCGCCGTGTACCCGCGCGCGGGTGATCGGCACCTGTGGGACCGGTGACCTGGCGCACTGCCCAGGCAGCTAGAGCGCGGCAGACGCCGAGTTCACGCGAAGGTGACGCGCATGTGGCCCTCGGTCAGGACTTCGAGTACCAGGGCGACCAGGTCGTACGGTTCGCCCTCCGGTGTCAGGACGTGGGACAGATGCCCGCGCGCGGGCGCGACGTCCCGCCAGAGAAGGGTGGCGGGGGCGGTGTACCCGAAGTTGCCGCGCAGACAGTCCGCGAGTGCGTCCACGCAGCCGCCGAAGTAACCCCCCGGCCCGTTGACGGCCTCGCCGAGCGCCAGGAAGAGGCCGGGCACGTCGGTGATGTGCCGGCCGTCCAACTCGTACCGCTGTCCGGCCGGTCGGCCCTGGTGCTCGCGCCGGCAGCCCCGTTCGCGGACGAGCTCGAGCCACGCCTCACGCTGCCGGGCATCCAGGTCGGCCCAGCGGCCGGGGATCTCCGGAGGGCCGGCGAGCCAGCGGGTCCAGAGGGGACGGACGTGTCCGGGGACGGGCCTGTCGAGCTCTTCGTCGAGTTCCAGGTCGATCAGATCCGGCCCGTGCAAGGAGGGGCGCCATGCGCGGATCCTGGGCCGCAGCAGCCGGTCGGTGAACGGCTCACCGCTGTCGTCCCGGATCTCCAGCCGGGCCTCGCCCAGGTCCAGGGCGCGCCGGGTTCCCGTCGCCAGTGCCTGCCGGAGCCGACCAGCCGGCGAGAGGCCCCGCAGCACGAGCGAGGGGGCGGCTTGCTCACCGGGCAGGACGCGCGCGAACTCCCGGCACGAGCCCAGCCACCGGTACCCGTCGTGCAGACGGACCGGAGCCCGGTGTCCCTCCGGCGGGCCCATGTAGTCGTCCATGCCCGTGAGCACGAGAGCATCGGTTCGCGGTTGCGGCCGGAGACTTTCCGCGTCCTCCAGCAGCCAGGGGTCGATGGTTCTGTCTTCCGGTACCAGCCATACCCTGGATGCGACCCAGCCGCGCACCTCGGCACCGTCCGGCACCCAGCCGAAGAGTTCGTAGGTCGCGCGCTCGGGCTCCCTGAAGAGTCCCTCCACCTCGGCGCAGACGCCCCAGACGTGGCCGTGCTCCGACTCCGTCAGGGCGTACCGTCCTTGCCCGCTCTGCCCCCTGTCTCCCTTCACGGTGGGCATCATGCCCTGATCAGGAGAAGACCGCGAAGCTCTTTTCACGTGAGGACGGGTCTCGACAGCATCACCAAGGATCTGCCGCGGAGTTGCCGCGGGGCGTCGCCCGGCGGTCGCGTGCACCGGCCGAGCAGGGGGCGAGCTCCCGCACTAGGCGCTGGCGTGGCGACGCCATGCCGTGCTGCGCGGAGCGGCATGGTGCGCAGGCTCGGTCGAGTGGTCAGCCTGCTGACGCTTCAACCAGAGGGACGTCATGGCCAGCAGGGCGGCGAAGACCACCAGAAGCACCCCCGACACCCACATCTGCCGGCTGCCGGGGTCGTCCCATCCCGCCGACGCGGCCGAGACAGCCCACAGGACGGCGCCCCCGGCGTAGAACGTGCGCATCCGGCGCAACTGCCGCAGGGCTCGTACGGACTCAGCGTGATCAGTTTGCGAAGCCATGCCGACGCATGTACCCCGATCCGCGCCGCCTATCAGCTGGTGTTGGCCGGTATCCTCCGACGGGTCCTTGGGTGGCGTGCGGGGTGGCTCAATCCTCTGATCGTCTGCGGGCGAGGTGAACGGTGATGTCGGCGGCCATCTCGACCCTGTCCGGCAGGACCTGCGTGATGCGGCTGAACGCCTGCTCTCGCTCCGGGGCCGGCAGGACGAGATAGGCCGAGATGGTCGAGAGGTGGCCCACGTAGTCGCGGGCGCTCATCGTCAAACGCCGTTCGATCGTGGCCTGTCGAACCTCGGTGAACCACTCGGACCGTTGCAGTTCGCTGCCCGGCCACTGCATCTGCTGTTCCGGAGGCGTACCGTCGGGGGACGGAATCTCGTCGCTCTCCAGGAACGGTGCTCTCGCCGCGTGAACGGCTTCCTCCAGGGCCGGGTCGGCCGGCCGGAAGGGCCCGCCGAACGAGGCGAACACACCACCCGGCTCCAGCAGCGCGGCGATGCGTGACCAGCGGCCCTCCGGGTTCGTCCAGTGCAGCGCTGCCGCCGCGTACACCAGGCCGTACCTCTCCCCCGGCCGCAAGTCCTCGAACGCGGCTTGCACCGTTCTGACGTTCGCCGGCGCGTGCTTGCGCAGCTCGGCGAGCATGGACCCATCAGGCTCGGTCGCGGTGACAGCGATCCCCCGTTGAGCGAACAGCCGGGTCGCTTTGCCCGTCCCGGCTCCGATCTCGAGGGCGGTCGGGACCGGACGGCCCTCGTACGCCATCACCAAGTCGAACAGCTCGACTGGGTACTCCGGCCGGAACCGTTCGTATGCTTCCGCCACCGCTCCGAAGCTCAGCGCACGACCAGACATGGCGAACATCGTGACACGAAACCACGCCGGCTCGGACCGCAGAGCCGTGGGCGGAGGTCCTCAAGAGCTCTCGGCGTGGTGGTCCAGCAAGCGAGTGAGCAGCTGGACGAACTGGTCGCGTTCGGCCGGGCTCAGCGGTGCGAGGAGTTCGTCGTGGAGGTCGTCCAGGACGTTGTCCAGGCGGCGCAGGTGCCGGCGGCCTCGGGGGGAGATCGTGATGACGTTGCGGCGCCGGTCGGCGGGATCCGGCGCCCGCTCGACGAGGTCACGCTCGGCCAACTCGTTCAGCACGCCGACCATGTCGCTGCGGTAGATGCCGGAGCGCCTGCTCAACTCCGCCTGGCTGCCCGGCCCGTACTCCTGCAAGGAGGCGAGCACGGCGTAGTGCCACTTGCGGGCGTCGGCACGGGCCAGCCCCTCGGTGACCAACCGGTCCGACCGCATGGTCAGTTGCGACAACAGCCGGCTCGCCCTCCGGCGCAGCCTGTCGGGCGTCTTGAACGCGCCGTCGTCGGGCGTGTCCGCTGCTTCGGCTCTGATCACGGCACCGACCCTAACCCGTTGTGTTGGCCCGACTAACGATGTACGTTCACCCGAGCCGAAAACGTTAGTGTCACTAACGCCAGTCGCGTGATCTTCAAGACGGGAAGATGTTGCTCACCAAGACACTGCAGATCCCCACCGCGGACGGCCGGGCCGACGCCTTCGCCGCCTGCCCCGACCGGGGCGAGCGGCACCCTGGGGTGCTGATGTACCCGGACGGCTTCGGTATCCGGCCCGTGCTGCGGGAGATGGCCCGCGAGCTCGCCGGGCACGGGTACTACGTGCTCGTCCCCAACGTCTTCTACCGGCACGGTCCGGCACCGGTGATCGAACTTCCCGAGCACATCGGGGAAGAGGTCCGGCCCGCGCTCGTCGCCCGGTTGATGCCCTTGGTCGAGGCGCACACCACCGAACGCGTCCTGAGTGACGCCGACGCCTACCTCAGGTTCCTCACCGCCCAGCCCGGGGTCGGCGCCGGACCGGTCGCGGTGACCGGCTACTGCATCGGCGGCCTCCTGGCGATGCGCACCGCCGCCGCCCACCCCGGCCAGGTGGCCGCAGTCGCCGGATTCCACAGCCCCGTCGGAGTCGACGGGCCCGAGAGCCTGCACCGCCTCCTGTCCGGTCTGACGGCCGTGGTCCACCTCGGCCACGCCGAGACCGACCTGACACCCGAGGCCCTCGGGGAGCTCAACCATGCGCTGGATGCCGCAGGTGTCGACTACACCTCCGAGATCTATCCCGGGACCGTCCACGGCTTCACCATGTCCGACACCGACGTCTTCAACCCGTCCGCCCGGGAGCGCCACTGGGACCGCCTGCTCCCCCTCCTCGACCGCACCCTGTCCGGCAGCTGAGGCTGCGGCCCGGGCACGGGGGCGGGACCCGGGGGCTTCAGCCCGGTGGTGGGGTGATGCCGTCGACCAGGTCGTGCGTCACCCATGTGCTACTGCTCGTGCCGTCCGGCCGGCACGAGCAGCGCGAGCGGCGAGGTCGTGTCAGGCGACGGCGGTCCCCTCGAGCTCGACCATCTGGCCGGGGACGGCCAACCGTGTCACCCCGAGCAACGTGGTGGTCGGCGCCACCCCGGCGGCGCCCAACCGCGACGCCAGCACGCCGTAGTGCGGGAACAGCCCATCGACGTCGGTGGTGTAGACGTTGAGCCGGACGAGGTTCGCGAGGGACATGCCGGCCTCGCCGAGGACGGCCTCCAGGTTGTCGAGGCTCAGCGCCAACTGTGCGGCCATGTCACCGTCATGCCGGGGTTTGCCGTCGCCGCTCATCGCGGTCTGTCCGGAGCAGTAAAGGGTCCGGGTGTGCCCGGAGACGACCTCGCCCTGGTTGAACCCCATCTCCAACGACCATGTCACCGGATTGATCGCCGTTCGTTCCACTGCCACATCAGCTCCGTTCGAGTCATGGGAAGTTCCATACGTCCACCGGCGCGGCATCCGCCATCGTCGACGTCGGTGCTCACGACCCTCGCAGCGAATCACGACACCCTTGGTCATGTATTCGCTAAGGTCCTCGTATGCGCGCCGATCGGCTGGTCTCGCTGGTCCTGTTGTTGCGTCAGCGCGGTCGGCTGACCGCGGACACGCTGGCCCGCGAGCTGGAGGTGTCCACCCGTACCGTGCTGCGCGACATCGAGGCACTGTCCGCAGCCGGCGTCCCGGTCTACGCCGAACGCGGCCGGCACGGTGGGTTCGCGCTGTTGCCCGGTTTCAGGACCGAGCTCACCGGACTGAACCACGACGAGGCCCTTGCCCTGCTGACCGCCGGATCGAGGCGCGGCGAGCAGGTGTTCGGCCTCGGCACCGCACTCTCGTCGGCCATGCGCAAGGTGGTCGACGCACTGCCCGAAAGCCACCAGGCCACCGCGAACGACGCGGCCCGGCGCTTTCTCGTCGAGCCGGAGACCGACCTGCTCTCACGCCGGGTGGCCCCCGAGGAGGTCCCCGACACGACGATGTTCGAGATCCGGCGCGCGGTACTCGCCGGACACAAACTGCGCATCCACTACGCGGCCACGGACGAGCCCCCGCAGTGGCGCACAGTGGATCCCATCGGCCTGGTCACCGTGCGCGACCGGGGCTACTTGCTCGCCACGAGATCCGGCGCGGACCGCACCTACCGGCTGTCGCGGGTCTCGGCCGCCGAGGAACTCCCCGAACCGGCGCAGCGACCGGACCAGGTCGATCTGGACCGGGTCTGGCGGGAACGCTGTGCGCAGTTTCTGTCGAGCGGCCATATCGCCGTGCTGGTACGGGTGGACCCGAAGCGGCGGGAGGAACTGCTGAGCAGCGCGGTGGCCGTCCGCACCGCGGAACTCGACGACGACGGCTTGCTGCGGCTGGAGGTGACATTCCAGGATCTGCGACACGCCGAGTGGGCGCTGTGGCAGCTCAGCACCGACGCGGAAGTCCTGGCCCCGGGGGTGTTGCGCACCTCCCTGCACGACCGCGCCGCCGCGATGGCCAACCGGTACGCGGACTCGTATTGACGGGAGAGAAGAGTGGAGCCGATCGCCCGCGGTGGGCATCGCGCTCCGTTTCGCCGAACGGTCGCCCGCCGTCCCGACGTCCTCGCATGCTCGGCGCCGGTCGCCTTCCGCATCCCGGCTCGCCGTTCCAGGCTGTCGGCGTCTGTGCTGGTCAGCGCCCGTTTCAGCGTTCCAGCGTCCCGAAAGGACCGCGGGATGTGGCGGGTGGGACGCAGCGCGGAACAGGCTGAGGCCGTCCAAGCAGTCCGCTGGACAACCCACTTCGCACCATGGAGATCTCGATGCGTTCGCGCTTTGCCGCTCCCTCCGCCCGCCTCGCCCTGGCCGCAGTCGCCGCGGTGGCCGTCACCGCCACCGCGACCGCCACGGCCACCGCCACGGCCGACAGCCGAAGCACCACCGTGCGGGCCTGCGTGACCAAGGACCTGACCTACAAGGTCAGCCTGAAGACACAGGCGGGCGGCTACTTCCTCGTCACCGCCAAGGCCAAGTCCGGCGTCACCTGCTACCTGGAGGGCGTCTTCCCCTCCGCCTCCTTCGGCTCCTCCGCCGACACCGAGGTGGCGCCGGCCGAGGATGCTGTCAGCGAGAGGGTCACTCTGTCCGGCTCCACCGCCGCCTACGCAGGCATCGACCCCAAGACCACGAACGACGACAACGGCAGGCAGTTCGACTTCCTCCACCTCTCCATCGCAGGCGACGAGACCAACGCCGTCTCCCTCGCCCTCCCCGAGACCGTCACGGTCGACCGGCCCATCGCCACCAACTGGCACAGCGACCCCGCCGACGCCGTCCCCTTCTCGGACTGACCTCACGTCGGGCGGCCGTGCCGGGTCCGATGCCGGCAGCGTCACTGCTCGGCGGGGCGGCTCCGTACCCCCTGCCCTGGTGACGAACCGGCGCCCGCCGCCCCCGGCCGAGGGACACACCGTCGGCCGGGGGCGCGGCCCGTCCTCGGCGGCACAGGCCGTTTGCCGTAACGGCAAGATGGCGTGCCGAACCTTGGGCGCCTGCCAGGACTGAGCGCATACGGGCACAAGGAGGCCTGATGGGCACCACCGGTGCGGCTCCAGGGCGCTCGCGAGGCGGTCGTCGACACGACCGGTGGCGGACTCGCGTTGGGCCGAGGGCCGTCGGCCGCCGGTCGGGCCGCGTACACGCCGTCCCGGAACGCGAGCCCCCACGGAGCCGGTACCCGTCAAGGCCCCGGCCCCGGCCCCGGCACCATGCCGGACCCGCGACGGGACATCGAGCGTCGCCTATCAACGCCCGCCGGCGCCGACTCGCGGAACGGGCCCGCTCCTGAGCCGCAAGGAAACTCAAGGCGGCACGCAAGCCCGAGCCTCAGCCGGCCGAAGCACCCACGGCGGCCCCCGCACCCCGGTTCTCGGCGCTGTGGTGCCTGTGCCCTCATGGTGGTGACCGACGCCGGTCGCGGGCAAGAGCCGCGGTGCGGCCGGCTGTGGCAGGATGCCGGCATGGTTCTGATCCGAAAGGGCAATGCCGCGTAGGCGCCCGAAGGCCGTCCGCGACGAGCGGTGGCGGCCCCCCAAGCACATGCCGGTCCGGCGGATTCCGTCCGTATCAGCCCGAACTCGTGCAGCCGTGCGGCGTGTTGAGGCCGAACATCTGTGGCCCGACGCCGTTGCTGTTGCGCTCCTCCGCTTCGAGTGCGCCTTCAGGCAGCCGGGGCGTTTCCTCGACGAACCTTACGAAAGTCCCGGCATCGAGATCGAGGACGGCCGAGACGACCTGGAAGTAGCCCTGCGGCACCTGCCCGGAGGCGCCCGGGCGGATCTGGGCCGCCTGGTGGCGCGGATCGACGCGGAGTTCGAGCGCCGCACCCTTCCGAAGCCGGGCCGGGTGAGCGAGTGGACTGCGGGGCGCTGGTGGTGGTGGCGCATTCGGGAACGGTGACGACGCGGTGCTGGAGACCGGGCGGGCCGCAGGCGACCGTCCCGTCGTCTGCCGGATGGCGGGGTCCGCAAAGGCGCGCCGCCATTCGACTGCGGCGGCTGTGCGAGTGCGCGGCGGCAAGCTCGGGTGGGGCGTCACACACTGCGGCCGGAGCGGTGAAGGAGGTGATCTTGGGCAGACGGTGGGAGTGATCTTGCTGTTGATCCCAAGAGGGGGGATGTCGTGACAGTGCCCACGCGTCGTACACCGTCGGCGAAGCGCCGCCGGTACGGGTTCGATCTTCGATCGACCGCCCTGTTCTTCGTGCTTCTCGCGGTGGTCGTGAGCGCCCTGGGCCTCGCCGCCCGTGTGGCGGCGGGCGCTGTCGAGCGGCACCCTGCCTGGGTGTTCGCACTGGTCGTGACTGGTGTCGCGGGCTGCCTGGGCCTGCGGCGACGGATGCGCGTGGCGGGTGTGGCTCGCCGGGCCGCCGCAGCGCTCGACGAGGCGGCCAGGGAAGCGGCCGAGGAGCTGGAGACTGTGACGGTTCCCCCTCAGCGGACGTCCGTTGAGGCCGCCGTCGACTACGACGCCCTGACACCGGAGGAGTTCGAGGAGGCGGTCGCCGCGCTCTGCGAACGCGACGGATGCTCCGGGGTCGAGGTCGTCGGAGGCGCCGGGGACCTGGGCGCCGACGTCATGGCCGCGACTCCCGACGGGCGCCGGATCGTCATCCAGTGCAAGCACTACAACGAGTCCCATCGGGTCGGCTCCCAGGATATGCAGCGTTTCGGCGGCACGTGCTTCACTGTGCACGGGGCCGACGTCGCCGTGCTGGTCAGCACGAGTGACTTCACGGCGCCGGCGCTGGAGTACGCCGAGCAGTGCGGGATCGTGTGCGTGGACCGGGCGACCCTGGAGACGTGGACGGACGGCACCGGTCCCCTGCCCTGGGAAGCCGCGCCGGGCGGCGGGGCGGGCGGGTGGGAAACCACTGCTGCCGAGTCCTGAGGTGTGCGGGCGGGGCGATGCCGTGGCGTCACTGGCCCTCGCCTCGTACATCGGCCTCCCCCTCACCGAGACCCGGCGCCGTGCCGCCGCCCCCGAGTGAGCGCGCCTCGTCCGGGTGGCCTTCCCCATCCGTGGTGATCTGGAGGTAATCCGGGCGCGGCGGGGTAATGGGATGTCGATCAGCACCCCGTTGGAAGGAGCCGAGGATGACCGACGACGCCTACCTGTTCCTGCTTGACGACGCGTCCGCGCAGCTCGGCGTGGCTCCGGCCGCAGTCGGTGAACTCGCGTGCATGGAGACTCCCGCGGTTCGTGCCTGGCTCGACGCCCAGGGAAGCACGCCCACCTCACCGCACCTGCGTCTGCTGCCGCCGGAGGAGACGGCGGCCGTGCCCGAGGGTGCGGAACGGCTGCCCGTCCCGCTGAGCGAGGAGGAGCTGAACCGCCTCCGCCACCAGATGGCACCGGAGCCGCTGGCCCGGCTCGAGGAGGAACTGCTCGCCTACCGTGACTGCGCGGGCGGGCGGGACGGCCTGATCGGACGCGCGCTGGCCGCCGGCGTGGCCCCGCACCGCATCGTCGAGCTGACCGGGGTGGATCCCGCCACGGTGACCGCCGCCGCAAGCAGTTGACGGCGCCGCGGGCAGTCTTCGCCCGTCGCCCGGTTCCAGCGGTCGGCCCCGCCGGGCGAGAACCATCCGGCGGGGCCGACCGGCATGCGCGCTGGCCGCACGGCGCCCAGTGGCCCGCCGCTCCTGTCCAGCGCCTTCGTGCCGGTCGACGCGATGCCGGGCTGGTTCCGGCCCGATCGCACGGCTGCGGCGAGATCCTCGGCCAAGGCGGACCGGGTCAGCCGCTGCGGGTGAAGACCTTGTCCTGGGTGGAGCCGCCGGCGCACAGCTTCTTCTCGTCGGCCGTCATCTTGCGGGACTTGACCACGACCGCGCTGTGCTTGCCGTCCGTGCCGTTCGGGGCCGGGCCGGTGACCGTGTCGGGCACGAACCAGTAGTAGTGGCCCCACTCGGGGTCGTCGTAGTGGGTCTGCCACGTGCCGGATATCTGCCGCATCACCTGGGCGCGGGAGATCCAGCCCACTTCTCCCGGCTTCACCGTGACGGTGAAGGAACTCGTCTCCGTGTGCGAGCTCTGCCAGGTGTAGTTGTACGTCGCGGTCACACTGGCCGTGATGATGCCCTCGATGCCGCCGCCCACGGTGACCGAGCCTCCCACCGAGTGGGAGGAGCCCACGGTGTCGGCCCATGACATCGACTGGGAGGCGGGCGAGTCGGTGCAGTTGAAGAGGAGTTCGGATGCCTGCCGGGGCTCACCGAGGTAGGCCTTGCCGAGCTGCGGGGAGTTGAAGCTGCACTTTCCTTCTCCGGAGGCGCAGTCGGCCATGATCTGCTCCGCGGTGGGCTGTTCCTCGGCCGCGGCCGGCACGGCCGTCGCAATCACCCCGAGTGCGGTCGCCGTCAACGCGAGCGTGCGGCTGCCGTACCGCAGGGCGTGGTTCATCGTCATCGTGGTGCCTCTCACCATTGCGTGGGGGGAAAGTGACCACAAGTTGCCCTTGCTCCGGCGGGGTTTGCAGTCACTGCGTGATGCCAATGAGGCTCACGTAATCGACAGCCGAGCTACACCAAGAGTTGGCAAAGTTGTAATTGATTTCACAACTGATGAAGAGCCAACTTCGTTGTCCTCAGGTCGATTTGGGCGCGGGTCCGGCGGGCGAATACGACAAGGCCGCCGGCACCGCGACCAGTTCACGGTGCCGGCGGCCGGCGAAGACGTGTCAGTTGAGGGGATCGAGCGTGAGGTAGGCCTGGCGCGGGCTGCCGTCGTGGACGAGTGATTCGTGGTGGCCGACGTCGTCGAAGGCGAAGGCGTACGCCTTTCCGTCCGCCATCCGGGCGTGGATCTTTCGCGCGTAGTGATTGGTGACGTTGTCCTTGTAGAAGTCGGCGGCGCCGGCATCGGGCTGGTTGGGGTTGACCAGCAGCGTGGAGCGGTTGAAGCCGGCGCACAGGGTGCGCGAGACAGGGCCGCGTACCTCGTCGTTCGGGGCGTCGAGCTTCCTGTGACAGCCGAAGACGGAGGAGGCGTCCGGCTTCTGGAAGCTGGTGACGACGGCACCGGCGCCGTTGGTGAAGTTCATGACGCCGCCGGAGACCCGGCCGTAGTACTTGGTGCCGGGCCGGTCGGCGAACGGGGTGACCGTCAGGGTCGAGGTGGAGTACTTCTGCCAGACGCGGTTGACGTAGTCGTCCATGACAGTGGCCGGCAGAGCGCCGGTCTCCAGGCCGTACAGCGGTGACAGGGCGCGCAGCACGGTGCCGTCGGGACGGGTCTGGATCAGGTTGGCCCAGCCTCCGGGCTGCCCCCTGAGGGCGTCGAAGAAGCCCTTGTATCCGCCGGGCCTGAGCCGGCCGGTGCTCGCTGTGCTGCCGTCGGCTCGTTGCACGCCCACCGCATAGGGAGCGGAGAACATGTCGACCTGTGTGCTGTTGATCCACAGGCCGGCGTCATTGAGCGTGTACTCCGACCAGTTGAACAAGATGTTCCGGTTGGGGTCGGTCGGGTTCTGCACGGCGGGCTGGACCAGGCCGCCGGTGGTCAGCTTGAAGACCAGTTTCTGGCCGTAGGAGAAGTACACACGGCCGGAGAACTTGGGCATGCGGATCGTGGCCGACTGTCCTGCCGCCGGCCCTGGGATCGAGGCGTCGGGGGCAGGGGTCGGTGGGTTGCCGCCCGCCGGCCAGGGATGGAAGGTGCCTGCCGCGTCGGCCCAGCCCTGCCGTCCGGTCGAGAGTTCCGTGCCGAGGTTGTAGATGTACAGCTGCTCACCACGGGCCGAGTTGTTGGTGATCTTCAGAGGGATCGTCGCCGGGACGGCGGCGTGGGCCGGCGCGCCCGTTCCGGTCGCCAGCAGTGAGCCGGCGAGGATCGTGGCGAGGGACAGCCCCGCAGCCGTGGCCCGGCGCCTGAGAGTTCGCAACACGCTCTGCCTCCGTTCGACGGTTGGCCGATTCGAGAAATTCTGAGAGCGCTCTCAGAGTTGCGGCTTGGTCCGTACCTGTCAATGCTTGTGACCGCTCGGTCAGCTCGGGGGCCCGTCTCGCGGGGATTCGCGCAGGCAGGAGAGGACGACCACGAAGGGCCAGACCGACTGGAGGGTCGTCACGGCACGCTCGGCCACGCCGGCCACACCGCGGAGGTGCAGCTCGATCAGGAACCAGGCCGCGCCGGCCGCCATCACCGCGGTCGCCCCGAGGGAGGGCAAGGGGCGCAGGGCCCACGGCACGGCGATACCGGCCCGGGCTGCCAGCACGGGCCATGCCGCCAGGAGGGCGAAGGCCACGGCGGCCACGGAACCGTGACTCAGGGAGCCGCCGCTGCTCGGCACCGGGAACATGGCCACCGCCAGCGCCGACACACCTCCGGCCGCCAGCGCCATCCGCCCTGCGGTCCCCGCCGGGCGCAGGCCCCAGGCCGTCATCAGATGGCAGAACCCCAGCGCGATGAACGCGGCCGTCATCACCCAGGACCCCGAGCTTCCAGGGGCCGCCAGGACGCTGATCGTCTGGGCGGCGGGGTCGTACGGTGGCCCCTGCAGCGACGCCGCCACCAGCCAGCCCATGATCAGGAAGATGGGCGCACATCCCGAAGACACCAGCGTCCATGTAGGTACAGATCGCATCAGGACACCGTAAAGCGGTACATCCGCCTCCCCGAGTTCCTTCGAACGGCTCGCCCCGCGTGGCGTACTCGCACAGCCCACTGCGCCTGTGGAGCGCACGATGGAACCGTGCGGCCGGGCGTCGAAAGGTGATCGGGCATGGAGCTCACTCTCGTGGTGCTGATCATCATCGTGGGTCTGACGTTCGACTTCACCAACGGCTTCCACGACGCCGCGAACGCGATCGCCACCTCCATCTCCACCAGGGCCCTGACACCGCGGGCGGCGCTGGCCATGGCCGCGGTGATGAACTTCTGCGGCGCCTTCCTCGGAACCGAGGTCGCCCAGACCGTCGGCAGCGGCATCATCGGGGCCCCCGAGGCGACGTCAGGACTGCTGCTCGTCCTGTGCGCACTCATCGGCGCCATCGGGTGGAACGTCTTCACGTGGTGGCGGGGGCTGCCCACCTCCTCCTCGCACGCCCTGATCGGCGGACTGGTCGGTGCCGCGCTCGCCGCGTCCGCCACGGTGCACTGGTCGGGCATCCTGGACAAGGTCATCCTGCCGATGCTGCTGTCCCCGCTGGTCGGCGTGGTGCTCGGGTACCTGCTGCACACGGGCATCCTGTGGCTGTTCCGCCGGTCGGCACCCCGGCGCGTCATCCGGCGGTTCCGTATGGCGCAGACCGTCTCCGCCGCCGCCATGGGTCTGGGGCACGGGTTGCAGGACGCGCAGAAGACCATGGGGGTCATCGTGCTGGCGCTCGTCACGGCCGGCTGGCAGGACGACTTCTCCGTGCCGGTGTGGGTGATCGCCGCCGTGGCGCTCGCCATGGCCGCCGGTACGTACAGCGGGGGGCGCCGCATCATCACCACCCTGGGGCGGCGCATCGTGCACCTCGATCCGCCGCGCGGGTTCGCCGCCGAGACCGCTGCCGCGGCCGTCCTCTACACGACCGCGTTCCTGGTGAAAGCGCCGATCTCCACGACGCAGACGATCACAGCGGCCATTCTGGGCGCCGGCGCCACCCGGCGTTTCTCCGACGTACGCTGGCAGGTGGCCCGTTCGATCGGCACCGCCTGGATCCTCACGTTTCCCGGCGCCGGGATCCCGGCAGCAGCGCTCTATCTCTTGCTGCACTCCGTCATCCCTCTGTGATCACAGCCGGAGGCCGTCCATGACCGCTCTTCCTGGCCGTCCGGCGTCCGTGGAGGCCCCTGCCCGGATCCCGGACGGCCTTCCGATGCCCGGGCGTTTCACCCATCTGCACCCGGACGACGGCGCCTGTCTGATGGAGGCCGCCGCCCTGCTGGCCTCCGGCCGCTTCACCGACAGCCCGGCCGGGACCCATCCGGTGCTCGCGGGCCTGGCCCGGGTGGTCAACGACAGTGTCGGTGACGACGCCCGGCACGCCTTGCGGCCGCTGGCCGCCGACCTCGCCGATGCCTACCCCGCGGGCCGTGACTACCCGCCGCTGCTCGTCGGCAGGGTCGTGGACGCGGCATGCCGGGTGCGTCCCGCGTCGCGGCGCCTGGCGCGGCGCGGCCGTGCGTGCCGGCGAAGGGCCGGGAGGCTCGCCCACGCGCCCGCGGGTGGCCCGGCGGGCCGCATCGCCGATCTGCTGTGGTGGCGCGGGCCGGGGCGCCGGCACCTCGAGCAGGCGCTGGGGGTGCTGTGCGCCGCACCGGAGGCCGATCAGCTGCTGTCCCTGCTGCTGCGGCAGGCCGTGGCGCAGGCGCGGGAGTGCGCGGGCGGGCGGGCTCCGGTCAGGGAGGTTCGCTGCAACCGCTAGGCGCACGGGGCCGTCCTACAGGGCACCATGATCCCTGCAAGCATCGACGGCCCCCTGGCCGCACCGATTCGCCAGCTGCTCGCATTCGCCTGGATGCAGACGCGGGCCTGCGCGTTCGCCATCGCTCTGCTGTCCGGTGTGGCCGTGTCCGCGCTACTGCCCGAACTGCCCGTGGCGCGATACGACCTGCTGGTCGTCTACGGGGTGCTGCTCACGCTGGTGTTCTGGGCGCGCGGCTGGGAGAGCGGGCGGGACATCGCCGTCATCGCGGTCTGCCACGTCATCGGTCTGGCCTTCGAGCTGGTGAAGGTGTCGCTCGGCTCCTGGAGCTACCCGGAGCCGGCCGTGCTGAAGTTCGCCGGGGTCCCGTTGTACGGCGGGTTTCTGTACGCGGCTGTGGGCAGCTACCTCTGCCGGGCCTGGCATCTGTTCGATCTGGAGCTCGTGCGCTATCGGCCGCGGGCGACGGCCGTGGTCGCCGCTGCCGTCTACATCAACTTCTTCAGCCACCACTGGCTGCCCGACGTGCGCTGGGTGCTGGCCGGGCTGCTGGTGGCCGTCACCCTGGGGACGTCGGTGCGGTTCACGGTGCGAGGGGTGCGCCGGCGGATGCCGCTGGCCCTGTCGTTCGTGCTGATCGGGTTCTTCCTGTGGGTGGCGGAGAATCTGGCGACCTTGGTCGGCGCGTGGCGCTACCCCTATCAGGAGCACGGCTGGGAGCCGGTGGGGGTGGCGAAGTTCGGGGCCTGGGCGTTGCTCATCAGCGTGACGTTCGTGCTGGCGGCGGTGGGGCGGCGTCCGGGTTCCGAGGCGGAGCGGGAGGCGCGGTGAGGGCCCTTCAGGAGGCGTGAGGTCGTCGCGAAGGCCGCCGCTTGAGTATCATCCTATGGACGTAAATCGGGTGATTTGCCTTCTCGGGTCGTCACCTACCGTGGCCTTCCTCGCCGGAGTGATCCATGTCCCGCACCGGCACGACGGACGACGGCGACGAGCTGCTGACCAGGCTCGGGGCCCTGACGGCTCAGGCGCGTGCGCAGGCCGAGATGCAGCGGTCCCGGGTCGAACTGGCGATCGCGCTGCAGCGCGGCATGCTGCCGCGGGACCTGCCCGCCGCCCGGCGGCTGCATCTGGCCGTGCGGTACACGCCCGCGTGCCAGGGCCTCAACGTGGGCGGCGACTGGTACGACGCCTTCACCCTGGGGGACGGCCGGATCGGTCTGGCCATCGGTGACGTGCAAGGCCACAACATCGAGGCCGCGGCCTTCATGGGGCAGGTGCGGGCCGGGCTGCGGGCCCTGGCCTCGGTCACCAGCGAACCCGGCGAGGTGCTGGCCCGGACCAACGAACTGCTGCTGTCCCTGGGCTCCGATCTGTTCGCCACCTGCACGTTCATGCGGCTCGACCCGTGTGCCGGGGTGCTGGAGAGCGCGCGGGCCGGACATCTGCCCTGCGTCTGGGCC
Organism: Streptomyces flavovariabilis; assembly: GCF_000725785.1. Classification (NCBI taxonomy): domain Bacteria; kingdom Bacillati; phylum Actinomycetota; class Actinomycetes; order Kitasatosporales; family Streptomycetaceae; genus Streptomyces; species Streptomyces flavovariabilis. Next base: position 66,926 of record NZ_JNXD01000009.1, on the reverse strand, counting down.
ACGGCGGACGGGAAGTCCGGCATCACCGACGACGAGGGCGGGCCGCCCCTCGGGGTGCAGCCGGGGACGCCGTATCCGGTGACGCGGTACGAGCTGACGACGGGCGGCGTGTTCGTGCTGCTCACGGACGGTGTCGTGGAGGGGCCGTCGATGCGGCTGGAGGAGGGCCTCGACCAGGTGACGCGGCTCGCGGGCATCGCGGCGGTGGCCGGCATGGACGTGGACGCGCTCGCGGCCGCCGTGATCAAGGGTGCCGAGCGCGTGGGGCACGACGACGACGCCGCCGTCCTGGTGGTCGGCCTCGACGGGCCGGACGCTCAGCCATAGGGCCGCACACCGCCCGTCCCCGCCTCGCCGAGGCGGCGGCCTCGGTGTCTCATGGCTGCTGTGGTGGGTAGCAAGGATCTGCGTACGCCGGTCGCCGTCGCTCTGCAGACGCTGACCGTCGCCGCCTGCTACTACGCGTCGGGACAGCTGGGGCTGTTGCGGGAACTGGTCGTCGAGGGAGCGGTCGTCACCCCCATCTGGCCGCCCACCGGCGTCTCGGTCGCCTGCCTGCTGATCCTCGGGCTGCGCTGCTGGCCCGGGATCGCCCTGGGCGCCTTCTTCGTCATCCTGTCCCTCACCTCCCTGACGCCCTCGGCTCTGGGCGTCCTGGCGGGCAACACCGCCGCGCCGGTCGCGGGGTACCTGCTGCTGCGCCGGGCCGGTTTCCGCACCGATCTCGCGCGGCTGCGGGACGGTCTCGCCCTGGTCTTCCTGGGCGCGTTCACCGCCATGCTGATCAGCTCGACCACCGGCGCCGGCATCCTGATCGCCACGGGCAAGATCGAGTGGCCGGGCTTCTGGGCGGTGTGGCTGGCCTGGTGGGTCGGCGACGCGATGGGCGTGCTCATCGTCACGCCGGTGCTGCTCCTGCTGTCCCGCGTGCGCCTTCCCCTGCCGGTGTCGCGCTGGAAGGAGGCCGCCGGGCTCGCGGTCATCGCCTGCTGTCTCGTGCCACTCGCCGCGCAGAGCTCCGTCAGTCTGCTGTTCCTCGTCTACCCCCTGCTGATCTGGGCGGCTCTGCGGTTCCAGCTGGCCGGCAGCCTGCTGTGCGCTCTGTTCGCCTCGGTCATGACCACGGTGGCGGCGACCGACCGGGTCGGGCCGTTCGAACGGCTCGGCCGGGTCGAGGTGATGGTGAAGCTGCAGGCCTTCAACGGAGCGATGGCGCTCACCGCCCTGATCCTGTCCGCAGTGATCACCGAGCAGATCCACACCCGGCGTTCCGTGGAGAGCGCCTGCCAGGAGCTGGTCGAGGTCCTGGAGCACCTCACCGCGGGCGAAGCGGCGGACGGCCGGGCTCCTGTGGAGGACGGCGGGCTCGGGCGGCGGCAGGAGGAGTGACGGGCCGAGGCGCCGGGCCCAGGGACGGTGGTTACGCCCGGCCCGCCCACCGGCGCGGCGGTGACCATCACGACGATCTCGCTGGACAGCGGCACCGGGCCGGTGGTGTTCGCCGTGAGGCGCCCCGCCCGGCCCTGCGCGTGGAGGGTCGTGACCATCGGCCCCGGCGCACAGCGCGCCCTGCGCGGCCGGAGCGGTGTGCGGTGCACGCCGCCGAACGACGGGGTGCTCACGCTCGGCCCGGCCACGTTCCGGTTGGTGGCCGGGGCCGACGCCGCGTCGTGAGATCCCCTGGGGCGGTCAGCCGCCCGGCTGGGGCGTGCGGATGGCGGCGATGTCGAGCTGCAGGCGTACCTTCTCGCTCACCATCGCGCCGCCCTCGGCCAGCCTGCTGTTGTACGTCAGGCCCCAGTCCGAGCGGTTGATGGTGGTGGTGCCGTCGAAACCGACCCGGTCGTAGCCGAAGGGGTCGGTGACATTTCCGATGTAGGTCATGTCGAGTACGACGGGACGGGAGACGCCTTTGATGGTCAGCTCGCCCGACATGCTGAACAGGTCCGCGCCCGTCTGCTCCACCGCCGTGCTGGTGAAGCGCATACGCGGATACGTCGCGGCGTCGAGGAAGTCACGGCCGACCAGGTGCGCGTCGCGTTGTTCCACTCCGGTGTCGACGCTGGAGGTGAACAGAGTGATGTCGGCTCGTGACCGTGTGGGGTCGTACGCGTCGAAGTAGAGCCGGCTTTCGTACTCCAGGAAACAACCGCGCACGGTGGTCACCATGGCATGCCGGACGGAGAAGCCGATCCTGCTGTGCGCGGGGTCGACGACCCATTCACCGGACAGACTGGCCAGGTCGGGGTCCGGCAGCACGGCAGTGGAGGATGCCGGTGCGCCGGCGGGGCGCTGTGGGGGGAGCTGTGCCTGCCGGCGGGACGGCACAACGCGGTTGAACAGGTTCATGATTCATCTAGGTACTTGAGTTTGGTTATAGCCGCAAGTCCCCGCCCGATCTGCGGCTGTTGAGAACGAGCCCCTACCCCATTTGCCGCCGCTTTGCACAAAATCCACACATGGCTGTCGCGGCGCATCACCGAAACGGCCATCCGAAACTCCAGGGATTTTCATGTCGGGCATATCGGCGAATCGGTCTTACGTCACCTCTATCGCGAGGTCGTTGTCGACGGTGTAGTAAGGGCGGAAAGCGGATCCGTCCGTCTCGATCGCCGGGTAGACGTACACGTGCTTGCGGTCCGCCACGTCGTCGAGCAGCCGGCCGACCCTGATCGGTGGCGTCTCGGCGGTGGGGCGGACGAGGACGTCCCAGATCCGGGCCGCTCCCCCACCGTCGTCCGCCAGGTCCCCGGGGCCGACGGTGAAGGAGAAGCCCCTGCCGTCCTCGTCGGTCCGGGGGCGGAGGCTTCGTACGGTGTCGGTGCCCCGCAGGCGCAGACGCACGGTGGCGTCCTCGCGGAGCTCGGCACCGTGCAGGCGGGCCGTGACCGTCATGGCGCGGTTCGTGACGTCGATCGTGCGGGCCTCCGCGTGGGCCGTGCGCCGCCATGCCCTCAGGGCGAGGAAGCCGTCCTTCGTGGCGTACGGGATCCTGACCGCGACCGGCGAGGGGCGGTCGCGCAGGTGGCCGTCGACGAGGGCGCGCAGATCCCGCAGGCCGGGGCGCAGCCGTCGGCGTTCGGCACCGGGTTCCGGCAGCAGGTACACGTCCCAGCGGCCCTCGTCGAGACACGGGTGCGGTTCCAGTACCGCGTGCCGGTGGCCGTCGGACCGGCCGAGCTCCAGGTCGAGGACGTGGCGGGTCGTCTCGGGCCGGCCCTTCTTGGGCCGCAGCCGCAAAAGCAGCTGGGGGTGTGCGCCAGGGGCCGGCGGCAGGCGGAAGGTGATCCGGCCGTCGGTGTCGATCGCGCAGTCGGCGCGCAGGTGGGTGTCGCGCTGCGGGCTCGTGGTCATGCTCTCCGGCGTACTCGGCGTCGCACCCTGACGCGGCTCGCCCGACGTCGCGCCCTCGGGCGTGCTGGTCATCCTGTCCTCAGGCGTGCTCATCGGCGTCCCTTCCGTATCGAACGCAGTACACCGGCGGCAGCGGCGTGGGCGGCGTCGCGGGCAGCGTGGCCCCGGCCGGTCAGGGCGCTCTGCGTGCGGTGGTCCTGCGGGGTGGCTGTCCGGCCGGTGCTCCTGGCCGCGGCGGCGGTCTCCAGGAGGCGTTCGGCCTGGGCGACGACGGGGCCGGGGGCGAAGCGGCGCGCGTTGTCCAGGGCGGCCCGGCTCATGCGGCGGCGGCGCTCGTCGTCGCCGACGAGTCCCAGCAGGGCCGCCGCCAGGGCGTCGCGGTCCCCGACCGGTACGAGCCGGCCGTCGGTTCCGTCCTGGATGATCTCGCCGGGGCCGTAGGGGCAGTCGGTGCTGACGACGGGCAGTCCGCAGCGCATCGCCTCGACGATGGTCATGCCGAACGGCTCGAAGTTGGACGCGGCCGCGCCGATCGAGCCCTTGGCCCACTCGGCCTCCATGGGGGTGGCGGCCCCCATCAGGAACACGTTGTTCCACAGGCCGAGCCGCTCGATGAGCCGGCGCAGGCCGGCCTGTTCCTCCCCTTTGCCGTAGATGCGCAGCTGCCAGTCCGGGTGCACGGCGGCGACCTGGGCGAACGCCTCGATGAGGAGGTCGTAGCGCTTGACCGGAACCAGGCGTCCCGCGGCGATCACCACCTTGGCGGTGCTGTCGGCAGGGGGCAGGGCGGGGTCGGGGACGCTGTTCGGGAGGGCCTCCACATGGACGCCGGGCAGCCACATCTTGCGCCGGTAGGCGGCGGCGTCCGCTTCCGTGACGGTGGTGATCACGTCGAGGCGGCGGTAGGCACGGCGCAGGGCGGTGCGCAGCCGTGGCGAGTGATTGTCGAGCGTGAGGTGCTCCTGGCCGACGCGCAGGACGTGCTGCGGGGCCTGGCGGGCGATGTGCACGTTGAGGCCCGGGCGGGTGCCGATGACGACGTCGGCGTCGAGTGCCGCGAGGCACTCGCCGATGCGCTGGTCGGTCAGCTCGCTGTACTGGTGATGGCGGTACTCGGCGGGCGGGAACACCTTCGCCGGTCTCTGGTGCAGCGGATGGTCCGCCTCCTTGCGCAGGTCCACCAGCGCCCGCAGCCGCACCCCTGGGTGCGGGACGAGGTTGGGGTGCTCCCGGTGACGTAACGCGGAGACGATCTCCACGTCGTGCCGCTCGGCCAGGGCCCCGGCCAGGTTGAACGTGGTGGTGATCGTGCCTCCGATTCCGTAGGCGTTATGAATAAGGAAAGAGATCTTCATAGTGGCCTAGACCGTGCCAACGACCGGTTCGTTGTTCGCCGTTACCACTCTGTGGCCGTGCCCGGTGGCCGGGCCGGTCCGGCCGATTCCGGAATGATCTCGGGCATAAGTGGTCTGGGCCATACCGGTATGCCCCTGATATGTGGATAGCTTGATGTGTTTGCCCGCGCATCGTCGCGTCACCGGGTGCACCCTCGTATCGATCTTCAGGAGACCCATGCGCCCCCGAACAGCCTCCGTCCCGCGCATCGCCTCCCTCCCGCCCGTCGCCCTGGCCGGCGGCGCGCTGGCCGTGGGGGTAGCAGGTCTGTATCTCGCCGGCCTGCTCCTCACGGGCGGAGAGATCGACTCCGGTACGACCGTCCGCGGGGTGGAGATCGGGGGGCTGAGCCGCGCGGAGGCGGTGCGGAAGCTGGAACGGGAGCTGGGCGCGGCAGGCACCCGGGACCTCCTGGTGAAGGTCGGTGACCGCACGGGCAGGGTCGACCCGGAGCGCGCGGGTCTCTCCTACGACGTCCGGGAGACCGTCGACCGGGCGGCGCGCACCGGCGCCGATCCGATCAGCGTCTTCGGCGGGCTCTTCCGCTCGGGCGGCGACATCGAGCCGGCCGTGAGCCTCGACGAGGGCAAGGCGCGGGCGGCCCTCGGGCAGCTGGCGAAGGGGCTCGACCAGAAGGTCAGGGACGGCGGCGTCGCCTTCGACGGCGGACGGGTGAACGCCGTGGCACCGCGGACGGGGTACGCGCTGGACGTGAACGCCGCGGTCCGGCCCCTGCGTGACTCCTTCCTGCGGGGTGACACCGGTACGGCCACTCCCCTGCCCACCCGCGAGATCCGGCCGAAGGTCACCGCCGGCGAGGTGGAACGTGCGGTGCGCACCTTCGCGGAGCCGGCCATGTCGGGCCCCGTCACGCTCACCGCGGCCGGCAAGAGGTTCACGGTCGGCCAGGACGCGCTGAGCGGCCATCTGACCATGCGGCCGGACGGCAGCGGCGAACTGATACCCGAGCTCGACGCGAAGGGGCTGCGCGCGGAGCCCTCCGTGGCCGGTCCGCTGAACGACATCACCACGACCGCCGAGAACGCGAAGCTGCGGCCGGAAGGCGACAGGGCCGTGGTGGCCGAGGACGCCACGGTGGGCCGGTCGGTCACCGACAAGGCACTGGGCAAGGCCGTGCTGGCGCTGCTCGGCAAGCCGGGCGCCGCCCGCAGCGGCGAGGTGGAGGTGCGCGAGACCCGGCCGGAGGTGACCCGCGAGAACGCCGCGGAGCTGGGGCTGACGGAGAAGATGTCCTCCTTCACCGTCCACTTCGAACCGGCCGAGTACCGCACGAAGAACATAGGCCGGGCGGTGGAACTCATCAACGGCTCCGTCGTCAGGCCGGACGAGACCTGGAGCTTCAACCGGACCGTCGGTGAGCGCACCGAGGCCAACGGCTTCATGGACGGCATCATCATCCTCGACGACAAGTTCACGAAGGCGTCCGGCGGCGGGGTCTCGTCCGTGGCGACTACCGTGTACAACGCACTGTTCTTCGCCGGGGTCAAGCCCGTGGAGCACGGAGCGCACTCGTTCTACATCGAGCGCTACCCGGAGGGCCGCGAGGCGACGGTCGCCTGGGGCAGCCTGGATCTGCGGTTCACCAACGACTCCGGCAAGGCCATCTACATCCAGGCCGAGTCCACCGACACCTCCGTGACCGTCTCCTTCCTCGGCACCCGCAAGTACGACGAGATCAAGTCGGTCACGGGTCCGCGCACCGAGGTGAGGAAGCCGGAGAAGAAGGTGAGCGACGACAAGGAGTGCGTGCCGCAGACACCGCTCGAAGGGTTCGACGTCACCGTGGAGCGGGTCTTCTACAACGACGGCCGGGAAGTGAAGCGGGAGCCGCACCGCACGCATTACACGCCGCGTGACGAGATCGTCTGCGAGTGATCCACTCCCCGTTCGCCTTCTTCGGCAACTCTCCCTTCAGAACAGAGCGTTGACCCGGCAGCACCGCGCCAGCACAATGAGCGCGCACTGAGTGAGAGCGCTCTCAAGGGAGATCCATGACTGGCAGACAAGGCCCGGCGCTCAGCCGGCGTTCGCTCATCGGTGCCGGACTCGGCATCAGTGCCGCGGGGCTCACCGCCGCCGGTTCGGGGCAGGCCCTCGCGGCGGCGGGCTCCCCGGGTGCGCGCCCCGCATCGGCCCCGGCCCGGGGGCACGCCTTTCTCGCCGCCGCCATGGACGCCTACCCCGGCCACGGCAGCATCCGCCTGACGCAGAGCTACACCGACCAGGCAGGCCTGTTCAGCACGGCGTTCACCTACGACAACGCCCTCGCGATCCTGGCCCACCTGGCGGCCCGGACCTCGGCCGGCCTGACCAGGGCCAAGGCGCTGGGTGACGCGCTGCTCTACGCCCAGGGCCACGACCCGGCGTACGACGACGGCAGGCTCCGGCAGGCCTACAACGTCGGGCCGTACACCTTCTACGACGGCTCGCTCCAGCCCGACGGTTTCGTACGGGCGGACGGCACCGCCAACGTCGGGACGCAGTTCGGCTTCACGGGCACGGCCGTGGGCGACATGGCCTGGGCGGGCATCGCGCTGAGCGCCCTCGCCCGGCGTACCGGGGCGCGCCGCTTCCTCGGCGGTGCCGTGCGGATCGGCGAGTGGATCGAGCGGACCGGCCGGACCGACGAGCCTCTGGGCGGCTTCAAGTTCGGGGTCGACGGGGCGAATCAGAAGCTGCCGTTCACCTCGACCGAGCACAACACCGACCTGATCTGCCTGTTCGGCCGGCTCGCCCGGCTCACCGGCGACCGTGCGTGGCTGGAGCGGCGTGGGCGGGCCGAGGCCTTCGTGCGGCGGATGTGGGAGCCGTCCGGCGGTTTCTTCTACACCGGCACCAACGACGGTGTCACGGTCAACACGTCCCCGGTCCCGGAGGACACCCAGACCTGGACGCACCTCGCTCTCGGCTCGCGCCGCCACTCCCGTTCACTGGACTGGGCCGCGGCCGAGCTGGCCGTCCTGGACCACTCCGGCCGTGTCAACAGCACGGTGCCCGCGGGGCAGTCGTACGAGGGTGTCACCTTCAGCTCGGCGAGCCTCCTCGCGAACGAAGACGCCCCGATCGCGACCGGCCAGCCCAGGCCCGACCGCAACGGCGTGTGGTTCGAGGGGACGGCTCACCTCGCGCTCGCCCTGCGCGACCGGGGGGCGCGGGGCGACGAGGCGCGCGCCCGGCGTCTGATCGCGTCCACCGAGAAGGCCCAGGATCTGCTGGGCGGCGGCCAGACCGTGGGCGGGAAGCCGCTGCCCGAGCGCTGCGGTGTGGTGTCCGCGAGCAGTCCGCTGGACACCGGATTCGGCTTCGGCTACTACCCGTACCGGCACACGGGGGCGACCGCCTGGTACCTCATGGCGGCGGCGCGGTACAACCCGCTGCAGGTGTGAGGGGGCGGCCCGGTCCGCTGCCGGGTGCGGCGGACCGGGCGGGTGGTCAGGCCAGGCGGTGGACCGCCTGGGTGGTCAGTTCGTAGCGGGCACCGACGATCTCCAGCGCGCCGGTGCCGATCCTGGCGGCCAGTTCGGGTTCCGCGGCCAGCCGGGAGCGTACGAGCCGGACGTTGGCGCTCACGGTCGCGTCGATCCGGGCGTCCCCGTCCTTGCCGTGGTCGATGGCCGGGCCTATCTCATCGACGAGGTACTGCATGTGGGCGGGCAGCGTGGTTCCGGACTGCTCCGCCTCGACGGCGGCACGGACCGCGCCGCACGACTGGTGTCCGAGGACGACGACCAGGGGTATGCCGAGTTCCAGGACGCCGTAGGCGACGCTGCCGAGGACGGCCTCGTCCAGCACCTCGCCGGCGGTGCGCACGGTCATCAGGTCGCCGAGGCCCTGGTCGAAGACGAGCTCCGGGGGCACGCGCGAGTCGATGCAGCCGAGCACGACCGCGAAGGGGTGCTGGCCGGTGGCCAACGTCCGGCGCAGGGTGGGGTCTTCGTGCGGGTGGCGTTCCCGGAAGGCTCGCCAGCGGCGATTGCCCGCGGCCAACTCGTGCAAGGCTTCGCCGGGGGTGCCGGGCCGCGGGTGTGTGTCCCGGACCGGAGTGGCGGCGGTGGCCGGCCGGGCGGCGCCGAGGCCCGCGCCGAGCGCTGCGGCCCCGGTCAGGGCGGTGCGCAGAAGGGTGCGGCGGACGGTGCCGCCGGTGGTGGGCCGTGCAATGGAGAAGGGGTGCGGTGCACGGCCGGCGCCTCTGTGGGCAGCGGAGTCTGTGTTCACGACCCGAACGTATGCCCGGCTTCGGACACAGGCGCGTTTCTTGCCCTTTCATGGTGAGAGTTGGGTAAGTGATGTTCTTACCTTGAACGGATTTTGACGATCCCTCAGGCAACGCAGGACGCCCCGGGCCGGCCGGCCCGGGGCGTCGGGTCATGCGATGGTGATCAGACCAGGTCGAACCGGTCCAGGTTCATGACCTTGACCCACGCCGCGACGAAGTCGTTGACGAACTTCTCCTTCGCGTCGTCGCTCGCGTAGACCTCGGCGAGCGCGCGCAGCTCGGAGTTCGAGCCGAAGACCAGGTCGGCGCGGGAGCCGGCCCACTTGACCTCGCCGGTGGCGGCGTCGCGGCCCTCGAACGTGGTCTGGTCCTCGGTCGTCGACTTCCACGTGATGCCCAGGTCGAGCAGGTTGACGAAGAAGTCGTTGGTCAGCGAGCCGGGCGTCTTGGTGAAGGCGCCGAGCTGGGACTGCTGGTAGTTGGCGCCCAGCACCCGCAGGCCGCCGACCAGGACGGTCATCTCGGGGGCGCTCAGGGTGAGCAGGTTCGCCCGGTCGAGCAGCAGGAACTCGGCCGGCAGGCGGTTGCCCTTGCCGTGGTAGTTGCGGAACCCGTCGGCGGTCGGCTCGAGCGCCTCGAACGACTCGGCGTCGGTGTGCTCCTCCGTCGCGTCCACACGGCCCGCGGCGAAGGGGACCTCCACCTGGAAGCCGGCTTCCTTGGCGGCCTTCTCGACGGCGGCGGTGCCGCCGAGGACGATCAGGTCGGCCAGGGAGACCTTCTTGGCGCCGGAGTTGAACTCCTGCTGAATGCCCTCGAGGACCCGAAGGACCTGCGCCAGCTCGTCGGGCTCGTTGACTTCCCAGCCGCGCTGCGGCTCGAGGCGGATACGGGCGCCGTTGGCACCACCGCGCTTGTCGCTGCCGCGGAAGGTGGATGCCGAGGCCCAGGCGGTGGACACCAGCTGCGAGACGGACAGGCCCGACTCGAGGAGCTTGGTCTTCAGGGTCTCGACGTCACCGGCGTCGATGGCCTCGCCCTCGGCCTCCGGCAGCGGGTCCTGCCACACCAGGGTCTCCGCCGGGACCTCCGGGCCGAGGTACAGCGACTTCGGACCCATGTCACGGTGGGTCAGCTTGAACCAGGCGCGGGCGAAGGCGTCCGCGAACTGCTCCGGGTTCTCGTAGAACCGGCGGGAGATGGGCTCGTAGATCGGGTCGAAGCGCAGCGCCAGGTCGGTGGTGAGCATCTTCGGACGGTGCTTCTTCGAGGAGTCGTGCGCGTCCGGGACGATCTCCGGGGCGTCCTTCGCCACCCACTGGTTGGCGCCGGCCGGGCTCTGCTCGAGCTCGTACTCGAACTCGAAGAGGTTCTTGAAGAAGCCGTTGCTCCACTGGGTGGGCGTGCTGGTCCAGGTGACCTCGAGGCCCGAGGTGATGGCGTCGCCGCCCTTGCCCGTGCCGTAGGTGCTGCGCCAGCCCAGGCCCTGCTCCTCCATGGAGGCGGCCTCGGGGTCGGCGCCGACGTTGTCGGCCGGGCCGGCACCGTGGGTCTTGCCGAACGTGTGGCCGCCGGCGATCAGGGCGACGGTCTCCTCGTCGTTCATCGCCATGCGGCGGAACGTCTCACGGATGTCGCGGGCCGCGGCGATCGGGTCCGGGTTGCCGTTGGGGCCCTCGGGGTTGACGTAGATGAGGCCCATCTGGACGGCGCCGAGCGGGTTCTCCAGCTCGCGGTCGCCCGTGTAGCGCTTGTCGTCGAGCCAGGTGGTCTCGGGGCCCCAGTACACGTCCTCCTCGGGCTCCCAGACGTCCTCGCGGCCGCCGGCGAAGCCGAAGGTCTCGAAGCCCATCTGCTCCAGCGCGACGTTGCCGGTGAGGATCATGAGGTCGGCCCAGGAGATGCTCTGGCCGTACTTCTTCTTCACGGGCCACAGCAGGCGGCGGGCCTTGTCGAGGTTGCCGTTGTCCGGCCAGCTGTTGAGCGGGGCGAACCGCTGCTGGCCCTGGCCGGCGCCGCCGCGGCCGTCGCTGATGCGGTAGGTGCCCGCGCTGTGCCAGGCCATACGGACCATCAGGGGGCCGTAGTTGCCGAAGTCGGCGGGCCACCAGTCCTGCGAGGTGGTCAGCACCTCGGCGATGTCCTGTTTCACGGCCGCGAGGTCGAGGGCCTGGAAGGCCTCGGCGTAGTCGAACTCCTCACCGAGCGGGTTGGCGACCTCGGGGTTCTTGGCAAGGATCTTCAGGTTGAGGCGCTCCGGCCACCACTGACGGTTGCCTCCCCCCTGGGTCGGGTGCAGGGCGCGGCCGTGCGCCACGGGGCAGCCGCCGCTCGTCTCCTCCTGCTTCGGGTCGGTGACGATCGCGTCGTGGTTCTCAGTCATGGAAATCCTTCCGGACGGGGTGGATCACGGTGCTCGGGTGGATCACGTGCTCAGGAACGCTCGGGTGGATCACGTGCTCAGGAACTGCGGGCGGATCATGTGCTCAGGAACTGCGGGCGGTGGAGCAGGCGGGGCACAGGCCCCAGTAGATGACCTCGGCCTCGTCGACGGCGAAGCCGCGGTCGTCGGACGCGGTCAGGCAGGGGGCGTGGCCGACCGCGCAGTCGACGTCGGCGACGGCCCCGCAGGACCGGCACACGAGGTGGTGGTGGTTGTCGCCGACCCGTCCCTCGTAGAGGGCCGGGCTGCCGGGTGGGTCGAGGCGGCGTATCAGTCCCGCCGCGGTGAGTGCGTGCAGCCCCTCGTAGACGGCCTGGACGGAGATGTGGCCGACGCGGCCGCGCACCTCGGAGGCGATGGCCTCGGCACCGAGGTGGTCACCGTCCCGCACGGCCTCGAGCAGCGCGACGCGGGCGGCCGTCACTCTCAGGCCGGCACCGCGCAGCTCCTCGGCGGTGGGCGGGTTTCCGGATGCGGTCATGCGGTCAACCTAGCCACACAAACACGACTGGTTCAAGAAAACGAACGGTTCAATTTTGGTGTCGTGCGCGTAATGCCGTGCGGGACGGCCCACTTGAGGTGTGTGAGGTCAGTCACAGTCGCCATGATCGCGCCTCGCTGGGCACCGGGCGCCGCGCATCGCCGTACCGGCCTGTCGATCACGCATCCGATGAGGTCAGGCGTTCGAGCTGGGCGGCGGCTGTCGTGGCCTTGCGGTCGGCTTCACGCACCTGGCGGTCGGCCGTACGCGCCCGCTCCCGGGCCGTCCGTTCGGCGAAGCGGGCCTGCTGGTGTTCGCTCCTGGCGCGTTCCAGTTCGTCGGCAAGTTCCTCCACTCGCCGCTGGAGGTCTTCCATCTGCTGCTTCGCCTCCGCTGCCTCCTGGCCCGCGGTCGCCGCCGCGTCCCGCAGCTCCCGCAGCTCCCGCTCGGCGGCTTCGGCGTCCTTTTGGGCCTGGGCCAGCCGGCGTCGCTGCTGCTCGGCCCCCTTCTTGTCCGGGCGGGAGGGGGCGGGCGCGGGTGCGGGGCGCCGCGGCCGGGCGCCCTCGGCGACGGCGGGGAAGCCGACGGCCGCGCTCAGCGGTCTGGCCAGGCGGCCGCCCGCCCAGGCCCGGGCGGCCTCGGGGTCGGCCAGGACGGCGTGCAGGGTGTTCTCGACCTCGCGCTGCACGCTCTCGCCGATCGGATGGCCGGCCTCCTTCGCGAGCTGCCGGGCCTGCAGGGACAGGGCGCGGATGAGCGCGTGCTGCCGGCGGCTCAGCTCGCGCAGCTGCGCGGCGTCCAGGTCCTGGTGGGCCTGCCGCAGCCCCTCCCCCAGGCGCAGCAGGGGCTCGACCTCCCCGGGGCTCGTGCGGACCAGCAGGTTGCTGACCCAGGCGGCGAGGCTGGGCTTGCGCAACGTCCGGATCCGCTCGGCGAGTTCCCGGTCGCCGGCGGTGCGGGCGGAGGCCATGGCGGAGGCGCGGGCGGCGGTGAATTCCTCCGGGCGCAGGGCGTACAGCTCGTCGGCCACGGAGTCGTAGTCCATGAGCACCCCTTTCCACACGGAAGATCCGCTTTCGATCGTCTCAGGACCTGCCCTCGGAGGCGCGCGGAGAGGCCGCCGAGCGCATCGGAGGCACCCCGTTCATGATCGGGAAATCGACGGTTTAACATATGAGCGCCGCCTAGCTCGAAAGATGGACTCGTGACTGTCAACGACGACTCGTTCACCAACTGGAAGAACCGCGAGGAGATCGCGGAGTCGATGATCCCGATCATCGGGAAGCTGCACCGGGAGCGGGACGTGACGGTCCTGCTGCACAGCCGCTCCCTGGTGAACAAGTCGGTGGTCAGCATCCTCAAGACCCACCGGTTCGCCCGGCAGATCGCCGGCGCGGAGCTCTCGGTCACCGAGACGCTGCCCTTCCTGAAGACCCTCGCCGAACTCGACCTCGGGCCGTCCCAGATCGACATCGGCATGCTCGCCGCGACGTACCGCGAGGACGACCGCGGCCTGTCGGTCGCCGAGTTCACCGCCGAGGCCGTCGCCGGTGCCACGGGCGCCAACAAGATCGAGCGCCGTGAGGGCCGGGACGTCGTCCTGTACGGCTTCGGCCGCATCGGCCGGCTCGTCGCCCGGCTGCTCATCGAGAAGTCCGGCTCGGGCAACGGTCTGCGACTGCGGGCCATCGTCGTGCGCGGGGGTGGTGAGCAGGACATCGTCAAGCGCGCCTCGCTGCTGCGCCGCGACTCGATCCACGGCCAGTTCCAGGGCACGATCACCGTCGACGAGGCGAACAGCACGATCGTCGCCAACGGCAACGCCATCAAGGTGATCTACGCGAACGACCCGTCCGAGATCGACTACACGGCGTACGGCATCAAGGACGCCATCCTCATCGACAACACCGGCAAGTGGCGCGACCGCGAGGGCCTGTCCGAGCACCTGCGCCCGGGGATCGACAAGGTCGTGCTGACCGCGCCCGGCAAGGGCGACGTCCCCAACATCGTGCACGGCGTCAACCACGACACGATCAAGCCGGACGAGCGGATCCTGTCCTGCGCGTCCTGCACCACGAACGCGATCGTGCCGCCGCTGAAGGCGATGGCCGACGAGTTCGGGGTCCAGCGCGGCCATGTGGAGACGGTGCACTCGTTCACCAACGACCAGAACCTGCTGGACAACTACCACAAGGCCGACCGCCGCGGGCGGTCCGCGCCACTCAACATGGTCATCACGGAGACCGGTGCCGCCTCCGCCGTCGCCAAGGCGCTGCCGGACCTCAAGGCGCCCATCACCGGCAGCTCGATCCGCGTCCCGGTGCCGGACGTCTCGATAGCGATCCTCAGCCTGCGGCTCGGCCGTGAGACCACCCGCGAGGAGGTCCTCGACCACCTCCGCGACGTCTCCCTGACCTCGCCGCTCAAGCGCCAGATCGACTTCACGACGGCTCCCGACGCGGTCTCCAGCGACTTCATCGGCTCGCGCCACGCCTCGATCGTCGACGCCGGCGCCACCAAGGTCGACGGCGACAACGCGATCCTCTACCTGTGGTACGACAACGAGTTCGGCTACTCGTGCCAGGTCATCCGCGTCGTGCAGCACGTGTCCGGCGTGGAGTACCCGACGTACCCGGCTCCGGCGGTCTGATCCCTGTGGGATCCGCGGGTCAGTGCGCAATGCAGGTACGGGATGCGCACTGGATGCACCTCGGAACTTGGTGCGCACTGACTCCGCTCCGGTAACCACCTCTCGTCGATCCTTTCCCTGGTCGGTCGGTCCGTGGTCATCCGGGACGGCGGTTGCGCGAAACCGTCTCCAGAACGAGGTGGTAGGACTGGTCGACGAGTTCGGCGACCAGGTCCGCGGTGACGCCCCGGCCGGCTCCTACGGAGATCCAGTGCCGCTTGTCGAGGTAGCGGCCCGGAGTGAGTGACGGGTACTGGTCTTGCAGCAGCCGCCCGTACTCCGGTTCCGCCTTGAGGGTGACGATGAGTTCGTCCGGGTCGTCGGTGACGATCAAAAAGACCTTGCCCGCCACCTCGTAGACGTCCAACTGCTCGGTGAACGGGCGCCCGTGGCTGACTCCTGGGAGCGCGAGTGCGGTGTGCCGCGCGGTGTCCTGAAGCTTCGTGCCGTTGAACGACATGCCGGAGGTCAGGCGTGGCGGCCGTAGGTGTGCGGATCGACAGGCTGCCGGGACTTGGCGAGTCCGCTGACGACAAGGCGGTAGGAGTCGGTCACGAGCTCCTTCACCAGCGTCTCGTCGATCGTGTCTCCGCCCTCCAGCGTGATCCAGTGCTTCTTGTTCATGTGGTAGCCAGGGGTGATCTCCACGTGCTCGTGTCGCAGGGCTGCCGCCTCGTCGGGCGCCGATTTGAGAATGACCAAGGGCTCACCCGTCACCTGCGTCATGAGCATGAAGACCTTGCCGCGCACCTTGTACACCTCCCACTCGGGGCCGAACGGGTGCTCCAGCCCGGCTTGGGGGAGTTCCTCGGCGTAGTCGGCCGCGGTCTTCTGCAGCGTCTTTCCGTCCATGGCCATCAGCTCCTTCGACTGTGATTCGGTCGGTGCCACGCGCGCGGCGAGGTCCGCGTACACCGACACGGCGGCCGGGTGCTCGTCCGCATCACCATCCTTGTCCCTGCCGACGACAACGCCGCCGGTAAACTGCGGACACATGATGGTCAACAGGCGACACCCGCCGGGGTCGGAACGGGGTTTCTCCGACCTCCTCGTCTCACGACCGGACCCCGCCGCACGCGCAGAGCCGGACCCCGTCCCGCTGTACGGCTTCCAGCCCCCGGTCGGTACGCCGTACGGCCTGGAAGTGACCACCGTCGAGGACTTCCACGCCGACCACGACGACTGGCCGTGGAACCCGCCCCGTCCGGGCCGTGCAACCTTCCACTACCTGATCCTCGTCACGGAGGGTGAACTGCGCCACGACGTCGATCACGTCATGCGCACGGTCGCTCCCGGCCAATGGCTGTGGGTACGCCCCGGGCACGTGCAGTGCTGGCACGACCCCAGCGCCGCCCGCGGCCCCTTCATCCTCTTCGAACCGGAGGCACTCCGGCCCGACATCGCCCACCAGCTGGCTCCCGTCATTTCACACGACGCCCCCGCCGTGCTGACCCCGCATCCGGCCGACGCCTTCTGGCTGGAACAGACCGCGCTCCAACTCCTCGACGAACACCGCGCGTTGGGACGCCGCCCGCTCGCGGCCCATCACGCCCTGCGGTGCAGCCTCCTCGAAGCCCTGCTGCTACGGCTCGCCAACTCACCGGACGTCGCACAGGCTCCGGTCACCGCCAAAAACGCTTCCTCGGCCAACAACGCTGATGCCAGGCACCTCGGGGGCACGCCGGTCTACGTACGATTCTTGGACGCCTTGGAGCTGAACTACCGCGAGCTGCACCGCGTCGACGACTACGCCCGGCTGCTCGGCTGTTCGGTGCGCACCCTCAGCCGCGCCGCCCAGGCCGGTGCCGGCACCGGAGCACGGCAGGTCATCGATCAGCGCCGACTGCTCGAAGCGCGCCGTCTGCTCGGCCACGCCCGGTGGACCGCCCGCGCGGTCGCCGACCATCTCGGTTTCACCGACACGGCCAACTTCGGCCGCTTCTTCCGGCAGCACGCCGGCCTCACGCCCGCCGCCTACGCGGCTCGTCAGGCCGCTCCGGATTGCTGAGACTCTCCTGTCGGCGGAGGAGGCTTTCCCTCTGGAGGACCTGCCTCGGAGCCGGCACGTTCGGTCCGGTCCCACTGCCCGGGCGCCGTCCCTCCCTCAGCGACAAGTGGGCCACCAACCTCGAACCCACTGCGATCGGACGATCAGGCGGGGTCCTCGTCCAGCTTCGCCACCACTCGGTCGGAGACGTCGACCAGCGTCCGCAGCTCCGCCGGGGTGACATGGTCCAGGAACAGCTCTCGTACCGCCTCCACGCCTCCGGCCTCGCACTGACCATGCTCGGCGCCGCCATCACGCACAGTCGGCGCGGGGAACTCCAGTCGGTCGTCGTGAACGCGGTCCTGTTCGCCCTGACCGTCTTCGTGGCCTGGGGCCGCTTCGGCCCGCACGCCTTCTGACGGCGACGGACAGAGAATCACCGGCCCGGGCGTCACCCACACCCCGATCACTGTCGCCCACCTCACCATCGAACCCGGCACACAGGTCGACCTGCCGTGGGACCCGGCTTACAGCGCACTGGCCTACGTGCCGGCGGGGCACGGCACGGTGGGCTTCGAAAGCCGCCCCGGTGTCCCGGCGCCGGGACTCGGGCGTCCAGGACCTCTCCGCTGAATCTAGTTGTTGCATCAACTACTGCGTCATGGTCATAGAGCGAAGTCCGTGCAGTGGCACAGGAACCCGCCTACGTGCCACCGTCCGCTGGTGACCATCTTGTGTCCGTTGTCTACGGCCCGAAGCTCCAGACCCCGGGGAATAGTGGCTGGTGAGGCCCGCGCAGCCGGGCCGCCGGTGCCGCACACGTGCGCCGCCTCGATGCGGCCGGCCACACCATCCACGGAGGGAAACGGAATGACCATCGGTAAGGAAGAGATCGGCAAGACCATTCTCGAGCTGGAGAAGGCCTCCAACGACCGGTGGAGCGTCGGCGACAACCGCGGGTACCTCGACAACTACGCCGACGAGATCAGCTACTTCGATCCGGTGCTGAGGGAACTGATCGTGGGTCGTGACGCGGTCATCGCTCACATCGAATCGCTCTACTCGAACCCGCGCATCGTGCGGAACGAGTACCTCAACCCGGCCGTGAACGTCAGTGACAGTGGTGATTTCGCGGTCCTGGCCTACAACCTCGACACGTACGTGCTCGACGACAACGGCGATGAGCAGCAGCTCCGCGCCTGGAACGCCACCGAGGCCTACCGGCTGATCGACGGTGAGTGGCGCATCGTTCACTCCCACTGGGCGTTCACTCAGACCGCGACAGAAGCGGTCGCGTCCTGACCAGGAGGGGGTCCGGAGTGCGTGCCCTTCACGAAGGGAAATCGCGCACCCCGCAATCCCGGAAAACGAAAGCGCGGGGCGCGGGCCCCGCGCTTTCGTGTGTTCAGCGGCGGGTCAGCTCGATCCTGTACTCCCGTGCCTGTGAGCCGTCTTCGCTTGCCACCGAGACGGTGTGGGCCGTCTTGCCCCCCGACGCGTCCTTGCCGACCGTCACCTTCGCGTAGGGGTCACGCGGTGTGGCGGTGATCCCGGTCCGGTCCGGGCGGTCGACCGCAACCCGGTAGCTCGTCCGGTCCGGGTCGAAGCCGCTCAGGGGCTTGCCGTCCACTTCGATCGACGCGGCCGCAGCGTCGGCGGAAGCGCCCGGCGCCTTGGCGTGGACCTCGATCTCCCCGAGGGTGATGTAACCGCCCGGGCGGGCCGTCATCACCACGCGCACGCCCGTCGCCGGGCCGGCCGCGCGCACCGCGACGTCGGCCACGGGCGTCCCCTCGGTGCCGACGGCGACCTGGTCGCTCGCGTCGGACCAGGTTCCGTCGGCACTGCGCACCTGCACCTTGAGGGACTCCGCGAAGCTGAGGTTGCTGCCGTCACGGTGGAAGTGGGTCACGACCCGGGTCAGATCGCGGGCTTCCGGGAGGGTGAAGGTGATGGTGTCGGACGGGTTCTTCGTGCCGGACTTCCAGTTCGACCAGGCCTTCTCGGACGTGGTGCCGTTGCGCAGGCCGTCGGCGGAGTAGCCGTTCTCGGTGTAGGTCGCCCCGACCGTCACGCCCTCGTCGCGCGCGGAGTTGGTCTCCTTCGGCGCGGTGACCTGGACGCGTACGGTCGCCGCGGCCGTGTCCGAGCCGGGGACGCGGGCCGTGCCGCGCAGGGTCACCACGCCGGTGTCGTCGAACGCGCCGTCGGGTGCGGTGTCCCAGGTGACCGGGAGTTCGGCGGTTCCGCCGTGCCGTCCCACGCCGGTGACCGTGGCGGGCAGGTCGGGCCGCCCCCCGGTGTAGGTCTTGGCACGGGCCGGGAGGGTGGAGGCGATGGTGTCCACGGTGACGACCGCCTCGGCCGGGACGGTCCGGCCGAGGGCGTCGGTGGCCCTGCCCTGCACGCGTACCGTTCCGGGTTTGCGCCAGCGTGAACCGGAGGGCAGCGTCCACTGCACGGGGAGCGCTCCGCGGGCGCCGTCGCGGAAGACGGGCGTCACGGTCCCGGGCAGTTCGGGGGCGCGCCCGGGGACGGTGAACGCCTTGGCCGGCTGCGTACGGAGCACCGTCTCGTCGGTCACGCCCCAGCGCTGGTTCGCCTGGGAGGTGGGGAGGTGGGCCGAAACGCGGGCGCCGTCCGCGGTCGACTGCCCGACGACGTCGAGGAGGCGGCCCGTCGCGGCGTTGACGAAGGTCCAGGTGCCGTCTCCGGTGGTGGACATGATCCACTGTGCGGCCGGCGTGTCCCGGTCTTCGAGTACGGCCTCGTCGTCGCGTACGGCCAGGCGCCTGCCGTCGGCGGCGTTGACGAGGGCGTAGCGCTCACGGTTGCTGTCGCCCCGGGTCAGCTGCTTCACGGACCACAGCTGGGACTTGGCGGCCGGGTCGGCCGTGCGCACGACGACGCCGTTGCCCTCGGCGGAAGGTGCCAGGGACTTGGCGCTCTGGGTGCCCTGGAGGCGGTAGACGTGGCCGGGCCGGACGAGCGCGGCGTCCTTCGCGGTGCCGGACACACCGTCGACGAGGAGGGTGGTCACCGACTTGGCGGGAACGGTCACGGTGGCGGAGCCGTCCTCGGCCTTCACGGGCGTGCCGCGGACGAGTGCGCCGTCGGCGCTGGTCACCACGGGGGTCACGGTGGCGCCGCGGGTGACCCGCCGGAACTTCGAGAGGTCCAGGGTCACCGCACGCGGAGTCGTGCCGTTGTTGACGTGCACCACCGTCGCTCCGCGGCCGGACTTGCGTACGGCGGCGACGCTGGAGGGGTCGTCGGCCTTGACGAAGTGGTCGCCGGGGCGGATGTGGTGGGTGAAGTTGCGCAGGGTGTGGAACTTGGTGTTGGCCTTGACCGGGCAGGTCTCCAGGGTGTCCTCGGCCGTGCAGTTGAACGGGACGTGGATGCTGCCCCAGTTCTTGCCGGCCTGCGCCTGGGGGATGGAGTCCTCGATCGGCTGCCACAACACCCAGGCCGACGGCTCCAGTTCACGGATGTCCTCGACGACCCGGGTGGCGATGCCGAGCCCCGGTTCCATGCCGGTGAAGTCGGTGCCGGTCCCCCAGGTGCCCTCGACCTCGCTCATCCAGAACGGCCGGTCCGCGGCCTTGGCGCTGTCGCGGGCGCTGGTGCGCATGCCGGTGCCATAGGTGTGCACGTTGAGCTGGTCGACGGCGGCCCGGGCGGAGCTGTCGTAGGCGTTCCAGTTGCGGACGAAGGTGCTGGGGTTGGTCTCGTCCATCGCGGAGATCTTGGCGCGGGTGCTCGTCTTCTCCAGCGCGCGTTGCAGGGCCAGGACGACCTTCTGCTGGAGTTCGGGGCCGGCGTGCGCGCCCTCCTGACGGCCGCCGGTGGGCTGCCCGTCCGGGCCGATCTGGGTGCCCCAGTAGTTGGTGTTGGGCTCGTTGAGCGGGGCGATGGTGTCGAAGTCGATGCGGTGCTTCTTCTCCAGGTGCTCGGTCACCTTGACCAGGTAGGTGGCGAAGTCGTCGACGCGGTCGGCCCGTATCTGGTCGGTGTTGGCGTCGAAGCCGCCGGAGACGTACCCGCTGACGGTCTGGAACCAGGGCGGGGAGTTGCTGAACGCCTCCCAGCGGGTCACCTTTTTCTTGACCCGGTCCACCCACCAGCGCTGGCCGGCGTCGGCGGACCAGTCCCAGTGCTCGGGGTTGTCGGGGTTCCACCAGTCGGTGTCCTGCCTGGTGGTGCCCTCCGGGGCCTTCCAGAAGCCGTCCATCGTCGCGCCGGTCTTCATGTAGTCCTTGCGGACGTCGGGGGCGTTGCCGCCGCCGATGTTGTAGCGCGCGATGTTGAGGCGGAGCCCGTCTTCGCCGAACAGCATCTCGGCGAGCTTCTGCCGGATGGGTTCGGGATAGCGGCCGGTGATGTTGGCGAACCAGACGAGGCTCGTGCCCCACCCTTCGAACTCCTGCTGCCGGTAGGACGGGTCGATCCGTACCGTGACCGCGCTCGCCGGCGGGTCGGCGGCAGCGGCGGCGGGCGGCCCGGTCACGAGGCCGGCGCCGAGTGCCAGGGGGACGGTGATCGCCAGTGCCGTCCGGACGAGGCGATGTCTGCTGGACATGGATTCCCTTCGGGAGTGCACAGAACCGCGCAGAATCAATCGAGCTTCCCGAATGTTTTAGGACGGCAATCAACACGTCAAGAGGTGGGGCGCGTGGGGAACCGGCTCTCTGTCGCGCACGCGGCCGTACCCACGCGGAACAGCCGAGCGGGCGTGGTGCCCGCTCGGCTGTTGTGTGCTGGGCGTCCACCGCGAACCCGGCCGGGCTCACGGTGGGCGAAGGTCATGCCCTTGTGCCGCGTCCGCGCAACGGGGACGCGGCACAGTAGGTGACTCAGTGCTTGAAGACGTCCTTGGTCTTCTCCTTGGCCTGCCGGGCGTCGCCCTTCGACTGCTCGGCCCGGCCCTCGGCCGTCATGCGCTCGTTGCCCACCGCACGGCCGATCGTCTCCTTGGCCTTGCCCTTGGCCTGCTCGGCCTTGGCCTTGCCCTTCTGCTCTCCAGCCACGGTTCGTTCACTCCAAGTCGTGTCCGACTACGGGGTCACGGCACGAGTGACCGGTAAAGCGGCAGCTCAAACGTGCGCCCTGGCCGTTGGCTCGTGAGAGCCTTGTCCTGATCATGATCCGCGTGACGAGCCCGGAGGACGGGGCATGACCATCAACCGGCCGGGGCTGCCCGAGGACCTGCCGGCGCCGGAGGTGCTGTGGGCGCGCTGGGCGCTCATCGCCGTGCTGGAGGCCACCACGGCGGACGAGCGGCCGGCTCGTCACCGTAGCGGGACCTGGGTGGACGACGCGGGTCTCCATCTGGACGACTCCGGCTGTACGTGGTGGGGGTTCGCACCGCGGGGCGAGGGGCGGTACGTGCTCTTCGGCGAGGACGAGTCGAGTGGCTGCAAGTGGCACGAGCCGCCGGTCGACATGCTCGCCGGCGCCCCCGCCTGGCTGCCCCACGACGAGCTGCGGGACTTGCTGAGCGGAAACGAGCTGGGCTGTGTCTACTGGTACGAGAACGGGGCCTGGGCCCGCGCCCCGCACCCCGGCACGCTGGACGACGACGGGCTCGACTGCGGGATGAGCCGCTTCACCGACCGCGACGATGTGCTGCGCACCATCGCCGACCAGGACCACGGTGCCACGTCCGCCCGCGATGCGGCGGCCCTCCTGGCGCACGCCGAGGACCACCGCCTGACCCCGGAGCTGCTGATGTCTCTCACCACCGACCCGGCCTGGCGGCAGCGGGACCGGCCGGCCATGACCCGGGCGCTGGAGCTGGCGCGCCTGCACCGGCCGTGACCGCGGAGGTCAGTGGCAGCATTCGTCCGCGGGCTCCGCGACATCCAGGCGGCAGAAGCAGGACGCCCTGATCGGCACGTCGGCAAGTGCACTCGCCATCTTGAGCTGGTGGGCGACGAGGGCTGCCTCGCCGGTCTTGCCGGTGCGGAGCAGGCACTCGTGGAAGCCGTGCAGGGCCCAGACGTTGCCGGGGTGCTGGAGGGGCCGGGGCAGGGTGTCGTCGAGGCCGAGGTCGGCGCGGTAGACGGCCTCGGCCTCCGCGACGCGGCCCTGTTCCAGAAGCAGTGCGCCGTAGGCATGGCGCGTGGGCTGCATCCAGCCCCAGGGCTCGTCGTACGGCAGGTTGTCGTCCAGCTCGATGGAGTGCTCCAGGGCGGCGAAGGCGAGGTCGTGGTCGCCCCTGCGGTATGCGAGTTCGCCGTCCAGCATGGCGGCCGCGATGGCGAGGATGTCCGCGCAGGTGTTGTTGAACAGCATCCGCGTCTCCGGCACCCGGCTCACCGCCTCGCGGAAGAGCTCGCGTTCGGCCTCCGCCCGGTCGACCTCGCCGGTGGCGGACAGGGCGACGCCCCGGGCGTAGTGCCGCATGGCGACGGTCGTCGCGTAGAGCTCCGGGTCGGCGGGGGCGGGCAGTTCGAGGATCTCGGTCCAGCGGCCGAAGCGGATCAGGACGTGGACCCGCATGGCCAGGAAGGCCTCGAGCCAGTCGGCCATCGGGGGGATCTGGACGCGGAGCAGGTCTTCGGGAATGGCGGCTTCCAGCCGGGCGGCGGTGTCGAGGGCGACCTGCGCCTGGCCGAGGAACATGGCGCCGTAGATCTTGAAGTGGTAGTTGTGCGCCCGGTAGAGGGTGTAGAAGTTCATCGCGCCGGTCTGCCGGTGGTACTTCTCGTCGGCGGCGATCGCGTCGCTGTTGGCCGCGACGACCTGGCGGTAGTCGCCGCACAGGACGTCCAGGTGTGAGGGCATGTGGAGCAGGTGCCCGGCGTCGGGCACGAGGCCGCGCAGACGGTCGGCGACGGTGAGGGCCTGCTCCGGTGTCGGGGACATCTCCATCAGGTGGATGTACAGGTGCAGGATGCCGGGATGCCGCACGCCGGCCTCGGTGGCGAGGGCGCCTTCGAGCACGGCCCTGGCCTCGTTGGTCCGGGCGCCCTCGGCAGGCTGCCCGGTCCTGAGGTCCCACAGCTGCCACGGGGTGAGGTTCATCGCGGCGTCGGCGTGGAGGGTGGCGATGTCCGGGTCGTCGGGCGCGAGGTCGTAGACCGCGCGCATCGCGTCCGCGTAGGGCTCATTCCACACCGAGC
Source organism: Streptomyces flavovariabilis (assembly GCF_000725785.1). Lineage (NCBI taxonomy): Bacteria > Bacillati > Actinomycetota > Actinomycetes > Kitasatosporales > Streptomycetaceae > Streptomyces > Streptomyces flavovariabilis. The sequence goes on along the minus strand of NZ_JNXD01000009.1, from coordinate 43,213 downwards.
AGTCCTCGACGGCCTCCGGCTGCGGATAGCGGGCCCGCAGTGCGCCGATGAGGGCCCGCTCGACCGGGGTGGCGCGGGCGGCCATCCCATGGGCCCGTTCGACGGCGGCGTGCGTGCGCTCGACGGTTTGCACCAGTTCCTCGCCGTCGAAGAATTCCCAGGGCTTGTTGTAGTTCGGGCCGAGCGCGTAGGCGATGCCCCAATACGCCATCGCGCACTCCGGATCGGCCTCGGCCGCCTTTTCGAAGCAGGCGACGGCTTCCTCGTGATGGAAGGCGTATGTCCACACCAGACCGCGGTCGAACCAGAGTTGAGCATCGACGGAGGACGTGGTGACGGGACGGCTGTGCGTACCGAGGTCGTAATAGTCGCCCATGGGTTTCTCCTGGGAAAAGCGGCCGGAGCCGTGAGAATAGCGGTTACGGACATACCCTCGACTTTCGATCAATTCTCACATTTCCAGATTAGCGGTTCGGGCGGCGGTAAAGTGTGGCGGTGCGGCTTCCCGCGTACCGGACAGGCCCTCACCCCGGCCGGACAGCGCGGCGCCGGCCTCGTCACCGATGATGACGAGCATGACTGACTTCCCGAGTTTCCCGCCCGGCTTCCTGTTCGGGGCCGCGACCGCCTCGTACCAGATCGAGGGCGCGGTGCACGAGGACGGGCGCGGGCCGTCCATCTGGGACACCTACAGCCACACCCCGGGGCTGGTGGCGAACGGGGACACCGGCGATGTCGCCTGTGACCACTACCACCGGTATCCGCAGGACGTGGCGCTGCTGCGCGAGCTGGGCGTGGACTCCTACCGGTTCTCGGTCGCCTGGCCGCGGATCGTGCCCGACGGGTCCGGCCCGGTGAACGTCAAGGGGCTGGACTTCTACTCACGACTGGTCGACGAGCTTCTGGCGGCGGGGATCGAGCCCGCCGCCACGCTCTACCACTGGGACCTTCCGCAGGCCCTGGAGGACGGCGGCGGCTGGCGGGTGCGGGAGACCGCCGAGCGGTTCGGTGCGTACGCGGCCGTCGTCGCGGAGCACCTGGGCGACCGGGTGCCGCGCTGGATCACCCTCAACGAGCCGTGGTGCAGTGCCTTCCTCGGCTACTCCGTCGGCCGGCACGCCCCGGGCGCCCGCGAGGGCCGCGGCGCGCTGGCCGCCGCCCACCACCTGCTGGTCGGGCACGGCCTGGCCGTACAGGCCCTGAGGGCGGCCGGAGTGCGCGAGGCGGGCATCACCCTCAACCTCGACCACCATCTCCCCGCGACCGGCTCCCCCGCCGACGCAGCGGCCGTCACCCGGGCCGACACCCTGCACAACCTGGTGTGGACCGAGCCGATCCTCAAGGGACGCTACCCGGCCACCGAGGAGGACACCTGGGGCGAACTGATCACCGGTCAGGACTTCCGGCGAAGCGGCGACCTCGAGCTGATCTCCCAGCCCCTGGACTTCCTGGGCATCAACTACTACCGGCCGATCGTCGTGGCCGACGCCCCGTACCGGGAGAACGACGCGGCGCGGCGCGTCGCGACCGACAACCGGTACGAGGAGGTGCCCATGCCCGGTGTGCGGCGCACCGCCATGGGCTGGGCCGTGGCACCCCACACCTTCACCGACCTGCTGGTGGGGCTCAGGGAGCGCTACGGCGCTGCCCTGCCGCCCGTCCACATCACCGAGAACGGGTCGGCGGAGGACGACGAGGCGGGTTCCGACGGGGCCGTCCACGACAGGGACCGGGTCGCCTACCTGCGGGACCATCTCACCGCGCTGCGGGCCGCGATGGACGCGGGCGTGGACGTGCGCGGCTACTACGTGTGGTCGCTTCTCGACAACTTCGAGTGGGCCTTCGGCTACGACAAGCGCTTCGGGATCGTCCGCGTCGACTACGCCACGCAGCGGCGCACACCGAAGGACAGCTACCACTGGTACCGGTCCATGATCGCCGCGCAGCGGCGGTGACGGCCCGGCCCGGACGCCGGTCAGGAGTCGCGGCGCCAGGACCTCGACCAAGCGGACGCCCTGGAGGACCCACGGTCGACGGCACCGTCGGCGGCGGACAGCCGCCCGGATACCGGTGACACAAAGTGCGCGAACAGTTACATAGGGCGCTTACGGTGGCACGGGCGGTGATCCTCTTGTCGTTCGATCGTGGGCACCTTCGCCGGTGGGCTGGCACCGCCCAACTCCCGCTCCCTAGGATGTACTTCCTGTCCAGCCAGTCCGTTGGCGCGGCACCTTGCAGGGGGAACGATGCACTCCGAAAAGCAGCTGTCCACCGAGATCGACGCGAACGTGCCGACGGCAGCGCGCATGTACGACCACTACCTGGGCGGCAAGGACAACTACGCGGCCGACCGCGCCGCGTGCGAGGAACTCGACAAGGTCGTGCCCAGCACGCGCCGCCTGGCGCTGAACAACCGGCGCTTCCTCCAGCGAGTCGTGAAGACCCTCTCCGAGGAGTACGGCATCCGGCAGTACCTGGACCACGGATCCGGCCTGCCGACGCAGGACAACGTGCACCAGGTCGCCCAGCGCATCGATCCCTCGACCCACGTGGTCTATGTCGACAACGACCCGATGGTGCTGGTCCACGGCCGCGCGCTGCTGGAGCAGGACGAGCGGACGACCGTCATCCACGCGGACCTGCGCGAGACCGACCTGATCTTCGGCCACGCCGACACCAAGCGGCTGATCGACTTCTCCGAGCCCGTATGCGTGCTCTTCAACTCGGTGTTCCACTGCATCCCGGACAGCGACACCGACGGGCCGCTCGCGGTGGCCCGCCGTGTGCGGGAGAGGCTCGCGCCCGGCAGCTTCATGGTGATGTGCCAGCTGGTCAGTGAGGACCCGGAGGTCCGTGCCTTCGTCACGAACTTCATGGACCAGGCGACTCAGGGCCACTGGGGCCGCGTGCGTGAACCGAAGGACGTGCAGACGTACTTCGAGGGCCTGGAGATCCTGGAGCCGGGGCTCGTCGAGGTGTCCACCTGGCGCCCGGACACCGAGGTGGCACCCCGTCAGCTCAGTCACGAGTGGATCGAGTTCGGCGGGGTCGGGCGGATCCCCCTGCAGAAGTGACCGAGGCGGTGCCTCGTGCGGGACGGTCGTCGTCCCGCACGAGGCATCCGGCCGTCACGGGTAGCGCTGCTCCATCGTCTGCCGCAGCAGCTCCAGCGAGTCACGGGGCTTGAGCGCCTCGTCCGCGAGCCGGTCCAGCGCGATCCGGTACTCCTCGGTCTCGTCGCGATCCTCGAGGAAGTTCGCGCTCTTGATGTGCTCCAGGTAGACCACGTCGGGCAGATCGAGGCCGCCGAAGCGCAGGAACGTGATCGGGATGGCCGGTGCCGAGGCGTTGGTGACGCTCAACGGCACGATCTGCAACGTCACGTTGGAGCGCTCGGCCATGTCGACGAGGTGTGCGAGCTGCTCCCGCATCACTTCGGTACTGCCCAGGACGCGCAGCAGCACGGACTCGTCGATGATCGCCCACAGCTGCGGGGCGTCGGTGCGCGACAGCAACCGGGCCCGGTGCCTGCGCAGTTCGACGCGCCGCTCCACCTCACCGGACGGCGCGTTGGGCAGGCCGCGCTCCACCACGGCCCTGGTGTAGGCGGGTGTCTGCAGCAGGCCGGGCACGTACTGGATCTCGAAGGTACGGATGGTGGCGGCGGCCTCCTGCAGCCCGACCAGCCGGTCGAACCACTCGGGCATCAGCCGCTTGTCGTACCGCTGCCACCAGCCCGGCTCTCCAGCCCGCTGCAGCAGTTTGAGCAGCACCGAGGCCTCGTACGCATCGGTGCCGTACAGCTCGAGCAGCGCGCGGACGTCGTTCTCCGTCGGCGGGCGGCGAGCCTTGCCCGACTCGATGCGGGACAGCTTCGCGGCACTGAACCCGACAGCGCGCGCCGCCTGGTCCTGGGCGAGCCCGGCGTCCTCGCGGAAGCCGGCGAGCTGTACACCGACCAGCATCTTCAGCAGAGTCGGCGCCGGCTCGGGCCTGTCCAGGTAGGGTTCCAGGCGGGAGATGCGATGCGACGCGGCGGACATCCTGACTCCCAGCAGACCGGCACAAGGGCGACTTACACTATCGCACTTCACCGAGTCTTCACGCATCCGCCCGCAGCGTCCCCGCAGAAGTAGGAAGTTGGACTCCGCTTCTCCCTCGAGGGCATCGCGCCGCGGGCGGGACAATGCCGTTCCTCACAGCAGGTGGTCGAACTCGCCGTCCTTCGCTCCTGCCAGGAAGGCCGCCACCTCCGCCGCCGTGTAGACGAGGGCGGGTCCGTCGGGATCGCGGGAGTTGCGCATCGCGATCCCACCGTCGACGAGGGGGGCGACTTCGACGCAGTTGCCCTCGGCGTTGCTGTGCCGGCTCTTCATCCAGCAGGCTTCCAACGAGCTTGCCTGCACTCCGTTCTGCACTGGTGGCACCGCAGTCTCCTTGCTGTTCTCGTTCCCCGCCGCGCACGGTGTGCCCGGCCGTCCGGGCGAGAGCGGCCGCATCCCTTCGACCGCACTCGCCCCGGCTTGCGTACCCACAACGGCTGGATTTTCACGCAATTTCTCGTGCAATTGCACGCGAGCGCCTTCAGCGTGGATAATAGCTGCGGCGTCAACCCCCGGGTGGGCGCCGTGTCCTGATGTCGCATCGGGGAGATGCCGTGTCCTCACCTGCGCAGCACGTGCTCCGGCCGCCGAGTGGGGCTGCGGCACACGCAGGCGCACCCGGGGCGAACCACGCCTTCCCGGCCGGACCGAAGTCGGTCTCGCCGTACGGGGCCCCGCACTCGCTGCCCGAAACACTGCCGCAGTTCTCGGGTGCCCTGTCCGCCTCGGCCGCGCTGCGAGTCGAGTGCAGCCGGGAGGGGTTCGCGCGAGCCCGGTGCTTCACCCGCGACACCCTGCACGACTGGTCACTCGACCACCGGTGCGACGACGCGACCCTCGTCATCACCGAGCTCGCCGCCAACGCCGCGACACACGCGGCGCCGAGAGTCTCGGATGTGCCGGGTGTGCCGGAGATCCGGCTCGGCTTCGTCCTGGACCCCACCCACCTGCTCGTCACCGTCTCCGACCTCGACGACCACCCGCCCGTGTTCGCGCCGGCCGGCGCAGCCCTGGAGGAGCACGGCCGGGGGCTGTGCATCGTCGACGCCCTGGCCGAGGAGTGGGGCTGGACCCCCAGCCCCCCGGCGGGCAAGACGGTCTGGGCCAGGTTGTCGACCCGGCCGGCCACGCCCTGTCCACCCATCTGACACGACTGCCGCGGAAAGGCCCTTCGCCATGCGCAGCGCTTCGACGGAACACCCGAGCAGCGAGCGCCCCCAGCGCCCCGACGCCCCGGCCGCCCGGAACACGCCCCTCACGACACTGGACCGCGTGCCGTGGGGCGACATCCAGGACTCCACCGGCTCGGCGGCGGGCATTCCCCTCCTGCTCAACGGCATCGCCGGAGATGATGCCGACACCGCCCGCTCCGCCCTCGACGACCTGCGGAAACGGATCTGCCAGTTCGGTTTCGTGGTGGAGCAGGCGACAGCGGCCACGGTTCCGTTCCTGTGGGAGCTGGCGAAGCTGCCGCAGGTGACGTGCCGTGCCCAGATCATCCGCCTGCTCAAGAACATCGCCGACGCCCGCCAATGGGAGAGCACCGCCGCCGTCTATCCGAAGCTGCTGAACCATCGGGAGAACCCGGTGGTGTGGGAGCGTGCCGCGCGCCAGGCGGTGCGGGCCCGGCGCGGCGAACTCGGCAGACTGATGGCGGACCAGGACGGCGAGATCGCCCGGGCCACGACCGAGCTGGCCCGCTCGCTGGGCGCCTGAGGCTGTCGTACGTTTCCGGTGACAGGTCGTACGTGTTCCGGTGGGGCGCGAGCCCGTGCACGCCCGCAGACGTGACGAAACGGTGAGGACCCCCTGTCACCATGGGTGATGCCCCTCGCCTCCCGGGGCCGGGCAGTGTAGACATGGCACATGGTCCGACTCTTGGGTCGATCCGGGACTCGATCGCCCCTGCGGCCCGGCGCTGCGCCGTCTGCACGGCAGCGGCGGGAGGCGGGCCCGTCGCGGTGGCAACCGGTGGCGGGGCTGCGGTCGGTGCTGGGCGGACGTAGCGTCGCCGGACAGGTGTTCCTGCTCGTCGTGGTGATCGTGCTGCTGCTGGTCGTGGCGGCCGTGGTGGCACTGGTCCTGCAGGTACGGCACGACACGACGCAGGAGGCCCGCAACCGTTCGCTCGCCGTGGCGGAGACCTTCGCCAACGCGCCGGGCACGGTCGAAGCGCTGCAGAGCCCTGATCCCACCGCCGTGCTCCAGCCGCGGGCCGAGGCCGCCCGTGAACGGTCGAAGGTCGACTTCATCGTCGTCATGAACACCGACGGGATCCGCTACACCCATCCCAAGACGGACCGGATCGGGAAGCAGTTCGTCGGGACGGTCGCGCCGGCGCTGGCCGGGGAGTCGTTCACCGAGGAGGTCGACGGCACCATCGGCCCGCTCGTCCAGGCCGTGGTACCCGTGAAGGACCCGGACGGCCGGGTCGTGGGCCTGGTCTCGGCCGGGATCACGACCAAGAACGTCGGCGGCACCGCCGACCGTCAGCTGCCCCTCGTGCTCGCGGCCGCCGCGGCGGCGCTCGCCCTGGCGACGGCGGGTGCCGCGCTGGTGAGCAGGAGGCTGCTGCACCAGACCCACGGGCTCGGGCCGCACGAGATGACCCGGATGTACGAACATCACGACGCCGTGCTGCACGCCGTCCGGGAGGGGGTGCTCATCGTCGACGACGGGGGCACCCTGCTGCTCGCCAACGACGAGGCGCACCGGCTACTCGATCTGCCCGCCGACGCCGAGGGCCGGCACATCCTCAGTCTGGGTCTCGACCCGGGCACGGCAGACTTGCTGGCCTCCGGCCGCGTCGCCACGGACGAGGTGCACCGGGTCGGGGACCGGCTCCTCGCCGTCAACCAGCGGACCACGGACCGTGCGGGCGTGCCGCCCGGCAGCGTCGCGACCCTGCGCGACTCCACCGAGCTGCGGGCCCTGTCCGGGCGGGCCGAGACCGCGCGGGAACGGCTCAACATGCTGTACGACGCCGGTGTGGGCATCGGGACCAGCCTGGACGTGACCCGCACGGCCGAGGAACTGACCGAGCTGGCCGTTCCCCGGTTCGCCGACTTCGTCACCGTGGACCTGTTCGACGCGGTGCTGGGCGGCGGGCAGCCGAACGCGGCGGCAGCTCTCAGCCGGACGGCGGTGAGCGGGATCCGCAAGGACGCGCCGCTCTACCCGGCCGGCGAGCGGATCAGGTTCGTCGAGTCCTCTCCGCAGGGCCGCAGCCTCGCCACGGGCGGCCCCGTCCTGGAGCCCCGGCTGAGCCGGGCCCCGGGCTGGCAGGCACAGGACCTCGAGCGCTCCGCGCAGATCATCGCGTACGGCATCCACTCGCTGATCACGGTGCCGTTGCGGGCCGGCTCCCTGGTGCTGGGCGTGGTCAGCTTCTGGCGCTGTGAGAAGCCGGAGCCCTTCGACGCGGACGAGCTGGCGCTGGCCGAGGAGCTGGTGGCGCGGGCCGCCGTCTCCATCGACAACGCGCGCCGCTACACCCGCGAGCACAGCATGGCGGTGACGCTCCAGCGCAGCCTGCTCCCCCGCAGCCTGCCCGAGCAGGGCGCCCTGGAGATCGCCTACCGCTATCTGCCGGCGCAGGCCGGGGTCGGCGGTGACTGGTTCGACGTGCTGCCGCTGTCCGGGGCCCGGGTGGCGCTCGTGGTCGGGGACGTCGTGGGCCACGGGCTGCACGCCGCCGCCACGATGGGACGGCTGCGCACCGCGGTGCACAACTTCTCCGCCCTCGATCTGCCGCCCGAGGAACTGATCGCCCTGCTGGACGAGTTGGTAGGCCGTATCGACCAGGACGAGACGGAGGAGGAGGGCAGCGCCCCGGTCACCGGCGCGACCTGTCTGTACGCCGTCTACGACCCGGTGTCCCGGCGCTGCACCGTCGCGCGGGCCGGGCATCCCCCGCCGGCGCTGATCCACCCGGACGGCAGTGTGGAGTTCGCCGACGTGCCGGCCGGTCCCCCGCTCGGGCTCGGTGGTCTGCCGTTCGAGACGGCGGAGCTCGAGCTGGCGGAGGGCAGCCGGCTCGTCCTCTACACCGACGGGCTGGTCGAGGACCGGGAGCGGGACATCGACGTGGGCCTGGAGATGCTGCGCGAGGCGCTGGGCCGGGCGGGGCAGTCACCGGAGGACACCTGCCGGGTCGTGCTCGACTCGCAGCTCACGGCCCGTTCCAGCGACGACATCGCGCTGATCGTCGCGCGGACCCGGGCGCTGGCCGCCGACCGGGTCGCCGAGTGGCCGGTGCCCGCCGACCCGGCGGCCGTGGGCGAGGTGCGGGCCGCAGTCAGCCGGCAGCTGGCCGAGTGGGGTCTGGAGGAGCTGACGTTCAGCACGGAACTGATCCTGAGCGAGCTGGTCACCAACGCGCTCCGGTACGGCGGGGGCCCCATTCACGTCCGGGTGCTGCGCGACCGCAACCTGATCTGCGAGGTGTTCGACAGCAGCAGCACCTCGCCGCACCTGCGGTACGCGACCATGACGGACGAGGGCGGGCGAGGGCTGTTCCTCGTGGCGCAGCTCGCGGAACGCTGGGGAACGCGTTATCTGCCGGCGGGGAAGGTGATCTGGGCGGAGCAGCCCCTGCCATAAGCGCCACCATGGACTACCCATAAAGTAGCCTTATGAGCTCATAGACCGGACCCTCGTACCGGGTTAGGCATGCCTTAGTTTAGGCTTCCCATCGAGATCGCTTGTCGCCGCTCGAAGGGAACCTGACCATGCCCCGCCCCCTGCGGGTAGCCATCGTCGGATCCGGCCCCGCCGGGATCTACGCCGCCGACGCCCTGCTCAAGTCCGAGGTGGCCGCCGAACCCGGCGTGTCCATCGACATCTTCGAGCGCATGCCGGCTCCGTTCGGACTGATCCGCTACGGCGTCGCCCCCGATCACCCGCGGATCAAGGGCATCATCACCGCTCTGCACCAGGTGCTCGACAAACCGCAGATCCGGCTCTTCGGCAACGTGGACTACGGCACCGACATCGGCCTGGACGACCTGCGGGCGTTCTACGACGGCGTGATCTTCGCCACCGGCGCGACGGCCGACCGGGCGCTCTCGCTGCCGGGCATCGACCTCGACGGCTCGTACGGCGCCGCGGACTTCGTGTCCTGGTACGACGGCCACCCGGACGTGCCGCGCACCTGGCCGCTGGAGGCGGAGAAGGTCGCCGTGCTCGGCGCCGGCAACGTCGCACTGGACATCGCGCGTGTCCTGGCCAAGACGGCGGACGAGCTGCTGCCCACCGAGATCCCGGCGAACGTCTACGAGGGTCTGAAGGCCAACCGGGCCAAGGAGATCCACGTGTTCGGCCGCCGCGGCCCGGCTCAGGCGAAGTTCAGCCCGATGGAGCTGCGGGAGCTGGACCACTCCCCCAACATCGAGGTCATCGTCGACCCCGAGGACATCGACTACGACGAGGGCTCGATCACCACGCGGCGCGGCAACAAGCAGGCCGACATGGTGGCGAAGACCCTGGAGAACTGGGCGATCCGGGATGTCGGCGACCGTCCCCACAAGCTGTTCCTGCACTTCTTCGAGTCGCCGGTCGAGGTCCTCGGAGAGGACGGCAAGGTCGTCGGTCTGCGTACCGAACGCACGGAGCTCGACGGGACCGGCAACGTCAAGGGCACCGGCACCTTCCACACCTGGGACGTCGGCGCGGTGTACCGCGCGGTGGGCTACCTGTCCGACAAGCTCCCCAAGCTGCCCTGGGACCTCGACTCCGGCACCGTTCCGGACGAGGGCGGCCGGGTCATGCAGGAGTCGGGCGAGCACCTGCAGTCCACGTACGTCACCGGCTGGATCCGGCGCGGTCCCATCGGCCTCATCGGGCACACCAAGGGTGACGCCAACGAGACGGTGGCGAACCTGCTGGACGACTACAGGAACGACCGGCTGCACACACCCGCCACTCCAGCCCCCGAGGCCGTGGACGCGTTCCTCGCCGAGCGCGACATCCGCTTCACCACCTGGGACGGCTGGTACAAGCTGGACGCCGCGGAGAAGGCGCTGGGCGAGCCCGAGGGCCGCGAGCGCGTGAAGATCGTCGAGCGCGAGGACATGCTGCGGGCCAGCGGCGCCTGACGTCATACACCCCGCGGGGCGGGTCCGGTGGCAATGTCACCGGACCCGCCCTTTCGCGTACTTGAAGCGTGTACGATCCGGATGCTTCACCGAACCATCACATCGCCTTCACCTGAAGGCCATGCAGGGGGGACGAACGTCCATGCGTATACGCCTTGTCGCCACCACGGCCTTCGCTGCCGGGGCCCTGACCGCCCTGTCGGCGGTTCCGGCCCAGGCCGCCGAGTACAACTCCGCGCTGAAGATCCGGGGCATCCAGTACGACGCTCCCGGCAGCGACTCGAACCGGTGCTCGGGCGGGAACACCGACGAGGAGTACCTGGCCATCGAGAACTACGCGCGCTCCACGACGGTGAACCTCAAGGGGTACGTCGTGAAGGACGCCGCGGGGAACAAGTTCACCTTCACCGCGAGCCACACCCTTCAGCCGGGTGACTACGTGAAGCTGCGCGGCGGCAACGGCGCCGACTCCGACACGAAGAACGTCGTCTACCGCGACAACTGCAACTTCATGTGGAACAACGACAAGGACACGATCTACGTGTACAAGCCGTCCGGCAGCCGTGCCGACGTGCACTCGTACACGAAGACCGGCTCCGACCAGGACCGCAACGGGTACATCACGTACCACGGCTGAGCCTTTGCCGAACCGGCAACAGGCTTCGCGTGCGGCGCGGCGGGCGCTGGATGATCGGTGGGCCGAGTACCCCTCCGGATCGCGGGAGGATCCATGCCGCAGACGTCCGCCGCCGACCGCACGCATCGCCTTGTGCCTTCACCAGCCGGCCGCATTCACCTCGTGGAGCAGGGCGCCGGGCCACTGGTGCTGCTTCTGCACGGCTTCCCCGAGTCCTGGTACACCTGGCGCCGCCAGCTGCCGGCCCTGGCCGCGGCCGGCTACCGCGCGGTGGCCGTCGACGTACGCGGCTACGGGCGCTCGTCCCGGCCCGCCGAGGTGGACGCGTACCGGATGCTCGAGCTCGTCGAGGACAACGTCGCCGTGGTGCGGGCGCTCGGCGAGCGGTCCGCGGTGGTCGTCGGGCACGACTGGGGTGCGACCATCGCCGCCACTTCCGCTCTGGTCCGGCCGGAGGTCTTCCGCGCGGTGGGACTGCTGAGCGTGCCCTACACGCCGCCCGGCGGGCCGAGGCCGAGTGAGGTCTTCGCGCGGATGGGCGGTGACGAGGAGTTCTACGTCTCCTACTTCCAGGAGCCCGGCCGGGCCGAGGCGGAGATCGAGCCCGACGTGCGCGGCTGGCTCGCGGGCTTCTACGCGGCCCTGTCCGCGGACACGATGCCCGGAGCGGACCCCCATTTCGTGGCGCCCGGCGGTCGATTGCGCGACCGGTTCCCCGCCGGCCGGCTGCCGGACTGGCTGAGCGAGGCCGACCTGGACGTCTACGCCGCGGAGTTCGAACGCACCGGATTGACCGGCGCTCTGAACCGCTACCGGAACATGGACCGCGACTGGGAGGACCTGGCGGACTTCGCCGGTGCCCCTGTCACGCGGCCGTCGCTGTTCATCGGCGGCAGCCTGGACGCGTCCACGACCTGGCTGGCCGACGCGATCGAGGCGTACCCGACCACGCTGCCCGGACTGAAGGCCTCGCACATTCTGGACGGCTGCGGTCACTTCGTCCAGCAGGAGCGGCCGGCCGATACCAACCGGCTCCTGATCGAGTGGCTCGCCGGACTCCCGGCCTAGGGGGCCGGCAGCCAGCGGTCGAGGTGGGTGCGCAGGCCCGTGAGGTCGGTGCCGCCTGCCAGGTAGCCCACGTAGCCGTCGGGCCGCACGAGGGCGTGGGTGATACCCGGCCACGGGCTTCGCGTGCCCAGGTGGTGCGTGCTCACCAAGTCGCGCCGTCCGCCCAGGGGCGGGACCTCGGGCCAGAGGTGGGCGGGGCCGGTGAGCAGGAGGTGGTAGCCCGGTCCGGCGACCCGTCGCTGGAGTCCGGCCGGGGTGTCGGGCAGGCGGTCTCCGGCGCGTGGACCCTGCCGCGGACGGCGCGGTCCGGTGACGGAGGCGGGACCGCGGCGGTAGTGGATGCCGAGTTCGGAGACCGTCCGGAAGAGGCGCGCCCGGGCACCGGTCGCGCGCAGGAGCAGCGGGGCCACGTGCGGGGCGAGACGCGTCCGTGCCAGCCGTAGAGCCGGGTGGCTGCTCGTACCGACGGTGAACGCGCGGTCGGTGAGGCGGCGTACACCGTGGCCGACCGGGGCACGCTCCGCCTGGTACGTGTCCAGCAACTCCTCAGGTGCGGCGCCGCGGCAGACGTGGGCGAGTTTCCAGCCCAGGTTGAGCGCGTCCTGGATGCCGGTGTTCATGCCCTGTCCCCCGGCCGGGCTGTGAATGTGCGCGGCGTCGCCGGCGAGGAAGAACGGGCCTTTGCGGTAGTGGGCGGCGCCGCGGTTGTGGATACGGAAGCTCGTCATCCAGACCGGGTCGCACAGGGACAGCCTGTCGGGCGTCCAGTCGTCGGCGATCCGCTGGAGGAGGTCCAGGGTCACCTCGCCGCCCGGAGCGCCCGGTGGGTGCATCGCGATCATCCGCCAGGTGGCCGGAGTGCCGAGCGGGAAGAAGAACAGCAGCCCGGCCGCGCTCATGTACGTGTGCGCCACCCCGGGCTCCAGGCCTTCGGCCTCCAGATCCGCCAGCAGGAACGTCTGCGGATAGGCGTACCCCTCGAAGTCGATGCCCGCCCGTGCCCGCACGGTGCTGTGCGCGCCGTCGCAACCGACGACGTAGCGGGCCCGTACGGTCTCCTCGGCCCCGTCCCGGCGCCGCAGGCGGCACCTGACGTGGGCGTCCTCCGGTTCGGCGCTCAGCAGCTCCGTGCCCCGTTCCACCGTCACGTCCCGTTCGGCCAGACGGGCCGTCAGGACGGCCTCCGTCTCCGACTGCGGCAGGAAGAGCAAGAAGGGGTACGGCGTGTCGTCGCAGCCGACGTCGAACACCGGTACGTGCAGCACCCGGCGAGGCAGATGCAGGTGCAGTCCGACCGCCGCACTGCCCCGGTCGACGAGGTCGTCCGCCACGCCGAACGCGGACAGCATCTCCAGGGTGCGGGGCTGAATCGCCGGGGCGCGTGACTCCCGGGCGCGGTCCAGCGAGCGGTCCACGATCCGGAACGGGGTTGCGCAGGCGCGCAGTTGGGTCGCGAGTGCGAGCCCGGTGGGGCCCGCGCCGACCACGAGCACGTCCAGGGGTGCCGTCATGGATCCACCGTAGACGCGGCCGGCTGCGCGCCCGTCGTCACCGTGCGGCGTGCCGGGGCCCTCCGCGACGTGTCAGTGGCGGAGGGCTCCCGTCCGGCGGTGCCGGTTCAGACCTCCAGGTCGGCTTCGATGCGGCGCAACTGGTGGCGGGCCATCGCGAGGTTGGCCCGGCTCCCGTCGAGCACGAGGTAGAGGAAGAGTCCGCTGCCACCGCGGCCCTTCAGGAGGCGGATGAGGTGGTACTGGGTGTTGAGGGTGATCAGGATGTCCTCGATCTCCTCCTTCAGCCCCAGATGTTCCATGGTGCGCAGCTTGGACCGCACGACGTCGGTGTTGCCCGCGGCGGCGACTTCCAGGTTGAAGTCCTTGCCGCCGCCGAGGGTGCCGAGGGCCATGCCGCTGGTGTAGTCGACGAGTGCGACGGCCGTCGCTCCGTCGATGGAGCTCAGGCATTCCTTCAGCGCGGTCTCCGTGTTGGCCATGCGCTCGGTTCCTTTCATCGGTCTTCTACTTCGGTCTTCTACTTCGGTGGGTCGGAAGGGTTCGGGTGTGTTCAGATGCCGGTGTGCGGGCGCGGCTGGTGCGTGGGCCGCTGCGGGGTGCGTACCGGGAGGGTGCCGATGGGGCGGTCGGTGGCCGGGAGCACCGTGGCGAGGTGCTCTTCGGGCGCCGGCCGGTCGGCGTGGCGGCCGGTCCCAGGGGCCACGCGCGTGGCGACCAGGTCGGCGATCCGTGCGCCGCTGCGCCTGCCTTCCAGGTGGAGCCGGCCGACGTTGACGCGGTCCTCGGCGAGCAGGGTGAGTACGGCGGTCGTTCCGGCGGCGTAGGTGGCGACGTAGCCTCCGGAGCCCCGGACGAGCAGTTCGCGGAAGTCGCCGCGGGCGGCGGCGTCGGTCATGCGGTAGGCCACGCCGAGGGCGGCGGCGGTGAGCGCCGCGAGGCCCTCCGGTTCGGTATCGGGCACGTCGTGGGCGAGGACGAGTCCGTCGACGGTGGCGGCGAGGGAGCCCGTCAGCCGGGGTATGCGGGTGCGGAGCCGACGCAGTTCGTCCAGGACGTCGGTCTCGACGGCCATGAGCAGTCTCCTTTCGGCACGCTGTCTTCGCGCGCGGATCACAGTGCCTCCAAGGCGTGCAGCAGCCGTCGCAGCAGTGCGGTGTCGGGCTCGTCCGATGTCGTGGGACGAGGGGTGGCGCCCGGCTCGGCGGACACGGTGGCGGGGGCGGACGCAGGGGCTGAGGCAGGGGCACGGGCAGGGGCTGGGGAGGGGACGGGGGCCGGGGGTGCCACGGGGGTCACGAGCCCGGCGGCGGCGAGGCGGCGGAGTTCGACGAGGGTGTGGAAGGTGCGGCAGGCGAGGGCCGTGGCGATCTGGGCGGCGGTGCGGACACCGTCGACCTGGGCGAGGGTCCGGCCGCGGCGGGCCGGCAGGTCGGCGGTGTCCGGCCCGGGCACGCGGGCGAGAGGCGCACGGTCCACGTCGGGTTCGGGCCATATGCGGTGCAGCAGTTCACGGCGGCGTCTGGACTCGCGCAGGACGGTGTCCACCGGCACGGGACGGACGGCGCCGAGCCAGTGTGCGGCTCCGGGCCGGAACCGGAGCGCCGGTCCGTCGTGGGCGAGGACGAAGTACGCCGCGTCGAAGAGGGCCCCCAGATGGCACAGTTCCAGCGCGCCGGCGGCGAGGTGGCCGCTGTCCACCAGCTGCCGTCCGACACGGCAGCGGCGGCCGGCCCGGTCGATCGCCTCCCACCAGCCGTCCGGGGCGAGCGCACCGCTGTGGGTGAGCAGGTCGCCGAGGTCGGGTGTGACGGCGGATTCGACGTGGACGACGTGTCCCGCCGCGAGGTAGACCATCCCCGACTCGGTGGACAGGGCGCCGGTCGCACCCTGCGCGGCGAGGGTGCCGAGCATGGCCGAGGCCGGTTCGCCCGAGCGCGGCGTCTTGGTCGGGATGGTCATCCGAGCACCAGCCCGTCCGCCATCTCGGCCAGCCGGATGCGGGCGAGGGCCAGGTTCCCTTCGCGGCGGTCGAGCCATAAATGCACGAACACGGTGCTGTCGAAGGTCGTGGTGACGAACCTGAGCAGGTGGTACGAGTCGGCGTTCGTGATGATCAGGTCCTGCACGGGGGGTTCCTTGCCGGACGCCTCACCCGGGCTGCCTGCGTCGCCGCTGGTCAGGGCGAGGGCGCCGCTCTCGGTCGCGAGGCGGGCGAGTTCGGCGGTTTCCGCAGCCGTCGCCTCCACATCGCCACCGGGTGCGTCACCCACCGCGCCCAAGGCAAGACCACTGATCCAGTCGACCACCGACGCCCCTCGAGCACCTGGCAGACGCATGGCCTCCAGCAGACTCTCGTCGATTCCGGGCACGCCGAATCCCCTCCCCCTGCACGGCCGTTCCCGCGAACGTGAGCACGAGACTACGCACGGTGCTCGGCACAGGTGAACGCTTTGGCATTTTCCAAGGGAATGTGCAGGGAGGCGGTCGGGGGTTGAACGGGGTTGATCGGAAGCGGGCAGGATGCATCGCAGGGCACCGCAGGACAGTTGGCCGCCCATGCTGACCTGTACCTTCACGAGTCAGGCACACCATGGCATCCCTGCCACGATTCTCGTGTTCGACAAGCTTTCGCAGGGTTTCGCAGGACTGATGCTGACCACTTGCTGACTTTACTGATGAGTTATCAGATCGATTCGGAGGCCTCGTCCGCGCCGTCCCGCATCCGCCCCAGCGATGTCGGCCGGCCCGGGCGTCGGCTCCCGCGACCCCGCTGCTGCGGCTCAGGCGGACCTTGTCACGGGACCGTCGCACCACCACCGGACAGCAGGTCACCGCCCGACTGATCGTGCGCCGCGTCAAGCGCCTGAGGGCCGGTACCGTCCCCGCCGGGCAGGGCACGCTCTTCGATACCTGGCGCTACCACGCCGCGTTCACCAACTCCCCGCTCGCCTTGAGGGATGCCGAGCGTGATCACCGCCGGCACGCTGTCGTCGAGCAGGTGATCGCCGATGTCAAGAACAGCGGCTTCGCCCACGCGCCGTCCGGTCATTTCCAGGCCAATGCCGCGTGGCTCGCCCTGGCGGCCCTGGCACACAACCTGTCCCGCGCCGCCAGCGCCCTGGCCTCCGCGTTCCATGCCTGGGCGACCACCGCCACCATCCGTGACCGCCTGATCAACGCGCCCGCCCGCCTGGCCCGCTCCGCCCGCGGCCTCACCCTGCACCTGCCCGAACGCTGGCCCTGGAGCGAGGACTTCACCCAGCTGTTCAGCACGGTGCATGCACCGCCGCCCTCTGACGCTCCCTGAGCGACCTGCCCGAAAGGGCCTGAGACCTGTGGACAAGGAAGAGCTGGGCAGACCAGCGGCCACCCCATGCCCGAAACGATCAACCGGGAATCAAGCCGGTGGAACCGGGCTCAGATCTCCTGGGGCTTGTAGGAGCTGGGTTCGCACAGGGCGACGCGACCTAGGAGGTCGACGGTTTTGGTGACGCCCTCAACGGGGTCCACAAGAACGTCCTCGTGCTCGATGCTCAGGACGTCGTCGTAGCCGGCTCGGCGCAGGGCGAGACAGAAAGCACGCCAGAACGCGTCGTCGTGGCCGTAGCCGAGGGTGACGTAGTTCCAGGAGCGTTCCTTGGCGGCCATGACCGGGAGGGTCTCCAGCCTGCTGGTCAGGGCCTGGCGGGAGGGTTCCAGCCGGGTGTCCTTGGCGTGCACGTGGTAGATCGCCTCACCCAGGGCCTCGATGGCGGCCAGCGGATCGGCACCCATCCACATCAGATGACTGGGGTCGAAGTTGGCACCGACCACAGGCCCGACCTCCTCACGCAGGCGCAGGAGGGTGGGGACGTTGTAGACCGCCTGGTGGGCGTGCATCTCCAGAGCGAGCTTGGGTACGCCCCGGTCACGCGAGTGGGCGACGAGGTCTCGCCAGTACGGGAGTACGGCCTCGGTCCATTGCCAGTCGAGGATCTGTGTGGTCTCCGGCGGCCAGGAGACGGTGATCCAGTTGGGGTTGGCGTCGCCCGGCCCGCCCGGCAGCCCGGACATCATCACCACGCGGTCGACGCCGAGGAGCGGGGCGAGAGCGATCGTCCTGCGCGTGACCTGGTCGTGCTCGCGGCCGCTGGGCCCGGGGTGCAGAGGGTTGCCTGAGCAGGTGAGGGCGCTGATCGTGAGCCCTCGGTCGGCGACCTTGGCCAGCAGTTCACGGCGCGCGCTGTCGCTGTCGAGAAGCCGGTCGATGTCGATGTGCGGGGCGGTGGACCAGGCGCCGGTGGCGAACTCCACGTGGTCTAGGCCGAGTTCGCGGGCCAGGTCCAGGGTCTCGTCGAGCGTGAGGTGCCCGACGCTGTCGGTGTTCAGACCGATCTTCATCGGAATCCTTTCGTGGATACCCCCGGCTTCACCCGGGGGAGGAAGCGAAACTCCTGCGGAGCAGGGCATAGAGGTGGGATGCGCCGTCAGGGCGGATCACAGTGTCCTGACCGGCAGCTGGTTTGTGGGCGTGGCCGTGCACCCTGTGAAGCGGGCGTTCAAGTACCGCTTCTATCCGAGTGATGGGCAGTCGGCGATGAAGCAGAAAACCCCACTGCGCGAGCCGTAGGAATCCCCTCGTTCACGAGCAGGAGGAAGTCAAGATGCGTCCCGTCCGGGGTGTGGTCGGGCGGGGAGCGGCCCTCCCAGCTGGTTCGGTGTGCCGGCGGTGGGGGTCAGGTGTAGAGGGCTGGGCGGTCGGCGAGTTCCACCTCGACGCGGCGGCCCTCGGTCTGGGCGCGGATGCCCGCCTCGCAGACCGCAGCCACGGCGTAGCCGTCCCAGGCACTGGGGCCGGTGACCTCGCCGCGCCGGGTGGCGTCGATCCATGCCTGGACCTCGCGGTCGTACGCTTCCTCGAACCGCTCGACGAAGCCGGGGGTGACCGTGCCGCCCCAGCGTCCGCCGGTGGTGACGAGCATGTCGTGCGGGTCGCCGATGCGGGCGGTGCCGTGCTCGCACACCGCCTCGGCCTGGACCTGGTAGCCGTAGCGGGCGTTGACGTAGATCTCGACGTCGACCAGGGCGCCGCCGTCGGTTTCGAAGACGACGAACTGGGGATCGGCCAGTCCTTCGGGCGCGTTGCCGGAGGGCCGCGGCCGCAGCACCGTGACGGACGTGATCTCCTGGCCGAGCAGCCAGCGGGTGATGTCCATCTCGTGGGTCACGGAGTCGTTGATGAGCATGGCGCTGGTGAAGTCCGGCGGGCAGGACGGGTTGCGGTGCCGGTTGTGCAGCATCAGCGGCCGGCCCAGTTCCCCGCTGTCCAGCAGCGCTTTGAGCTTGATGTACTCGTGGTCGTAACGGCGCATGAAGCCCACCTGCACCCGGCGGTGCCCGAGCCGCTGCTCGGCCTCCAGCACGCGCAGGGCGGAGGCGGCGTCGGGGGTGAGGGGCTTCTCGCACAGGACGGGCAGGTCGTGCTCGAACGCGGTGAGCAGTGCCGCCTCGTGGGCGACGCCCGGGGAGGCGAGCAGCACCGCGTCGACGTCGGGTGAGGCCATCGCTTCGGCGACGTCGCCGTAGGCCGCGCATCCGTCGACGTCGGCGGCGACCGTCTTGGCGCGATCGATGTCGACGTCGACGACGGCGGCCACATGGGCGCCGCTGGTCACCTCGCTGATCCGGCGTACGTGGTCGGCTCCCATGCGGCCGGCGCCGATCACGGCGACTCCGAGGGAGGTGCGGTAGGTCATGTGGTTCCTTGACTTGAGGGTGGGCGATGGCGGTGACGGTCAGCAGAGGGCCGGCCGAACCCACATGGGTCCGGCCGTGACCCGGGTCGTACGCGTCACCGTGTTCCCTTGGCCGCGAACGTGGCGACGGCCTCGACGTTGGACTTGTCGACGAAGGCCGGGCCGGTCAGCACGGGCGCCACGCCACCGCCGCTGTAGTTGCCGTTGTTCTTGTAGAGCCAGAGGGAGTCGACCGCCAGGTAGCCCTGCAGATAAGGCTGCTGGTCGACGGCGAACTCGATGCTGCCGCCCTGGATCGCCTTCACGAGTTCCTTGTTGAGGTCGAAGGTGGCGACCTTGGCCTTGCTGCCGCCGTCGGACACCGCCTGCGTGGCGGTCAGCGCGACCGGGGCGGCGAGGGTGACGACGTAGTCGATGGAAGGGTCCTGCTTGAGCTTGGCGGTGATGGTCGACTTCACGGACGGCATGTCGGCACCGTTGACGAACAGGTTTTCCGTCGTGCCCGAGAAGCCCTTCTTGACGCCCGCGCAGCGTGCCTCGAGGGCGACCTGGCCCTGTTCCTGAATGACACAGGCGACCTTCTTGGCACCGAGGGAACTCAGCTTCTTGCCGACCGCCTCGCCCGCGACGGTCTCGTCCTGGCCGAAGTACTGGAGCAGGCCCTGCTTCTGCCAGTCGTCCACACCGGAGTTGAAGCCGACCACGGGTATACCGGCCCGCACTGCCTTGGCCACGGTGCCCTTCATGGCATCGGGCTTGGCGAGGGTGACGGCGATGCCGTCGACCTTCTGGTCGATCGCGTTCTGCACCAGGTTGGCCTGGTTGCCCCCGTTCGGGTCGGAGGAGTAGACCAGCTTGACGTTGTCCTTGGCGGCCGCGGCCTGGGCGCCCTTGCGGATGGTGTCCCAGAACGTGTCACCGGGGACTGCGTGGGTGATCATCGCGATGGTCATGCGGGGCGTGGTGGCCTTGCCGGCAGAGACGCCACCGGCGCTCTCCTCCGACTTCTTGCCGCCCGAGTTGCTGGAGCAGCCGGCGAGTGCCAGGACTGTACTGGCGGCCACGGCCACCAAGACGGTGAATCTGCGGGAGCGGGAGGAAAGCGAGCGGTTCATTTTCGGCACCTCACTGTGCTGACTTGCGGGAAGGGGTGATCCACCGGCGGGACGCAGACACATCCCGTTGCGGGTCGGGCGGGGAGCTATTGGGTGGCCTGCTGTGTGACTCGGGGTGGGATCAGAGGGTGAACGCGGCGCGGAACCGCTCCATGGCGGTGTGACTGTCGCCGGAGGGCCATGCCTCCAGGGCGACCGTGCCGTCGTAGCCGAGGTCGGTGAGGGCGCGGGCGACGGCCGGATAGTTGATCTCTCCGGTGCCGGGTTCGCAGCGGCCGGGCACGTCGGCGACCTGGATCTCTCCGATCAGGCCGGCGCCGTGCGCGCGGCGGATCAGTTCGATGAGGTTTCCCTCGCCGATCTGGGCGTGGTACAGGTCCAGATTCATCCGCAGACCGGGCCGATCGACTGCCGCGACCAGGGCGTAGGTGTCGGCGGCCCGCGCGAACGGGACGCCGGGGTGGTCGACGGCGGTGTTGAGGTTCTCCAAGGTGAAGGTGACGCCCGCGCTCTCACCCAGTTCGGCCAGGCGGGTGAGCGTGCGGTGGGCGGTGATCCACATGTCGCCGGTGGCCTCGCCGGTCACCGGCACCACGGGCAGGCCCTCGCCGTCCAGGCCGGTGCCGTGCAGGTTGAGCCGGGGGCAGCCGAGATGCTCGGCGGCCTTGATCGATTCCCCGGCTGTGCGCAGGAGTTCGGCTGCGCCGTCCGGGTCGGTCAGGGTGCCGCGGATGTAGCCGGTCATCGAGGAGAACTCGGCGGGGGTCTGGGCCAGTGCGTCCAGGTCGTGCCGGGTCCAGTCCCAGATCTCCACCTGGAAGCCGGCCTCGTGGATGCGCCGGGCCCGCTCCTCGATCGGCAGGTCGCGGTAGACCATCTCGGCACAGACCGCCAACGTGTACATCGCAGCTCCAGACTTATAACGTTCTAAGAAAACAGGAGCAGTACGCCAGGCGCCGGGCAGCCTGTCAAGGGTTTGTGCGGACATTTGATTTATAACGTTGTAACAACGGTGACCAGTGCGTGTCCTGCTTGGCTCGGTCTACGATCACCTCGGAGAAGACCCTCGATCAGGAAGGCCGACGGTGCCATCGCGCTCTGCCGTCCCGGACGGAAAGCGGCCGACGCTCAGCGACCTCGCGGCGCGGGCGGGTGTCTCCGTGCCGCTTGCCTCCATGGTCATGCGCGGTGCCAAGGGGCCCAGCGCGGCGAGTCGCGAGCGGGTGCTGCGGGCCGCGCAGGAGATCGGCTACCGGCCGGACAGCAGGGCCCGCCTCCTGCGCAGCAGCCGCTCGCACCTGGTGGGAGTGCAGTTCGACCTGCGACAGCCCTTCCACGCCGACATGGTTGAGGCGCTCTACGCCGCGGCGGGGGCGGCCGGCTACCAGATCGCGCTCAGCGCCGTCGCTGCGAGCCGCAGCGAACAGGAGGCGGTGGAGATGCTGCTCGCCGACCGCTGCGAGGCGCTGATCCTGCTCAGCCCCCATGCCCCGGCGGCCCGGCTGGCAGAACTCGCGGCGCAGCTTCCCGTCGTCTCCGTAGCCCGCCGGCTGCGTCCGCTGGCCGACGGCGTCGACGTCGTCCGCGCGGCCGACGACGAGGGCGCCCGCCAGGCGGTCGACCACCTCGTGGCACTGGGCCACCGCGACATCGCCCACATCGACGGGGGCAGGGCGCCGGGCGCGGCCGACCGGCGCCGCGGCTACAAGTCGGCCATGCAGCACCACGGCCTCACCGACCGCGTCCGCCTCGTGCCGGGCGGGCTGACCGAGGACCATGGCGCGGCAGCCGCACGAACACTCCTCGCCGAGGCGGCCCGCCCCACCGCCGTCCTCGCCTTCAACGACCACTGCGCCATCGGCGTCCTCGACACCTTCCTGCGCGCCCGTATCCCTGTGCCCGACGAGATCTCGGTCGTCGGATTCGACGACAGCCACCTCGCCCGCCTCGCCCATGTCCAACTCACCACGGTCGGGCAAGAAGCGCGCCAGCTGGCGCGCCGGGCTGTGAGCCGGGCCGTCGCCCGGCTGGAGGGTGGGGCGGCGGACGACGAACGAGAAGTCGTCGTCACACCACACCTCGTCATACGAAGCACCACCAGGGCACCTTGCCGCTCCTGACCCGCGCTGCTCCAGTCCCGGCCCCATCTGGTCGAAGTTCCACGGCGGCCCCGAAGGACGACCCGCGGCTGTCCGCCGAGGGACTCACCTGCATCCAGGCGGACGCGCGAGCCAAGGAGGCAGGCAAGCGGACGAACGCGGATTTACCACTCCGCCGACGTCCTTTCCTGGCTGCGGGAACGCGGCATCGTCGCCCGGATCGTTCGGCCGGGCATCGAGTCCTCCGAACAGCTCTGGCGGCACCGCTGGGAGATCGAGCGGTCTCCTGGCTGTTCGGCTCCGCCGCCTCACCATTCGGTACGAACGAAAAGGCAGCCACCTCCTCGTCTTCCTTGGCCTCGCCGCCGCCCTGACCTGCTACAAGAGACGTGCCGAACTCACCACGTGTGATATCGCCGCATTCCTGGTGGACCCGTTTTTCAGGCAGAGGTGCCCGTGACCGCGGTGCCGGACCTGGTCAGCGTGTACGTCAGGATCGCCCCGCTCCAGAAGTGGAAGGTGAGGGTCACGGTGGTGTTGTCGGTGACACCGTCGAAGAACGCGGTCGGCAAGGTGATCGTGCCTGCGGTGTAGTCCGGTGTGAAGGCCACATTGAACTGCTGGTACGTCGTCCAGGACTGCGGACCGGCGGCGGTGCCGTCGGCGTAGACGGCTTCCATGGTCGCCAACTTGTCGCCGTTGAACGCGGTGGGTATCACCAGTGAGGCTGTCGTACCCGTCGCGCTCGTCAGGACCGGCTTGTCATAGGTGATGACGTTGACGGTCCAGGGAATTCCGTCGGTGAACCGGAGGGACAGGACGGCATTCGTGCCGTACTCCTGCGACGCGGTCAGCCGGCTGAGCGTCGCCGCTGCGATCGTCAGCGTGTTGCCGCTGACGGTGTAGTCCACGCCCCGGATCAGGGGGCGGGTGCCGACATCGATCCTCAGCAGCCTGGTGCCGTTGAGGTTCAACGTGATCGTCGCGTCCGTTTGGGTCTTGCCCTTGGGAACGAAGAGCTGATCGGTGGACGCGGTGCCGGAGCGCCCGGTCCAGCTGGACCGTATCTGCGCATAGAGGCTCGGGTCGTTCCATTGCAGGGTGCGGCGGTTGAAGCGACTGCCGTTGTCCCACAGCATCGTGGTCAAGCCCCGGTGGCGCGCGTAGTAGCCGAGATACTCAAGGTACTTGAGCGTCTCGCCCTGTTCGACCGTGCCGGGGCCGGAGTCCCAGCCGAGCAGCCCGTACTCACCGACGACGACCGGGATCCCCTTGGCCACGAAGGCCCTGTGCAGCAGGTCGAACGTGTCGGTCAGGTCCTGCTGGGTGGTCGCGTTGAAGGTCGTGTAGCCGGCGAGGTTCACGCTGAAGGGCCAGAAGCTGTAGTAGTGGATCGAGGCCACGAGGTTGGGGTCGTCGAGCGCGGAGAAGGTGGCGAGCAGGGTGTCGATCTTGGGCTGATCCGGGGTGTCCCCGAGGGTCGGCATGACGAGCAGGCGGTCGGCATTGCCTCCGCCGGTCGCGCGCACGACGGAGTGGAATGTCGTGTTGAGCTCGTTCATCAGAACGGCGTTCTGCTGATCGCCGGAGCTGCCGGTGAAGAAGGGCTCGTTGATGCTCTCGAAAAGCAGTCGGCGCGGCTCGTCCCGGAAGGTGGCCGCGATCTGCTGCCAGGTGGCCGTGTACTGGGCCAGGACCGCGTCATGCTGGGTCGGCATGTTCGGCACCCACTGCCACGCGTCGCCGTGCATGTTGATCAGAACGTAAAAACCGTCGGCCAAGGCCCAGTCGACCACCTGCTTGATCCTGGCCAGGAACACCGGGTCAAGGGTATAGGTCGGAGCCGAACCCTCGTGCTGGCCCCAGGTCACCGGGATCCGGATGCTTCTGAAGCCCTGCGCCTTCAGCCTGCGGAAAAACGCCTGGGTCACCCGCGGGTTGCCCCACGCCGTCTCGTCGGCGCCGATGGCCTCGAAGCTGTTGCCCAGATTCCAGCCGGGCTGCATGTTTGCGACTACGTCCAGCGCGGACGCCGACGCGGCGGAAGCAGTGGACCGGGCAGCGGCCTGGGCGGCCGTCGGGATGGACAACGCCGTGGCGGCGAGGGCCGCGGAGGTCGTCATGACCTGGCGACGAGTGAAACCGGTTGAACTCGGCATAGAACTCTCCATTGAGTCGAAAGTCCTTCCCCATGTCGAAGACGTCATCGTCGAAGCGCTTCGACACGTTGCGGGAGCCTAGCGCAACCTGACGACGGAGAGAACGGGCTGATCCGCATGGAACCTCAATCGAGTTCGAAAGGGTGCGCGTCGAAGCGCTTCTCTCCATGGGGCGTCAGGCGCGGCGTCACGCAAGCTCGTCGGGTTTCCCTGCTCATCTGCAGTTGCTGCCGACCGGGCCGACGCTCACGCAGCGGGGGATCTCACGCCTTCTCTGCACCCGGCCCGCGAGCAGCGGACCGGAAATTCCGGCAAGCCACTGGCCATCGAGGCGCTTCCAGCGGCTGTCCCTTCACGCAACGCTGCTCAACACCTCGAAGCGTGAGCCGGGCCTGGAGTGACGGTCGGAGGCCGAGCCTGGCGGGGCCCGCTCCGGAAGTTGAGACCGCCCGCCGCTTTGGGCTGCCGTTGGCCGTCGAGTGGAAGAACCTGGTGAGGAGGTCGGCCGCATCCAGGCCGAACTCGCCCTCGGGCGGCGGCAGGACGGGAGTGGACGATCGTCCGCAGGCGCAGGTGTGTCGCTGGCGCAGCCGACGACGCGCGTACGCCTCGACGGGCTGCGAGTCGGTCACCCCTCCCGCCAGGCCCTGCGGTGCCCGGTCACTTTCTTCGCGGTCCTGAAAGAGGGCTGCTGGCCTCCGGGCCCGGCATGACTGTTGCCCCTTGGCGAACGGATGAGGAACGGCCGACCTGGGGCCGGCCGGGCCCGGGAGGTGCCGTCGGAGACGCTGACGAGAGGTCCGGCCACCGTCCCTAACCCGCCACCGCCCCGGCGTGGTGTGGGTGACGCCGGCCGCTGCCGTCAGCCACCGCACCGGAACCGGCTCCTTCGGAGCGGCCGTGTGACAGGCGGGAGTGCCGGAATCAAAGCATCGACGGGTGCCTCTCCAGCGCACCGCGGCCCGGACGGCCCCCTGCACACCGCCGCAATGGACGGGATGGCCCTTGCAATCGCCCCTGATCTGCGATGCTGCTCCGTTAGAGGACGGTGCTCTCATCAGGACCGAACGAAGGCGGGTCCACGGACAGTCGCCTACCGAACCAGGCAGGGGCGCCTACTGTCGAACTTCCAGTCAGGAATGAGGTATTGCATCGTGACTGCGTCGTCGCGGCCCCCCAACCCCTTTTCCTGGTAGAGATCGTGGGCTGCGAGGAGCCGGTCCATGTCGAGGTGGACGCCCAGCCCCGGCGCGTCCGGAACCGCGATCTCACCACCGGTGATGAGCGGTGGGGCGGTGGTGAGGCGTTCCAGCCCTTCCTGCCATATCCAGTGGGTGTCCAGGGCGTTGTACTCGCCGGGGGCCGCGGCGCCGCAGTGGGTCACCATGGCCAGGGAGATGTCGAAGTGGTTGTTGGAGTGGCAGCCCCAGGTCAGTCCCATCGCGTTGCACAGCTGCGCCACCCGGACAGAGCCCTGCATGGTCCAGAAGTGTGGGTCGGCCAGCGGGATGGAGACCGACTGGAGGGCCAGAGCGTGGGTCATCTGACGCCAGTCGGTGGCGATCATGTTGGTCGCGGTGGGAAGGCCGGTGGCGCGGCGGAACTCGGCGAGGATCTCCCGTCCGGAGTAGCCGTCCTCGGCTCCGCAGGGGTCCTCGGCGTAGGCGAGCGTGCCGACCAGCGGCCGGCACAGTTCGATCGCCTCGCTCAGTGACCACGCGCCGTTCGGGTCGAGGGTGATGCGGGCCTCGGGGAAGCGGTCCTTGAGAGCTCGTACGGCCGCGACCTCCTCGGCGCCATTGAGGACGCCCCCCTTGAGCTTGAAGTCCCGGAATCCGTAGTGGCCGTAGGCCGCCTCGGCCTGACGGACGATCGCCTCGGGCGTCAGGGCCTCCTCGTGCCGGACCCGGTACCACTCAACGGGGGAGTCGGGTTCCCGGACGTACTCCAGGTCGGTCCGGTCTGGGTTACCCACGTAGAAGAGGTAGCCCAGCACCCGTACGGAATCGCGCTGTTGCCCGTCGCCCAGGAGCGCCGCGACGGGCACGTCGAGGTGCTGCCCGAGCAAGTCGAGCAGGGCGGACTCGATGGCGGTGACCGTGTGGACGGTGGTGCGCAGGTCGAAGGTCTGGGCGCCCCGTCCGCCGGTGTCGCGGTCGGCGAACCGGTCGCCGATCTCGCGCAGGACGCGCTTGTAGTCGCCCACCTTCGCCCCGACGACCAGCGGTTCGGCGTCGCGCAGCGTCTGCGTGATCTTCTCCCCACCGGGTACTTCGCCCAGTCCGGTGCGTCCCTCGGAGTCGGTGAGGACGACGATGTTGCGGGTGAAGTAGGGGCCGTGGGCGCCGGAGAGGTTCAGCTCCATGCTGTCCCGGCCTGCGACCGGGTAGACGGAGAGCGCCGTGACGGTCGGCTGTCCGATACTCATCGGGTGTCCTTCTGCGGGTGAGACGGTGCGGGTGATCAGAGGTTTCCGGTTCAGAGGGTTCCGGTTCAGAGGGTTCCGGTTCAAAGGCTGAGGATGTCGAGGGCCCACTCGGCCGCCAGGACGCCGCCCAGGCCGAGCACGGCGAGCACCGTCGTGTAGGTGGTGCGGACCTTGATCGCCTCGACGACGGAGAGGTTGAAGTACTCCTTGAACAGCCAGAATCCAGGGTCGTTGACGTGGGAGCACGCGATGGAACCGCAGGCGACGGCGAGCACCATGATCTCCGGGTGGACCCCGCTGCCCGCCAGGAGCGGCAGCACCACGCCGGAGGCCGTGACGACGGCGACCGTCGCCGAGCCGAGCGCGATGCGGAGGATGACGGCGACGAGCCAGGCAAGGATGATCGGCGAGATGGACCAGCCGTCCGTGGCGTCCTTGATGTAGTCGGAGATCCCGCCTTCGACGAGGACGTTCTTGAAGGCCCCGCCGGCGCCGATCACCAGAAGGATCATTGCCATCGCCTTGGCCGCTGAGGTGCAGGAGGCGCTGACGTCGTCCAGGCTGCGGCCGATCCGCGGTCCGAACGCCCACGCCGCCAGGCAAAGGGTCAGCAGCAACGCGATCGGGGCCGAGCCGATGAAGGCGACGGTGTGCAGGAGCGGACTCTCGGTGGAGGTGGCCATGTCGGTCACGGCGGCGGCCACGATCAGCACCACGGGGAAGAGCGCCACGAACAGCGACCACCCCAGCCCGGGCATCTCCTCGTCGGTGAACTCGCGCTCGCCGACCAGTCCCTTGGGGATGGAAGGGTTCATCGCCTTGATGAATGGAAGACGGGGCCAGGTCAGGGCGATGAGCGCACCGGCGGGAACGGCTATGAACAGGCCGTAGAACAACGTGAGCCCGACGGAGGCGTGGAAGGTCGCGGCGACCGCGGTGGGGCCGGGGTGCGGCGGCAGGAAGCTGTGCATGGTGGACAGGGCGATGGACATCGGCAGGCCGACCCACAGCAGCTTCGTTCCGGTGACCCTGACCAGGGTGAAGGCTATGGGCACCACGATGACGAACGCGACCTCGTAGAACATGGTCACGCCGATCAGCATGGATGTGACCACCATGGCCACCTGAACCCCACGGGGGCCGAAAGCGTCCAGGAGCTTGCCGGCTATACGCTGAGCGGCGCCCGAGTCCCCCATGATGCGGCCGACCATGGCACCTAGTCCGATGGTGAGCATGGTGTCGCCGATCTGGCCCCCGATGCCTTCGGAGAGGACGTCCGGGATGGTCGCCACCGGGATTCCCCGGACCAGTGCTACGCCGACCGCCACGAGCAGGAGGGCCGCGAAGCCGTTGACTTTCAGCTTGGTCATGAGGAGCAGCAGAATCAGAACACTGATCCCGACTACGAGCATGGGCATGACAGTTCCCCTTTGAACTGTTGGCTGGGCAGGCGGACGCCCCGTCGGCTCCGGGCGGCCCGATCGGCGTACGGCGAGAACGGCCGCACGTCTCGGAAGGCAGACGGCACTGGCGCGTGGCAGAGCCGGGAGGTGGACGGGCGCGGGAGGTGACCGGGCTCGTCAAGCAGGTCGTCGTACGGCGCCGACCAGGCTCAGACCGTGGTCCAGCACCTTCTCCAGATCGGCAAGGTCGACCGGGCCAGGATCGGTGAGCGGGGCGCGCACCGGGCCGACCGGCAGGCCACGCAGCCTGGCGGCGGCCTTGACCAGGGAGACGGCGTAGCCCGGCACCCGGTCGCGCAGTTCGACCAGCGGGACGTAGAACTCGCGCAGGAGTTTGGTCACGCCCGCGTCGTCCCCGTCCCGCAGAGCGGCGAAGAAGGCGTTCGCGATCTCGGGTGCGAAGGCGTGGACGGCCGACGAGTAGGCGGGCACGCCGACGGTGGCGTAGGCACGGGCCTGGATCTCGGCGGTAGAGGCGCCGTTGAAGAAGAGGAAGCCGTCGGGCGCGGCCAGTGTGAGGCGCTGGAGCCGGTCCAGGTCGCACTGTCCGTCCTTCAGACCGATGACGGTGGGGATGTGCGCGATCCGGCGCAGACTGTCGGCGGTGAAGGCGACCTGACCGCGCTGGTACGCGATGAGTGGCAGCCGGGTGCCGTCGGCGATGTGGCGCAGCTGCTCCACCAGACCGTCCTGTGGGGCACCGACCAGGTAGTGAGGGAGTACCAGCGCGGCGTCCGCACCGGCTTCCTCCGCGATACGGGCGAAGCGCAGCGCCTGTGCCCAGCCGTAGCCGATGCCCGCGACCACCGGCAGCCGCCCGTCGGCGATCTCGACCGTGGTCCGCACGACGGCCCGGTACTCGTCTTCGTCCAGCGAGAAGAACTCCCCGGTCCCGCAGGCCGGGAACACCGCGCCGGGTGCGCTGTCCACCCGGTCGGCCAGGTATGCCCGGTAGGCGTCCAGGTCGAGGCGGCCGTCGTCCCGGAAGCTCGTGAGGGGGAAGGACAGTACCCCGCTCGCCATTCCCTCACGGAGCCGCTGGACGACCCCTGCTGCCTCGGTGCTGATTGCTGTCATGCCTGTCGCCTGTCCCTGTATGCAGATGCTGTCTATGTATGCAGATGGAGGCTAGAACCATGAACCCGATGGGTCAATGGGTGAGCGGACACGAATAGACGCGGATCTACGATGAGCGCATGTCAGAGACGAGAGGCGTTCGCGGGGTGAAGTCAGCGGCCCGGGCCGTCGTGCTGCTGGAACTCCTCGCCGAGCGGGGTGAGCAGCCCTCGCGCCTGGATCAGCTCGCGGAGGAGCTTGGTGTGCCGCGCAGCAGCATGTACCAGCTGCTCCAGACCCTCGTCGAATACGGCTGGGTCCGCACCGATGCCACCGGCTCCCTCTACGGCATCGGCATCCGCGCGCTGCTCACCGGCACCAGCTATCTCGACGGCGACCGGCGCATCCGCCTGGTCCGCCCGTACCTCGACGAGGCGTCGGACGCGCTCGGCGAGACGATCCACATGGCACGACTCGACGGCACGGACGTCGTCTACCTCGCCACCCGCGAGTCCCACGAGTACCTGCGCACCATCAGCCGGGTCGGCCGTCGCGTCCCGGCCCATGCGGGCGCGCTGGGCAAGGCGTTGCTCGCCGAGCGCGCCGACGACGAACTGCCCTTTACGGACGGGCTGTTGACCACCCTCACGAAGAACACGCACACCGACGGTGCCGCACTGCTCGCCGACCTGTCCCAGGTGCGCGAGCGCGGCTACTCCATCGACCGCGAGGAGACGGTGCCCGGTATCGCCGGCTTCGGCTTCGCCCTGCGGTACGACACACCGGCCACCGACGCCATCAGTTGCTCGGTGCCGGTGGCCCGGTTGACCAGGGAACACGAGGCCCGCGTCATCTCCGTGATGCAGGAGATACGAGCGAAGATCGAAACCCGCCTGCCGCCCGTCTCCGGCGTACCCGACTGGCGCTGAGGCCGCGAGCATACGCCCGGCACTTCGTCGTTGAACCGCCGGCGTTCCACCGACCGGACACTCGCCCGCAGTTCCTTCGCTGCCGACGGGGTCGGCCGGGCCACGAGCAGGAAGTCGAGCAGCCGGTCGCCGCCCCGGCCGTCGGCGGTGCCGATCCGGGGCGTCAGGGCGGGCCGTGTGGTCAGGGAGTTCCCGTCACGGCCGGTCAGAGCGAGGTCGCCCATGACCGCGTCGGCCAGGGCGCAGGCCGGCGCGGGCAGCAGGACGACCGCCCGGCGTGGGAACGGGTTGCGGCGGGGTGTGCCAGTGGTCGTACGCAGGTCTTGGCGGATCCGGGCCGTCATCTGCTCCTTGGGGAACTGGTGGCGGCCCGCCGGCAGACGCCGCTCCACAAAGGGCAGATGACGGTCCGGCGCCGGTCGTCCAGCCGCCCGGCGATCTCCTCCGCGTGGTCGGCGACCTCAGCGACACCCGTCCCGGCCGCCTCGTCCGCGGCTGCCCGGTACCGCCGGTTGCCGCGCCCGTGGGAGCGAGACGTTCATGGCGATGCCGAGCAGCCAGGGCCGCAGCGAACCGGCGTCGGTCAGCTGGAAAGGCGTGGTTGCACACCGAGCGAGCGCACTCGTCGTAGAGCTCCGCGAAGGGCGTCCGGATCCCTGGCGCGTATCCGGGTTCGCACATCTGTGGTCACGCTCGCAACTGCCTTTGGGGATCAGTGAGTTCCAGTGGCACGCATCACATTCTCCCCGCATGCCGCCGCTAATGTTGTGCACTTTCTTGACGGTAGTCATCAGGCAGCCTAATTTCATGGTGTCCTTCCCCCGCTCAAGGGAGAGCGCGATTCCTCCGGCCCCCACCGCGCCAGAACGCACCCTCCAACTCCGCCGAGTCGCCCTCTCCGGCATGCTCGGCACCGCCGTCGAGTTCTACGACTTCCTCGTCTACGGCACGGTCGCCGCACTCGTGTTCGGCGAACTGTTCCTCCCCGGCGCCGACCCCGCCGTGGGCACGATCGCCGCGTTCGGCACCTTCGCCGCCGGATACGTGGCCCGTCCGATCGGCGGCATCGTCTTCGGCCACTTCGGCGACCGCCTCGGCCGCAAGAACATGCTGCTGCTCACGATGGGCCTGATGGGCGGTGCCAGCTTTCTCATCGGCGTGCTGCCCACGTACGACACCGCCGGTGTCTGGGCCCCGGTCCTGCTGATCACCCTGCGCGTGGTGCAGGGCATCGCCATCGGCGGTGAGTGGGGCGGCGCGACCCTGATGGTCGTGGAGCACGCGGGCGAGCGCCGCTGCGGCCTGTGGTCGAGCTTCACCCAGATGGGAGCCCCGCTCGGCTCCCTGATCTCCGCCTCCGTGGTCGCCCTGGTCTCCACCCTCCCCAAGGACCAGTTCGCGGCCTGGGGCTGGCGCGTGCCGTTCCTGCTGAGCGTGTTGCTGCTCGGCGTCGGCCTGTTCGTCCGCCTCAAGGTGGTCGAGAGTCCGCTGTTCGCCGAGGTGAAGAAGGACCGCGCCCAGTCGAGGCTCCCCATCCTCGACGTCCTGCGCCGTCCGAAGCCCGTGCTGCTGGCCTGCTGCGTCGGCATCGGCGCCTTCACCGCCCAGTCCCTGCTGACCAGTTACCTGATCGCGTACGCCACCGGCATCGGCTGTCCCCGCCCGCAGGGGCTCACCGCGCTCACCGTCTCGGCCGCGGTCGCCCTGGTGGTCCTGCCCTGCGCGTCCGCGCTCTCCGACCGGATCGGCCGCCGCCCGGTCGTCCTCACCGGCGCGATCCTGTCCGCGGCCACCGCCTTCCCCGTCCTCGCGCTGGTCGACTCCAGGTCGTCGGGAGCCCTGATCCTGGCCGTCGTCATCGGCCACGGCATCTCCCAGTCGCTGATGTACGGCCCGCTGGGAGCCCTGTTCAGCGAGATGTTCGGCACCCGGGTCCGCTACACCGGCGCCTCCCTCGGCTACCAGGGCGCGACCCTCGTGGGCGCCGGATTCTCCCGTTGATCGCCGGCAGCCTGGTCGCGAGCAGCGGCAACGGCACCCCCGTCGCCCTCCTGCTGTGCGGCGGCTCGCTGATCACCGCGCTGACGGTGTGGTTCGTCCGCGAGACGAGCCGTACCTCGCTCGGCGACGAGCCCACCCCCGAACTCCCCACCACCCCCCACCACACCGAGGAGATCACCGCATGAGGCACGGCACCCGCATCGCTTGCACGGCAGCCCTCCTGCTCACCCTCACCACCGCACCCGCGGCCACGGCGGCGGACGCGGACCCCACCCACGTGGACGGCAGGCTCCCCTCCGGGGCCACGTACATGATGGACGTCCCGGCCACCTGGAACGGCACCGTCCTCCTCTTCAGCCACGGTTACAACGCCGGCCCCGCCAACCCCGCCCAGGACGCCCCGGACGCCCCCACCAAGGCCCTTCTCCTCCAGCAGGGTTACGCCCTCATCGGCTCCTCGTACGCCAGCACCGGCTGGGCGGTCACCGACGCGGTTCCCGACCAGCTGGCCACCCTGAAGGCCTTCACCACCCGCTTCGGCCAGGCCTCCCGCACCATCGCGTGGGGACGGTCGTACGGAGGCCTGGTCACCACCGCGATAGCCGAGCGCGCCCCAGACGAGATCGACGGCTCGCTCTCCATGTGCGGCCTGGTCCATGGTGGCGTGGCCAACTGGAACAACACCCTCGACCCGGTGTTCGCCCTCAAGACGCTCCTGGGCTCCGACGTCCCGCTGGTGAACCTCCCCAGCCAGGAGGCGGCCACCGACGCGGCGAACACCCTCACCGCCAAGGTCGACTCCGCCCAGTCCACGGCCGAGGGCCGGGCCCGTATCGCCCTCGCCGCGGCCCTGCACAACATCCCGGTCTGGAACTCGCCCACCCAGACCCGCCCCGCCGCGAACGACTGGGACGCCCAGCAGGTCAACCAGTACGACGCCGTCAAGGGCCTGCTGAAGATCGCCGCCTTCAACCGCCGCCACGAGGCCGAGGTGCGGGCAGGCGGCAACATGTCCTGGAACACCGGCGTCGACTACGCACGGCTGCTCGGGAAGTCCTCCGTCCGCAAGGAGGTCACCGCGCTGTACAAGAAGGCGGGCCTCTCCCTGACCAAGGACCTCGCCGCCCTCAACCAGGCCCCGCGCGTCACCGCGGACCCGGCCGCCGTCGCCTGGATGGGCACCACCAGCAGCTTCACCGGCAAGCTGGCCAAGCCCCAGCTCTCCATCCACACCGTCGGCGACCCCCTGGTTCCCGTCCAGACGGAAAGCGCCCTGCGCCGAGCGGTGACGGCCGCCGGCTCCGCCCCCCTCCTCCGCCAGGCCTACGTCGACAACGCCGGCCACTGCACGTTCAGCCCCGCCGAACAACTGGCCGCCCTCCACACCCTGGAGGACCGCCTGACCACCGGCAGCTGGCAGGGCACCGACCCGGCGTCGCTCAACGCCCGCGCCACCGCGGCCGACCCCACCACCCCCACCCGTTACATCACGTACCGTCCCACTCCCTACCTCCGCCCCTACGACCTTGCCCACCCCGCCGACCGCCGGTGACCTCGTACGACCGCCTGCCGCACGGTCGGCGGGCGGTCGTACCCTTGCCCCCGTGGAGGACGACGACATCCTGGACACCACGGAGGGGCCGCAGCCGCGCCCGCAGTCGCTCATGCTCACCTTCTTCGGCAACCACGTCCTGGAGGAGGGGGACCTGGGCGTCTACTCGGGCAGCATCATCGACGTCCTGGGCCGCGTGGGCGTGGGCGAACAGGCCGTACGCTCCACCCTCACCCGCATGGTCAACCGAGGCCTGCTCCAGCGTCAGCGCGAGGGCCGCAAGATGTTCTTCGGCCTGACCCCGCAGGCCGGCCGCGTCCTGATCGACGGCCGCACCCGCATCTGGAAGCAGGGCGCCGTCAACGACGACTGGGACGGCTCCTGGACCCTGCTCGGCTTCTCCCTGCCCGACTCCTGGAAACGCCAGCGCCACGACCTGCGCTCACGGCTCACCTGGTCCGGATTCGGCGCGCTGTACAGCGGCCTGTGGATCGCCCCCGGGCACGTGGACGTCTCCAGGGTGGTCACCGACCTCGGTCTCACGGCCCACGTCAAGATCTTCCACGCCCAGGCCGCCGAGGTGACCGACATCGAGCAGATGATCTGCGACACCTGGGACCTGGAGTCCATCGCCGCCCGCTATGTCGCCTTCGACAAGCGCTGGAGCGCCCACCTGGGAAACGGCACCGACCACGACCCGATCGGCACCCGGCTCCGCCTGGTGAGCGACTGGCTCCGGACCATCCGCACGGACCCGAGACTCCCGGCCCGCCACCTTCCCCCGGCCTGGCCGGCCCGCCCCGCCCAGGAAACCTTCCACCGCGTCGCGCAACAGACCCACCCGGCGCTGACGGCAGCCCGAGCGACTCTGGAGACGACACATCTCCGCAGCTAGTCCAGTGCGATGAGGTGGCGGATCTCCGGGACGGTCAGGTCGATCAGGTCGTTGCTGCGCACTGAACGGTTCGGGTCGGTGTTCCGGACGGGCTTCGCGCTGACGGCGACGGCGGCGAGGAAGGCCAGCGCAAGCATCGCCAGGGTGAGGTGGCGATGCCAGGAGGTCCAGTGGCGAACCTGGATGCCCTCGTCTTGGCCGGGCGCGTACTCACGTAATCGACTGCAGCGATGAACATTCAGATTGTCCCAGATCACCACGACAGGACCGCCGAACCGAAGGTGCGCCCGCCCGAGAAGATCACGGTAGTCCTGCCAGGTGAAACCGCGATGGGCCCCTCGGTGATGGCCCTGGATGCGGGGCCGGTAGATCAAGCGGCTGCGTCCGCCAGCCCTGAAGCACACCAGCGCAGCCATCGAAATGCGGCCTCGGGAGGCGCCGTTGAACCGGACCACAGGCGTGCTCCCTCCGGGTGCCCAGGTGCGGGAGCGGTGCGACGTTATCGAGAGGCTCAGTCAAGATTTCCGTGACGAGGTGACGTTGCGTTATATCGGTCAGGCCAGGAGGACCCGTTTGCGGAGTAGTGCGAAGCCCGCCCGGCCGTACATCTGTCGCTTGAGCACCTTGATGCGGTTGACGTGTCCTTCGACTGGGCCGCTGCTCCAAGGAGGCGTCAGACCAGCCATGACGGCGTCGTGGTCACGCTGCAGTCCATCGGCGAAGGCATGCAACGTGGGCAGGTCATCGGCGTGGACGGCATCCATCCACGCCGGCAGGCGGTCGCCAGCAAGGTCGCGGACCATTTGGGCGAAGGTGTGCACGTGGCCGCGCACCGCATTCAACTCCGGGCAGCGCAGAAGTACATCAGTGAGTTGCAGCTGCTCTTCAAGGTGCAGTCGCTCGGGATTCCACATGATCCAGTTAGCGACCTGCTGGGGCTGTCGTTGTTTAGCGATGGCCGTGTGCCACTTCCATCAGCAGCGTTGACGAGAGGCGGTCGGCCCCGTGTCGAGCAGTGGGTATCTGTGCTATGTCGCCCTGGGCGACAGTCACACCGAGGGGCTCGGGGACGGCGACGACGTCCGTGGCCTTCGGGGCTGGGCGGACCGGCTCGCCGAGCAGGTCGCCCACCACAGCCCCGGCCTGCTCTACGCCAACCTCGCGGTGCGCGGCCGCAAGGCCGGTCAGGTGCGCGCCGAGCAGCTGGCTCCGGCTCTCGCGATGCGGCCCGACCTCGCCACCGTGGTGGCCGGGGTCAACGACGTGTTGCGCCCGGGCTGCGACCTCGACGAGGTGGCCGGCCACGTGGAGGCGATGTTCGCCGCCCTCACCGCGCAGGGCGCCACCGTCGCGACCCTCATGTTTCCCGACGTCGGGCGTATCACGCCGTTGGCCCGCCCGATCGGTCACCGTGTTCTCGCACTCAACGCGCGCATCCGGGAGGCCGCCGACCGCCACGGCGTGGTGGTGGCGGAGACGGCCGCGCACGCGGCGGCGACCGATCCGCGGTTGTGGAGTGCTGACCGGCTGCACGCCGGCCCGCTGGGACACGCGCGCATCGCGGCTGCCGTGGCCCAGGCGCTCGGTCTGCCGGGCAGCGACGACAAGTGGACCCTTCCCCTTCCGGCCGAGGGGACAGACATCTCGGTCTGGAGGACCGTGGGTGCCGACGCGCGCTGGGCCGGCACCTTCCTCGGCCCTTGGGTAGGCCGCCGCCTGCGTGGCCGCTCCTCCGGCGACGGCCGCCAGGCCAAGCGGCCGGCGCTGCTTCCGGTGGCCACGTCCGCTGGGGACACCTCCCCAGCGGTGTGATGCTCTGGCTTGCGACGACGCCCAGGGCGACGCCGGACTGCCCCGACCCTGGGTGAACCTGGGCATGGGACTCGCGGTCGCGTGCCTCTTCGGCTTCGGCGTGATCCGGTTCTACGAGCGCAAGGGACTGCATCGCAAGCCCCCTACAAGGAACCGCAGCCGGTCCTCGCTCGGACACGGACCGACGACCCCTGAGAGGCCGGGCTGCTCACGACCCGTCCAGATACTAACTTTGTTGACTAACGGTGCGTGTGGGACCGCCGCGGTCAGCCGTCGGACCGGAGCGCGGCCGTGCGCTGTTCGAGCCTGCGTAGCGCCATGTCCCCCCACTGGAGGTTCTCCCGCTCGAACGACATCCCGCGCAGCAGGGTGAGGTACGGGCCGATGCGCTCGGCCTCGGCGAAGTACGCCTCCTCGGAGCGCCCGTCGAGCAGGCGCTGCCGGAGCCGCTCGTAGCGGGCCAGCTTGGCGGTGGCCCACTCCATGCGCTCGGTGATGGCGGTCCGGACCGCTTCCACGTCACCCTCGTCCAGGCACTGCACCTTGACAAGCAACTCGTCCCGGATCACCGCCGGTTTACCCAAGGGCTCGGCGGTGTAGGCGTGGACGGCCTTCCGCCCGGCCTCCGTCAAGGAGAACAGTCGCTTGTTGGGGCGGCGCTTCTGCTCGACGACGCGGGCCGTGACGAGCCCTTCGGCCTCCATGCGATCCAGCTCCCGGTAAAGCTGCTGAGGCGTCGACATCCAGAAGTTGGCGACCGTCGCGTCGAACGCCTTGGCGAGGTCATACCCGGACGCCTCGCCCTCCAACAGCGCGGCCATCACCGCGTTCCGCAAAGCCATGGATGCACGCTAGCAGATTAATCAACAACGTGACTAAAAGTCACCCCTTCCTTGTGTACAAGCCCTAAGGGGCCCTCTACTCTCAATCACACCTATTCAAGTTGCTGAGTATCAGAGGTGGGCTCATGCATCCCTTCCGCAAGGCCGTCGAGAGCGGCGACCTGGACGCCGTGGCCGCTCTGCTGGCCGACGACGTCGTCTTCACCAGCCCCGTCACCTTCAGGCCGTACCCGGGCAAGGCGATCACCGCGGCGATCCTGCGCGGCGTGCTCCGGGTCTTCGAGGACTTCACCTACATCCGTGAGATCGCCAATCCCGACGGCCGCGATCACGCCTTCGTCTTCACCGCCACTGTCGCCGGCAAGCAGCTCCAGGGATGCGACTTCCTGCACTTCGACGACGACGGGAAGATCGACGAGTTCACGGTGATGGTGCGCCCGCTCTCCGCCGCCCAGGCGCTCGGCGAGGCCATGGGCGCCCAGTTCGAGCAGATCGCCCGAGAGGCCGCCGAAAATTAACCACGACGACGGAATTCGACGCGGTGGTCATCGGCGCGGGGCAACGCCGGACTGACCGCCGCCGGCCTCCAACGCTGAGACTGCGCACCCTGCCACCGGACGGTGCCGCGTTGCTCGACGAGCAGAGGTTCCATGCGGGTCGACGTGGCTCCGGGGCGGCGAGTTCGGTGCGCCGGCGGTTGCGCAACGGGTAGCGCTGCGGTCTTGCCGCTGGGGGTCGTGGGCAGGGCGTCGATGAAGTGGATCGTGGCCGGCGTAGCGGGTGGTTGACCAGCAGTTGGAGTTCGGTGGCCAACTCTGGCCTCAGATCGAGCAGGCGGGTCACTCGTGCCCCCTTGGCCCAGAATCTCGGTGCCGTACTCGACCGGATGGCCGCCCCTCCGGATCCGGCCGCGTCATCGCAGGCCGGTCGAGCGGAACCTGGTCGGTCTGCTGACCGAGGAATCCTCACCGCGGCGTTTGCCGAGGGGCAGGCGCCCGTGGGAGGTCATCGCCTCCGCCGCAGGATGCCTGCCGCCCTTCGACCGAGCCGACATGGCTACTTCGGCGCCCTTGCCCACCGGAGCAACGGATCGGCGGCTCCCCCATCGCTCCCGGTCAGACTGGAGGCACCACGGGCAGGACGATGCGGGAGGGGCGTGCGGGGTCGTGGAAGACCTGCTGGCGGGCCACTCGGGCCGTGGTCGCGCTCTCCTCGGGTTCGCCCGTGTTGAGGTTGCGGTCCCAGCGCGGGAAGTTGCTGGAGGTCACCTGCACCCGTATCCGGTGACCCGCCCGGAAGACGATGCTGGTCGACCACAGGTCCACGACGTGCTCGGCCGCCTCGCCCGGTGTCACCGAGCGCACCCGCACGATGCCATCGGCCACATTGCGGGAGACACCGTTCTCGTCGACGTCGCACAGGCGCGCCACCCAGTCGGTCGAGACTCCGTCCGTGGCGGCGAAGAGCAGCGCCCGGACCCGGCCGGTCACCTCCAGGTCCTCGGCGAGCGGTTCGGTGGTGAAGACCAGGACGTCCTCACGCGCCTCCACGGCCGTCTGGTCCAGCGGTCCGGGACGGAAGCCGTCGGTCATCAAGAGCGCGCCGCCGGTGGTGGGCACCGGATCCATCGGGTCGTAGGTGAACTCCTCAGCCTGCTCGGCGGTGGACGCCGGCTCCCGCGTCAGGCGTCCGCCCGCACGCAGGTGGAAGTCCGTGTCCACGGCCCGCGACAGGGGCCATTCCGTCTCCTCACGCCACTGGTTGACGCCCATGACGAACAGCAGCACCGTGCCCGTGTCCGGCTCCGGGGCCGCTCCGTCCTCGCCGAGCGTGCGCGCGAACCAGTCGAACTGCATGTCGTGCACGCGTCCCCGCATGCCCATGAACTCGGAGTGCGCGCCGAACCCGAAGTTGACGTCACCGACCACGTGCTGCCAGTTGGTGTGGGTCCACGGGCCCATGATGAGCGTGGCGGACCGGCCGGCGCTGCGCATGGCGGTGAAGTTGTCGAGCGTGCCCTGACTGAAGATGTCGTACCAGCCACCGACCTGGAAGGTGGGCAGGTCGACCTCGTCGTGCCGGCCCGCGACAGTGCAGGACCGCGCCCAGTGGGGCTCCCGCCGGGACCGCTCGTAGCCCAGCTCGGGCAGATCGTGCCGGGCGAACGCGGGAAACCGCCCGGCGGGCAGCTCTCCGTAGCCGCCGCTCGCCAGGCCGTCCAGATCCTGCACGAGCCCGGTGATGCTGCTCACGAGACCTTCGAGGTCAGTGCGGTGACGGCGCATCAACGTGTCGGCACCCTGCATGAGCGACCACGGCACGGTGATGCCGAGCTCGATCGCGCCGCCGCGCGTCCACAGTCCGTCCTCCGGATCGGACCACGTGATCAACGGGGCGATCGCCTTGAGCTCCGGCGGCTTCGACAGCGCCGCCATCCACTGGGTGTTGCCGAAGTAGCTGCCGCCGATCATGCCGACGGAGCCGTTCGAGCCGGGCAGGGCGGCGGCCCACCGCACGGTGTCGTAGCCGTCGCTCTTCTCATACGTCCACGGCTCCCACTCCCCGTCGGAGGCGAACCGGCCCCGGGTGTCCTGGATGACCACCAGGAAGCCGCGCCTGGCCGCCGCCAGCGGATCGAGTACGACGCCCATCATGGGCGCCTGCTTGCCGTACGGCAGCCGAGCCAGCAACACCGGCCACGGCCCCGTACCTCCGGGCCGGTAGACATCCGCGCGCAGCACCGTGCCGTCACGCATCTGAGCCGGAACATCGAACTCGATCTGGATCTCCGCCACGCGCTGCTCCTTCGCGCCAAGACACTCTCGCGTGACATGGTCGAACCTGGCCCTCTCACGCACTACCCCCGAACGAGGGTGTCCACGGCGCTCTCGGGGCCGTCACGCCACCGCGTTCAGCAGGTCGGCCAGCAGGTCGGGCCGTTCCAAGGCGATGAAGTGGCCTGCTCCCGGCACCTGCGTGAAATCGGCGGCCGGCAGCAGCTCCTTGTCGGCTTGCCGGTCCGATGGCCGCGACCAGTCCTTCTCTCCGTAGACGAGGTGGACGGGTGCCTTGACCTCGGGGTAGCGCGAGCGGGCGGCGATGAGACTGGGCAGGCTCTGGTACACGGCCCTGGCGACGGTCGAGTAGCCGGGGCGGCGGCCCACCTGGAGGAGTTCGTCGAGGTAGTCCTCCCGCAGCGCGGTCTTGTCGACCAGCCCGCCCTGAAGGATCCTGCGGACGACGGCCTTGGGCTCCACCCCGGCGACCACCGGGCCCACCCCCGGAGTGAGGACACCGCTGACCACCACACGGGCGAGAAGACTGGACCGGGCGATACCGCCGCGGAAGTCGTACGTGTTCACCGCGACGACGCGCCGGACCCGCTCAGGCAGGTCAGCCGCGGTGGTCAGGGCGAGCACCGCCCCCATGGACTCCCCGACCAGGGTCACGTCGTGGAGGTCGAGTTCGGTCAGGAGCCGCTTGACGCCCGCGCGCATGGCCGGCTCGTCGTACGACGCACCGGGCACGATCTCGGAGTAGCCCATCCCCGGCAGGTCGAGGGCATACACGGTGTACTGGTCCGCGATCAGCGGGATGAGGGAGCGGAAGTGCTCGGCCTGCGTGCGCACGGTGTGCAGCAGGACCACGGGAGCACCGGTGCCTGCTCCGAGGTAGCGCAGGGTCCCCTCGTCGCTGCGGTGTCCTGCGCGCGGGGCGATGGTGTGGCTGGTGGTTCCCGGGATGTGAATCGTGGGACGTGGCTCTGAGCTGGGCATCTCGTCAGTTTCCCTTTGTGTGAACTGCTGCGGACGGGTGATTCGGGCAGGGCCCGCCCGAAGGGGGCGTGACCACGGACAGGCCTTGGGTTCATTGAGAAACCGACCGGTTTCCATCATCGTAAACCGATCGGTTTCCGAGCGCAAGGCTGAGGTTGCCAGCCGCAGCAATAGGGTCAGCGCACAGGAGGGACGCGAGAGTGTCATCCGTACAGCGGCCGCCGATTCCGCGCTCAAGGGCTACTGCGGCACGCCTGAACGCTCCAGCTGCAGGTGTAGGGCTACGGCGCCGTGGCCAGCCGCCGACGTCAAGGGTGATGCGGCCAAGCGGTCCGGGCCGACTGGATGAGGCCCTGGGGAACCGCGTACCTGCTGTGGGGCGCTGATGTCGACGAGGCGACGGCCTTCCTGGCGCGCGGCACGCCCGTCAACACCCTTACGGCCACCGGGCTCCCCTCGATTGCGGGGAATCGGGGGCGGGAGTCATCGGCCTGGGGAGGGCACGGTCACGGCGCCTGTTCGAAAGGGGATGTGTCAGTGCATGCCTGCCGCATCGAGCAGGGTGGTCACGGTGGGCGTGACGAGCCCTGTCAGATTGTCGGCTCCGATCCCCGCGCGGGCGCTGGCGCCGTCGAAGACCAGGCTGAGCTGCCGGGCCAGCAGCTCGGGATGGCTCGCCCCGCCCCGTTCGGCCTCGGCACGGAAGAAGACGGTCAGATTCTCTTTGACCCGGTGGGCCACCTGGCTCGCAGGGTGGCTCTGGTCTTTGAGCTCGATCTGAGCAGCCAGGTACCGACAGCCTTGAAAGTCGGGCGCACCCGCCTGCCCCTCCAGCTGGTCGAAGACGTGCAGGATCCGCTCGCGGGGTGAACGGCCGTCGTCCGCCGTCGGCAGGAGCCCGTCCGCAAAGGCAGAGGCGCGCTCCCCCAGGCTCGCCGCCAGCAGTTCGTCCTTGCTCTCGAACAGCTGGTACATGGAGCGCTTCGACACTCCGGCTGCCTTGCACAGGGCGTCGATGCCGATGCCGACACCGTCTCGGTAGGTGAGCATGGCCGCTGCTTCCAGCAGCCGCTCTCTGGTACTTGGCTTCACTTCGGTGGTCATGCCGCGAGGTTAACTCGATGTGGACAAAATGAAAACCGATCGGTTTACGACGCCTTTCTGGGGCGATCTTCGCGCCGCCCATGGCCCGGGCGGGCATGTGAGTGGTTCCGCTACGCCGGGGCGGCGGTCTTCTCGGGGCTTAGTCCGGGCGGGGGCGCGGTGCAGCCTCTGGCGGCCGCCCGTCACCCCGAAGCCGGAGAGTGCGGCCGCGATGAGGCCGACGTTCCATCCTCACCCAGCCCCTGGCCAGGCCCGCGCCCACTGGGCGCCGTTGTAGGGGATCTCTGCTGCTGGCCGCAGCAGCCGCCGCTGTGCTCACGGTGGGAGCCGGCATCACCTGGGGAGTCACGGCGACCCGCGATACTCCTCCGGCCGTGGCCGCCCCGCTGGTCCTGACCGTTCAGCAGGACACAGGCGGCGGCCCGGCCACAGCGTGCGCCGAACTCGACGTCACCGCCCTGCGGCAGTACACGACCGCCTTCGAGGGCACCGCGACGTCCATCGACGGCGACCAGATCACTCTCCGAGTGGACCACTGGTACCGCGGCGAAGACGCCTCCACCGTCCGGCTCGACAACACCCACGAAGGACAACTGGAGTCATTCGGCCAGGAGTTCGCTGTCGGCCAGACCTACCTCGTCTACGCCAAGGACGGCAAGGTGCCGGTGTGCTACGGCGATGCCGAGGCCGCCCCGAAGCTGCGGAGCCTCTACGACCGAGCGTTCGGGCAGTAAGACGTCGTTTCTGATGGCGTGATCGCTCGTTGTGCCGTGCATGACGGATCTGCTGGAGCGGTTGGTGCCGGACGAGTTGTGGACACTGTTCCGGCG
>NZ_JNXD01000008.1:0-257494 GCF_000725785.1 Streptomyces flavovariabilis | reverse complement strand
GCTGATCCGATGCATGGCGTACAACGCCCGGCGGAAGACGCTCAGATAGCTGCATCCCGACCACAGGGCTCCCGCCCCTCCGACGAAGATCAGCGTCCAAGCTGCCGTCGGCTGTGTGACCATCTGCCGCAGGGTGCTGCGCAGCAGAGCGCGGGATTCGGCCGGGGCCGCCTGCGTCATGCGGTCGATGACCTCCGGCTTGGCCGTGGGCATGGTCAGACCCAGAATCGAGAGGATCACCAGCAGCAACGGGAACAGGGCCAGAACCGCATAGTAGGTCAGCGCAGCGGCCCAGTCCGTGACGTCGTCGTTCCAGACGGCCATCGGCGTCCGGCGC
Organism: Streptomyces flavovariabilis; assembly: GCF_000725785.1. Classification (NCBI taxonomy): domain Bacteria; kingdom Bacillati; phylum Actinomycetota; class Actinomycetes; order Kitasatosporales; family Streptomycetaceae; genus Streptomyces; species Streptomyces flavovariabilis. The sequence continues at coordinate 257,157 of NZ_JNXD01000008.1, read as the reverse complement.
AACGCCACCCACCACCGAGCCGTGTGACCGTCTGCATCATCCATGACGCGGATGCTCTCACTCTTCGTCCTCGGGCCACCATCCAGCACTGCGGTGCGACAGAACCCGGCACGGGTGCCGGGTTACCCGACGTACTTGGGAAGGCGGGACGCTCGCGGGGGCCACGGCCCCTTGGCACCGCGCGGTGAACAGAGCGTGGAGATTCTCCTGTCCCCGCCAGATCGGCGGCCAGGGCGGCGTCCGTGGGGGACGGGCCCATGTCGATGCCCTCGGCGTCGATGTTGAGCTCGCGGGCCAGACCGAACAGCTCGACCAAGGTCTTACCGGCCGACGCCATGGCGTCACGCGGGCGCATGGCCTGCTTGGTCTCGACGTCGACGATCAGCTTGTCGAAGTCAGTGCGCTGCTCGACGCGCGTGGCCTCGACCTTGTACGTGACCTTGAGTACCGGCGAGTAGATGGAGTCGACCGGGATCCGGCCGATCTCCTGGCCGACCTGCTTGTTCTGCACGGCGGAGACGTAACCGCGGCCACGCTCGACGGTCAGCTCCATCTCCAGCTTGCCCTTGCCGTTGAGCGTGGCGAGGACGAGGTCGGGGTTGTGCACCTCGACACCGGCCGGGGGCGCGATGTCGGCGGCGGTGACCAGACCAGGGCCCTGCTTGCGCAGGTACATCACGACCGGCTCGTCCTGCTCACTGCTCACGACGAGCTGCTTGATGTTGAGGATCAGGTCGGTGACGTCCTCCTTGACCCCCGGCACGGTGGTGAACTCGTGCAGCACGCCGTCGATACGGATGGACGTGACCGCCGCACCCGGGATCGAGGACAGCAGAGTCCGGCGGAGGGAGTTGCCGAGGGTGTAACCGAAGCCTGGCTCCAGCGGCTCGATCACGAACCGGGAGCGGAACTCGTCGACGACCTCTTCGGTCAGGGACGGACGCTGAGCAATGAGCACGGGGTGTTGCCTCCAGTGGTTGGCGCTCGCTGTGTGACGCCGTGTACACACGAAGGGTACGGGCACTACGGATGCGGCTCCGGGAAATAGCACGTGGAGTGGTCCATCAGCCACAGTGACGACCACGGTACCCAAGATCGGCGGGGGGACGGTGGTCCCCAGGGCCTCAGCGTGTGCTGATGCTGAGCTTCTTCAACAAGGTGTTCGTCGAGGCCGGCTGGGGCGGAGCGCGTCTCCCCAGTCTGCGAAGGCGTATCTGGATGTCTGGTCGGCGCCGGAGAAGGCCATCTCGTGGATCCGCTCGCTGTGCGCTCAGGCGAGAACCTGGAGGCCGATGGGCCACAGCAGAGTGGTGGCCGCCCAGGTGAAGCCTGCGCCGAAAGAGGTCACGACGACTCGTTGCCTGGGTTTCAGCTGCCCGTTGATCGCGGAGTGACTCAGCAGAAGGGGGATGGAGGCTGCGGAGGTATTGCCGACGTGGGTGATGTTGGACGGTACGCGCTCTGGCGGGATTCCCAGGGTGTTGGCCACAGCCACGCTGATGCGTGCGTTTGCTTGGTGGACGATCAGCCTGTCGATGTCCTGAATGGCCCACCCTGCTGCGGCGGCTGATTCTTCAGTCACGTGAGTGATGCGGCGCACCGCGTGACGGAATACCTCGTTCCCTTTCATGTGTACGTAGCGGTTCTTCAGGTCGGCGGTGGCACGTGAAGGGTTGCGGGAACCGCCGCCGGGGATGTAGATGGCGTCTGCGTGCTCGCCGTCGCTGCCCCATGCGGCTGGTCCGAGAGCTCCTGGTTCGTCAGCTCGTCCGGCAGCGAGCACGACTGCGCCTGCTCCGTCTCCGAAGATCGGCGCGGTAGATCGGTCGGCGGGGTCGATGACGGCTGACATCTTCTCGGCTCCGATGACCATTACGGTGCTGGCGGTTCCCGCGTGGATGAGTCCTGCTGCGACGGTCGTTGCGTAGACAAAGCCCGAGCAGCCGGCGCCGAGGTCGAAGGCGGGCACCTGACGCAGGCCGAGGCGGTGGGCAACCAGGGGCGCGGTGCCGGGCACATGATGGTCCGGAGTGGCGGTGGCCAGGATGACGACGTCGACGTGTTCGACCTCCGCCGATTTCATCGCCCGTAGTGCTGCCTCTACCGCCAGGTCACTGGTGGCCGTCGCCGGATCGGCGATGTGCCTCGCGGCGATGCCGATACGGGTACGGATCCATTCGTCCGTCGTGTCCAGGCGTGCGGCGACGTCGGCATTGCTTACCTTTCGCGGGGGCAGGTAGGACCCCAGGCCGATGAGTCGCGCGGCATGCGCTGGCGACGGGGTCGTGGTTTTGCGTGCAAAGATCAAGGGTTTGTCTTCTCCGTGCTTGCTCGTTCGCGTCACCGTCAGCGGAGGGACTGCCCTCTGGGTTCCGTCTGACCGGGCGCTCGTTGTGATCCCGCTGTCGCCGGTGTGCTGCCGCTGATGTCGGCGGGTGGTGGTCGGAGCTTCTGGCGAGGGATCGGGGCGCGACTACGCCTCGGGTACCGCGTGGGGTCGATCTGCCTGTGGGTGGGGGCCCTGCTCTGCCGGGCTCTCGTGGTCGGAGGGTGACGCCGCCTGTTGGGCCACCAGGTTGACCAGGTCGGCGACGGTGGGTGCCTTCGCCAGTTCGTGTTCGGTGATCACGATGCCCATGCGGTCCTCGAGGCTCATGGACAGCAGGGCAACGGCCAGGGAGTCGATGCCGGCTTGTGCCTGCGTGGCTTGGGGAGTGATCGGTGCGGCCGGCAGACTTCCCTGTTGGACCAGGATCTTCTTGATGAGCGCGAAATCGATGACGGTGGCGGTGTTGCGGTCAGCGGCGGGCCTCGGGGGGGTCACGCCGGTGTGGGGAGGTTGGCCCGGCACTTGCCGGTCGTTGGGAGGATGCGGGAGTTGGTCCACCGCGTCGTGGAACAGTCTGGGCAGCTGGTTCAGTCCGGGGAGAGCGGCGTCGGTGACGAAGCAGACGCTGGTGGTTCCGTTGTAGCTGCAGGCCACGATCGACGCCGGCTGGTGCCGTGGGAGCCAGTTGAAGGGCTGGATGCGGGTGACGGGGTCCTGTTTGTAGCGCAGCGGCCGGTGGATGGCGAGGTAGGACGTGGTGATGGTAGCCCGGTCGGGTGTGGTCAGCCGGGTCGCCAGAGCCTGGAAGGCGCGTGCGGGGACGAGGTCCATCACGGAACGCATGGCCTTGTGGCGGGTCGGGTCTTTTGCAGTGCGGGTGGCCGCGATGACGTGGTCGAGGCGGCCTTCCACTGTCGGCTCGTGGCAGGGAAGGGGCGCGGGTGCGAAGGTGCAGTAGTTCCCCGGCCGGTCGTGTTCCTCGGCCCGGCGCAGGTTGACCATGGTGATAGCCGGCAGCGGCCTGTCGGCGCCCCGGGGCCAGGATTGTGATGTCCACGTGCGCAGAGCCCCGCTGAGGGTGGCCAAGAAGCCGTCGTTCGTGTCACCGCCGCGGACGGTGGCGGCTTGCCGCAATCGCTGCGTGGGTACGTGCGCCCAGCTGATGTCACGCTGGCCGGTGAGGGGTAGCGCGTTGTCGTTCCAGACGTTGTTGGTGGCGCTGGCGGCGATCATGCTGCGCACGGTGCCCAGGTAGGCTCCGGCGCCTGCCCGGGGCGCGGGCTGCGTGGTAGGTGCGGGTGCGGTGCCGAACAGTGTGGTCAGGGTGCCGATCAGACCCATGCCGTCCTGGGTGCTGTGGTGCGCTCGCAGGCAGATGGCGTAACGCCCCGGGGCATCGCCGGTCAGCAGCCACATGTCCCACAGGGGGCCCGTGTCGGGCAAGGGGTGCGCGACGAGGTCGGTCAGGGCCGCCTCGAGGTGCTGTTCGCCTGATGGGAGGTGCTGTTCGCGTACGCGGTGGTTCAGGTCGGGATCCGGGTCATGGCGCCAGCGGGCTTTGAGCCCGGGGCCGTGCAGGTAGTGGGTGACGCGCGGCTCGTGCCCCAGGTGGGACGCGACATGAGTGCGGAGTTCACCGAGGGTGGGAGTCGTTCCTTCCAGGTGGAGGATCACTCCGATGGTCTGGGAGATCGAGGGATGGGCCTGGGCCATGTCGTGCATGGTCAGGTCCATGGGGGTGGGACGAAGGGGCACGGGCACGGTGTTCTCCGCGGTGACGGTTCGGTGGGGAGAATGGGGTCAGGCCGGTGTGAGCCGGAAGATCCGCAGGCAGCGTCCCGAACGTTGGGCGAAGGAGACGTAGGCGGGCCAGACTTCGACGAGGTGGTCCCAGGCGGCGGCCCGCTCGGTTCCCTCCAGGAGGGTGGCGGTCACCGGCAGCCTGCGTCCGCGGCGGGTCACGGTTGCCCGGGGTGTGGCGATGAGGTTAAGGGACCAAGCGGGGCTCGGGGGGCGGCCGAAGTTGGTGTCGACGACGAGATAGCTTCCGTCTGCTTCGAGGTGGCACAGCAGGGGGGTTTGACGGGGCTGGCCGCTGCGGCGGCCGATGGTGGTGAGCATCAGAGAGGGCAGCGTGGCGGGCATCAGGAGCATCCGGCCCCCGCTGAGGCGGTGAGCCGCCCGGTCGACGCCCGGCGCGATATGCGACATGACGCGCACGAAGTGAGCGTTCCCCCCTGCCTTCTTCAGGCTGCGGGCGATGAGCCCGTCCCGGTGGGTGCCGCTGGTTCGGGTGGCCTCGGGCTGCACTGGCGTGACGGGTGTGGGGCGCCCGGCGGCATAGTCACGTCGGGCGCTGCCACCGGTTGCGGCGGCCCTGCGGGTGAGCTCGGGAGCCATGGCGTAGGCGCGGTAGAACGACGGCAGATAGCCGGGAATGTCGACGGCCGGCCGACGGCTGCTGATCGCCTCAACGGTCGCGGCAGCGACCTTCTCCGGTGTGGTGGGCGGCAGGAAGTCGGCGATCCTCGGCATGCGGGCCGAAGGGACGTGGACCTTGAAGAAGTCGGTGCCAACGACGGTGGCCGGACGCACCAGGGTCACGCCGATGCTGGAGCCGGCCAGTTCCATGCGCAGCATCTCGGTGTACGCCTCGACGGCGGCCTTCGCCGCGGCGTAGGCCGCCGATGGTCCTTTGACGAAGATCCGTCCTGCGGCCGAGCCCATCGCCACGATCTGCCCACCGCCGCCCGCTCGCATCAGCGGCAGCACTGCTTTGACGGAGCAGACCAAAGCGTCGTACGTGGTGCGCATGGACAACTGGGCCTGCTCGATGGTCATCTCTTCGACGTCGGCCCAGTGGATGTAGGCGGCGTTGTGGACCAGGACGTCGATGCGCCCGTGTTCGGTGTGGACCTTGACGATCCACTCCTCCAGGGCGGTGCGGTCGGTCACGTCGACATGGGCGAACCTGACGGAGGGCGCCCCTGGCAGCTGGGCGAGGTCGGCAGCGGCTCAGTCGAGGCTCGCCTGGGAGTTGTCGCACACGTACACGTGGGCTCCGGCTGCGGCCAAGGCGCGGGTCAGGGCCCAGCCGATGCCCGCTGCGCCTCCGGTGACCAGGCATACGCGCCCGGGCAGGGAAGGGGCGGCTGGCTGGCGAAATGGGTTCATGGGGCTGTCCTTTCGGCGGGTTGCGCACTGCTGTGCCGGCGGCCCGGCCTGACGATGCGTGACGGCCGGATGCGATGGGTGAGGTGGCCCAGGGCGAGCAGAGTGAACGCGTCGGCCAACAAGGGGACGTGATACGGGAAAGGACGCGGGCCGACCATGTCGGGAACGGAGATGATGCTGCCGTCGGGACGCTGCTGGGCGAGCAGGTAGCGAGTGGCGCGCGCAGCGGGAGCAGGGTCGAGCTGTCCGGCCAGGATGATCAGGGCATAGGCGGTGCTGATGGCATCGCTCGGGGCGCCGCCCTGCTGTCCGAAGCCGCCGTCTTCGTTCTGTGCGCTCTGCACCAGGCCGGCGATCCGACCACTCATGTCATGGACGACCGGAGGAGACTGCCGGCGGTGGGGGCGAGTGGCGAGATACGCCCTGAAGAGGGTGTGCAGGCGACTGCTGCTCCAACCGGGGGGAAAGGAGCCATCAGGCATCTGGCGGTCGGCAAGAAAACGCAGCGCAGCCTGGATGAGGTGAGGGTGGCGGCCTTGGGAGCTGAGCGCGCTGATCGCGGCGGCGGTCATGCACGCCTCGGAGGGAGTGCCTGATCCGTAGGTGGGGAATCCGCCGTCGGCGCCGCGGACCGCGACCAAGGCGTCCAGTGCGCGCCGAATCTGGTCGCGGTAGACATCCGGGCCCAGCTGATGCAGGAATTCGACCGCCATGGTGGTGCAGTCCGTGTCGGCGAGCCGAGCCCGGTCGGTGTAGGACCAGCCGCCGTACGTGCGCTGAACGCGCACAAGGTGCCGGGCGATGCGATGCAGTACCTCGCGCGGTGCGCCGGTGCTGCCCAGGGCAAGGCCCGCAGCGACTGTGCACCACGTGTCGGTGTCCGTGACGAAGGGCAGGCCGCCGTCCTCCCGCTGGTGCGTGAGGGCGGTGCGCAGACCGGCGTCGACGACGCTCTCCATGCCGGGCACGTCCACCAGGGCATGCAGAACTGACAAGTGGATGAAGAGGTTTCCCTCCCACACCGTTCCCGGGCGCTGGGTGGAGACCAGCAGGGTGACATCGTCCCGGCCGGCCGGCGCTCCGCCTGCCGCCCGGCCCAGGATCGCGTTCACGGCAACGGCCTGCACAGCAGCCCAGGGATGCAGCGCGCTCACATCAAAGGCATGGGGAGCAACGTCGTCATGGGCGGTAGCCGCGTCGAGCATGGTGAAGATCGCGTGGACCAGAGCGCGTTTGCGAGGTCCGGTGAAGTCCGGGACCCGACTGACGATGTCCTCGAGGACCTGGTGACGAGCCGGGCGCCCGGTGCTGCGGCCCAGGACGGCAGCGGCCACAGCCGCGTCCATCAGATCCCCGCTGCCTCGGTGACGCTCCAGATAACGCACCATGCGGTCACGCGCATCGCGGTGGCCAGACCCGCACCGCTCCACCAGCGCCAGGGCGAGCGCGGATTCAAGGACCCGGCTTCGGCAGGAGTCGCGCACGGCACCGTCCGCTCCCACCCGGTTCAGCACGTGCGCCAAGAGACGCCTGCGTCCGGCGGGCAGCGCTGCGGGGAAGCGCGACGACGGCCAGGCCGGGGGAAGCTGCTCGGCGGCAGGGAGTCTCATCGGTAGGACAGTCCTTGAAGGCACGGAAACACGGTGGAGCGCGGATCGGCAGGGGTCGGGCGAACGAGATCAGTCACATGGACCGGGGCGCCCGGACGACCAGCGGGCGTCGAAGCGATGGGTGACGCCAAGCCAGTGCAGCGTCGCGGCCACAAAGGAGCCGAGGGCCGTCACGTAACGCCGTACTCCGTCCCGCTCGGTTCCGGGAGCGGCCTTTGCGGTCAACGAGGCGGCAAGCGCGTGGAAATCCCTGACTCGGTCGTTTCGCATGGTCGTGACCTGCTCGCGTGCCGAGGACAGGGAGCAGCCGCGCTCACGGCCCAGCACGCTCACCAGGTTGTCGCGGTCCTCCCGCAGGTCGTCCTCGGCGGAGACCAGGTCATTGGTCCAGCCGGCCACGTCAGCCGCAGCCAGCCGCAAAGCCTTCATGAGGTCTTCCCCGCCGAGGAGGCCGGGCCAGGGCGCGCCGGCGGTGCACTCCAGGATGTCTGCCATGGGCAGGGCGGTAATAGTCCTGCGACGCCGCAGGACGTAGTCGCTGAACCCCAGCCGGAGCCGGTCTGCGCGGTCGGCGGCCTCTTCACGCGTGGCCAGGGCGAAGTCGCGGTAGTCGGCAACGAACCGCTCCCGCCACGGTGTGGACATCCGCGGAGCCGTACGCCGCCACAGGTCATCCAGAGCCTGCTCCATCCCGCTGCCCGATCCGGCCGCGCCGCCACCGGTGATCACGTCCAGCAAGCGGTTGAACAGCGACGCGACTTCCTCCGGATGGACATCGACCCGGCTGCGGTCGAACCGGTCGTCGACCAAGCAGATGAACGCCGCCCACTGGGCCGTCAGTTCCACCTCGCAGGCGCTCGCCCCTGGCACGGTCAGGCCGGCGAATTCACCCAGCCGCATGGCCACCAGACGCTTCTCCTCAAAAGCGTCGGCAACCAGTCTCAGATCCCGCGCCCACGCCAGCACCGTGGCGCCGACCTTCTCAGCCCGGACAACACCCGGGATGCCAGGACCGGCAGGCCCGACGCCAGACTCCACCAGCATCCGGGCTCAGCCCAGCGCCGGCACTACATCGACACGGCCCGCGACCGTGGCCACGCTGTCCCCAGGGGCAACCGGCGACGCACCGAACGCCCGGGAAAACACCGCCGCACCGTCCTGCGTCAGCATCGTGTCGAACGGCTTGCCCTCAACCGAACCAGGAGAGTTCAAAGACGGCATGGTGACCGTCATCTTCGTCATGTCGAGCTCGTACGTGGAGAGATCAACAGAGCGCGCCGCTCCATCTCCGACAGCCGCATCCACCGACATCGACCGCCGCGCCAAGTCACCGTGCGCCCCGGTGAAACGCAGACTGTGCCCGTCCGAGACCCTGGTGAAGGTCATGCCACCACCCGCAGTCCAGGACCCCTCGGTCAGATCGAGACTGATCTCGCCCTTCATCGGCCACTGCACACACGGGGTCGACCCTGAAGAGTCGAGCACAGCCGGAGCAGCAGCCGACACCACGACTCCGTCAGCCGCCAGATGCTGAGCAGCCGCGGAAGACAAGCACCATGTGACCGTCCCGGCAACAGGCATCACAGGTCCCGCAGCAACAGCCGCGGACACGGCAACCGCGGACAGGGAAACCAGAGCAGTGGCAATCACAGCACGACGCCGCATGGACAAGCCTTCCGTCAGAGGGCCGCCAGAATTGCCTAAAACACCTCTAAGACCGGACGAAAGAACGTTTCCGTTAGCGAAGTTCACCTGAAGGCGTGAGACCGGGCCACACCTCTGAGCGGCGACAAGAACCCGCACGTCGGTCTACCTCATCGGGCGACCTCGCATGCGGGTTCTGTCTCGCAACTGTCGTTCGGCCACATGGCGACGTCGGCGCCCCTCGACCACCGCGGCCGGGGGCACCGGCACTCTCTGCTCCTGCGGAGAGGGGCACCACCGACAACGCGGGACAAGCTGCAACCCGGGCTTGATGGCCTTCGTGGACAAATTCCGGGTGCACAGTCTTGCGCCCGACGTTTGATTGCGGCGATGGCGTGTAGAGGGTCCGAGGCCGTTCGTGCCGTGGTCGACGAAGGACAGTCGGTAAGGCGGGCCACACGCCTGCCCCTCAATGCCGGTCACGAGTGGACGAAGAGTTGACGCATTGTCAGCCCGTGCAGGCCAGGTTGAGCATCGGTTCGGACGAAGCCATCCGGCAGTGATCGAGTCATGCCGCTGTACCGGGATCGATGGGACGGTTGCGCAATGCCGTCCCGGACGGGGGTCTGACTCATGAGATCTATGACCGAAGTGTCCAGTCACAGGCGTGTCGACTGTCGTTACGGGATGGCGCCTGCTGGTACCGAGCCACAGGGCGTGTCCCAAATAGGGGCCTTGCCGACGATCAGGCGCCATCACGGTTCAGACCGCCCGAGCGGGCCGGTGCCATCCACCCAGCACGTCACCGCGGGGGAGGCGAACCACCATGACGACCAGACAGCGCAGCACCTCCTCCAGCATGGATCCTCCCGTTCGGGGTGAGGTCGTCCTGGGCGTGGACACGCACGGCGAGGTTCATGTTGCCGCCGTGCTCTCACCGCTCGGGAAGGTCTTGGGAACCGAGTCCTTTCCGGCCACGGCGGCCGGCTACCGTCGGCTGCTCGTCTGGGCCGGCAAGCTGGGGGCGGTGCGCCGGGCCGGTGTGGAGGGCACCGGTACCTTCGGCGCGGGCCTGTCCCGCTACCTGCTGGCTCAGCACGTCGAGGTGTACGAGGTGAATCGGCCCGACCGCTCGGCCCGTTTGCTCGGGAAGTCGGACCCGCTCGATGCGCCGGCTGCCGCGCGGGCCGTGCTCAGCGGTCACGCCAGGGCGCGGGCCAAATCCGGTGACGGGCCGGTGCACAGCGCCCGGATGTTCAAGCTCGCCAAGGACTCCGCGGTCAAGGCCCGTACCCAGGCGATCAACCAGCTCAAGGCCGTTTTGGTCATCGCCGACCCAGCCCTGCGGAGCAGCTGTCCAGTCTGGGTAACCGTGAGCTGTTCCGCACCTGCGCGCGCCTCAGCCCGCTCGACGGCGACGACGCCGGGGGCGATGAGGAGGCCGTGGCCCAGGCCACCCGCATCACCCTGAGCCTGCTGGCCCAGCGTATCGAGCAGCTCACCGGGCAGATCGATGAGCTGAATCAGCGCCTGACCCGGCTCGTCGAAGGCCACGCCCCGCAGCTGCTCGTGCCGGTGGGCATCGGCCCGGACAGCGCCGTCACGCTCCTGATCACTATGGGAGACAACCCCGAGCGGTTGCGCACCGAGGCGTCCTTCGCTGCTTTGTGCGGCGTCAGTCCCATCGAGTACTCCTCGGGCCGCCGGACCTCGCGTCGCCTCAACCATGGCGGCGACCGCCAGGCCAACGCTGCCCTGCACCGCATCGTGTTCACCCGCCTGCGCCACGACCCGCGCGCCCAGGCGTACTACGAACGCCGCACCCAGGAGGGCAAGACCCGACGTGAGATCATCCGATGCCTCAAGCGATATGCCGCCCGCGAGGTCTTCAACCTGGTCAGGAGGGTATCCACCAAACCCCCGTTACAGGGGCGTCTGTGACACGGCGAGGCCCGCCAGAAACCGTTCCGACGGGGACCTCCGCGCGGAGGTGTCAGCTGGCTGTGGCTGGCGGGCCTTGCTTGGCCGCTGAGGCGAAGTGACGGCGGGTCACCCTGATGACCTCGTGCCAGAAAGGCTTGGCGCTTAGATATGTGCCGAGCACGGCAAGAATGCCCAGGGAGACGTCGACACTGACGCGCCCTTGTCTGACCCAGTAGACGTCTTGAAGGTCCAGCAGCAGGGCGAATTCGTCCGCGATCAGTGCAGTTCCGCAGCCGTAGGCGGTGGCGACCGCGGGGTGTCCGACGGCCCGCTCGTCACCGCGTACGGCGATCAGGCTGAGGCCGGCGAGGGTGGCGATGCCGAGGTTGTAATGGTGCAGATGCTTCCCGCCGGCGGAGATGTTCCCCCAGGGCAGCCACCCGCCCCGAATGCCATGCGTGATCAGCCGCACCGTGCCGAAGGTCACCCCGAAGGAAACCCACGTCACCAGCAGCGACCGCTGCAGCGGCGTGAGGTTGCGGTCAGCTGCCTCACGCCATCGCTCGATGAGCCATGGCCGGGCGGGACCGCGCTGCCGCAGAGCTGCACTTGTCATGGGGTGACCTCTCGCTCCGCACCGGCTCCCGACGACGAGTTCCGGCGCTCCCGTGGGTCTCGTCGCTGTTCGACTTCGACGGTAGGCGCGGCGGACTGAGCCTGCATCCTGGGCCCAGCGCGGTAGGGCCCGAGTAGTCGGACGTGACCGGGGAGCCGCTGTGGCGGCGCCGTGGGGGAACGAGTCACTGCCACAGCCGCCCTCTTCTGATGCCCGCCGCCGGGCCGGCCAGTCCGAAACCACTCGCGTGAGCGAGAAGCCTCGCAGTCATCGCCAGCCTCTAAACTCGGGATCGATTCGTGACCGCGCGCGGGCAGGGGCGGGGCTGTGTGGGCCGGTCTGCTGTCCGGCTGGAGCGTGGACTTGATCGGGTGGAGCCGCACACAGGGTCCTGTGACGCTTGTACCGGTTGCCGTTGGTAGCAGCCCAGCCGTGCTGTGCGTCTGTGGGCGAGCGGCAGGCGCTGGTGCCCTGCCTTTCCTTCCTCGCATGCGATCTCGGCGGGCTCGGTGCGCGTGCCGCAGCCCGAGGTACCCGCGCGCCTGGGCCCGCGTCGTATGAGCCGCGCCGGGCCCACCGTGCGCGTTCGGCCATCCGGCCGCATCCTGAAAGCCGGGCCACGTGGTGGGGAGGGGGCGGTGATCACGCCCCGGACCAACCACGCTGTCTTCCGAGGGCATGCGCGTGCGCCTCGTCGAGGAGCTCGCGCAATACCGACGAGGTCGGTGCCACGGCTGTGGCGAGCAGAGCCGGCCCCTCGGCCAGCGGCGCGAGGAGGGCGCACCCGTCCTTGGAGCCCTCTCGGAGCAGGACGGGGTCCGGGCGGGCGTTCACGCCGGGTCCGACGAGTAGAAGCTGGCCGACGGCGCGATTGCCGTTCAGGACGGCCGGGCCGTCCCAGCCGAGTTCCGGGCTGCCGTACGCCGTGTGCTGGTCGAGCAGCTTGCGTCCGGCGCGGCGGACCAGGATCCGGCTGACGAGGTGGCCGGGCTCTTCGCCGGCCCGGCCCAGGAGTTGCTCTTCCCGCAGTACCAGCCGTGCTGTGGCGTCGAGTTCAACGGTGCAGGTCTGGCGCAGGTTGCTGCCCGCGGCGCTGATCAGCGGCTGCGGCAGCCAGCGCAGGATGGCGTGCTCTGCGACGGAGAGCCGTACGTCGTAGGTGGCCGGGGCGGTGGTGGGGCCGCGCAGTGCGAGGGTGGCGGCGGCCGTGGTGACCTCCAGTTCGGCCCGGTCCTCTGCGGTGATGTCGAGGGACAGCCGGTCGCCGCCGAGCGGGGCGCTCATCGCGCCGATGATCCCCACCCTGGCGGCGTTGCCGCCTGTGCGCAGGCGCCGCAGGTGGAAGGGGCCGTCGCTGCGCAGCTGCGGGAGGGTGGTGACGCGTCCGTTGTGCGCGGCGCGGATCCGGGCCGTGGCACGTACACCGTCTGGGTGGCCGGCCGGTTCCTGCGCGCCGGGTGGGGGACTGCTGACGTCGGACGTGGCTCGGGCGGAGGCGAGTCGGGCGGCGGGGCTCATACCGTTGCCCCGGCGCGCCACCGGGTGAGGTGGCCGGTCAACCACTCGGCGACTTCGTGGATGCCGTCGTCGGAGGTGAGGTCGGTGAAGATGACGGGAAGGTCGCCGCGCTGTCGTTTCGCGTCGACGGCCATGGCGTCCAGGTCGGCGCCGACGTACGGGGCGAGGTCGGTCTTGTTGACGATGAGGAGGTCGGCGGTGGTGATGCCGGGGCCTCCCTTGCGGGGGATGTCGTCGCCGCTGGCCACGTCGATGATGAAGATCTGTACGTCGACGAGGCCCTTGGAGAAGGTGGCGGTCAGGTTGTCACCACCGGACTCGACGAGCACCAGGTCGAGGGGGTGGAGGGTCTCTTCCAGGTGCTCGACGGCTTCCAGGTTGGCGGAGATGTCGTCGCGGATTGCGGTGTGCGGGCAGGCGCCGGTCTCGACGGCGGTGATCCGCTCGGGCGGCAGGACGGCTTTGCGCAGCAGGTACTCGGCGTCCTCGCGGGTGTAGATGTCATTGGTGACAGCGGCGATGCACCAGCGGTCGCGCAGCGTGCGGCAGAGCGCGGCGACGGTCGCGGTCTTGCCGGAGCCGACAGGCCCGCCCAGGCCGACGCGCAGGGCGCGACGGCTGCCGTCAGGCCGGGTCGCCGAAGCGCTGGGGATGTGCTGGTGAGACAGAGAGTGGTCGAGGTGCATGGCAACTCCGTTGCGAAGCGCAATCGATCGGGTGGTGGTCAGGAGGCGAAGAGCCGGACGGTCCAGGCGGCATGCTGCTCCGCAGTGATGTCCAGCAGAGGTGAGGAGGCCGACGGCAGGGCGTCGATGCCCTCGGTCAGGGCGAGGGTCGCAGCGTCGGCCGCGGCCGACGCGACGTCGTCGGTTTCCGGACCGAGGCGGGCCAGCAGCCCCGAGGCGTCGAGCGGGTTGAGGCTCAGCAGGCGCACGGCTGCGGTGGCCGGGCCACCGATGCTCTCGTACGCGGCCGCATAGGCGGCATCCACCGGGTCGAGCCCGGCGGCGCGGGCGGTGAGTCCCAGGACGATGGGCTGGTGAGCGCCCTGGGGCCGCGCGGCGGCCAGGTGCTCGAGTCCGGCCGAAGGAAAGGTGACACGAGCCGCCCGCATCATCTGTCGGCCGAGCTTGCGGGCGACGGCACGCAGTGCGGGGGCGGGGGTGCGGGCGTCGGCGGCGTCGTCGAGCAGCAGCGGGTCGTGTCCGGCGGCGGCCGCGGCGGCCAGCCCGGCCATCGTCAGACCGGTGGTGTGCAGACGGCCGCGGCAGAACGCTTCCAGGCTGTCGGTGTCGTGGACGGCTCCGTGGGCGACCGCGGCCTCGACGCCGCCGGAGTGGGCATGCCCACCGGCGGGAAAACGGCCGTCGGCCAGAAGGAGTAGGGCTGCGCGACTCATCGGCGAGCGGCTGCCTTTCACAGGAGAGAAGGTAACGAGGTGGCCGGGACTGACAGCCCGGGCCCGGCCGCCAGGGCGGTGCGGCGGCCGGGCCCGGTGGTGGGTCAGAAGAGGAAGTACCGCTGTGCCAGCGGGACTTCGCTGACGTAGGAGCGCGGTACGGTCACACCGTTGAGTTCCGTGCGGGCGTCGCTCGTCGTCGCACCACCGATGGTGACCTCGAAGCTGTTGTGGTCGACGTCGAGGCTTTCGGGCACCGTGTCGTTCAGCTTCATATCCTTCTTCTTGACGCTCCGGGTGTCCGAGATCTCGACGAACCTCTTTCGGAGTCCGAGCCCCTCCGTCTTCGCGTCCGTGACCTTGTTGCTGCCGTCCTGGGTGATGACGAATCGGGTGTTCAGCCTGTCGGCCACTCCCGGTGCTGCGAAGTTCACCGAGTTACTCCCCGGGGCACGGCCGGTGGACCCCCACACGGGCCGCGGCAGGTAAGGCTGCGGCGTCGTGATCGATGCATTGGCGTCGCCGACCTGCGCGTAGGCGAGCTGGCCGCCCTTGAGGACCATGTGCGTCTTGACGCCGAAGAACTTCGGCTCCCACAGCACCAGGTCCGCCAGCCTCCCCGGCTCCACGGAACCGACGTGACCGGCGATTCCGTGCGTGATCGATGGGTTGACCGTGTACTTGGCGACGTACCGGCGCGCCCGGTAGTTGTCGTTCGGCTTCAGCCTGTCCTCGTTGAAGGAGTGGTCCTTGTCCTTGCGGATCGTTCGGACTTTCGCGCTCTGCAGGTCTTCGGGCAGCGCGCCGTAGCGGGCTTTCATGACGTGCGCGGTCTGCCAGGTACGCATGATCATCTCGCCGATGCGGCCCATCGCCTGGGCATCCGAGGACATCATCGAGATGGCGCCCATGTCGTGCAGGAGGTCCTCCGCCGCCATGGTGGAGGGCCGGATGCGGGAATCCGCGAAGGCCATGTCCGCCGGAATGTCCGGGTTGAGGTGGTGGCAGACGACCATCATGTCGACGTGCTCCTTGACGGTGTTCACCGTGAAGGGCCGGGTGGGGTTGGTCGAGGCCGGCAGGACGTTCTCCTCCTTGACGAGCTCGATCATGTCCGGGGCGTGGCCTCCTCCGGCGCCCTCGACATGAAAGATGTGGATGGATCGCTTCTTGAAAGCGGCCTTGGTGCTTTCCAGGAAGCCGGACTCGTTGAGCGAGTCGGCGTGCAGGGCGAGCTGGATCTTGCGCTTCTCACAGACTGCCAGCGCCTTGTCGATCACCGCGGGCGTGGCACCCCAGTCCTCGTGAATCTTGAAGCCGATGACACCCGCGTCCACCTGCTCGTTCAGGGCCTCTACGTTCATCGTGCTGCCCTTGCCGAGCAGGCCGATGTTGACCGGGTACTCGTCCAGAGCCTCGAAGAGCCGGGTGATGTGCCACTCGCCCGGGGTCACGGTGGTCGCCGTGCTGCCCTCAGCGGGGCCGGTGCCGCCGCCGATGAGCGTGGTCACGCCCGAAGCCAGGGCCTCGTGGATCTCCCCGGGGCAGATGAAGTGGACGTGGGTGTCCACACCACCCGCCGTGAGGATCCGGCCGTTGCCGGAGATGACCTCGGTGCTCGGGCCGACCACGAAGTTCGTCGCCGTCACCGGCAGCCGCTCGCCAGCCTGTTCACGAGCGGATTTCTCGAACGCCGAGACCGGGTCCATCGTCTCGGGGTTGTACGCCTTGCCGATGGCATGAACTTTGCCATCTCTGATGCCGACGTCGGCCTTGACCACACCCCACCAGTCGAGGATCAGCGCCCCCGTGATGACCGTGTCCACGGGAACGCGACCCTTGTTGCCGCCCCCGTCCCTCGGGATGTGGGACATGCCCATCGACTCCCGGATCACCTTCCCGCCACCGAAGATCATCTCGTTGCCGCTGTTCTCCGGTCCGCCGCTCCAGTCAGCTTCGATCTCGACGGTGAGATCGGTGTCGGCGAGGCGGACCCGGTCCCTGGTGGTGGGCCCGTACAGAGTGGCGTAGTCCGCCCGCTTCAGCACATTGCTCTGCCTCTGCCGGCCCGTCTGCCCCGGCTGGCTACTCATCGGACGATCCCCTTGCGCAGTCCCTGGATCTTGCGGGTGTCCTTCTTGGCGTCGCCCTCGATCTTCACCAGTTCAACGCAGCACACATCTCCTGGTTCGAACCTCACGGATGTGCCCGCGGCGATGTTGAGCCGGCGCCCCTTCGCCTCAGGGCAGTCCTTGAGCGGCTGGTTGGTCACGGACGTGCCAACGGGGTTCTCGACCACCTCAAGGCCGGGGTTGGCTTCGGCGAAGTGGTAATGGGAGCCGACCTGGATGGGACGGTCGGACGTGTTCCTGACTTTGATCGTCTTCTTGTCGTCCTGCAGGTGCTCGTTGAACACGATCGCCTCATGCCAGGACGCGGCGTCCTCGCACGCATCGCAACAGACGGACGAGTCGGTGTCGTCGCAGTCGACCGGGCACTTCGGCCTGCGCGCCGGCTCGGGGTGCTCGACCTTGCCCGGATAGACCTCGGGCTCCTCGGTTGCCTCCGGGACGGGGTCGTGGATCGTGACCAGCTTGGTGCCGTCCGGGAAGGTGGCCTCCACCTGGACGTTTTTGATCATCTCCGGGACGCCGTCCATCACGTCGTCACGCGTGAGGACCCGTCGGCCCGAGTCCATGATGTCGCTGACCGTCTTACCGTCGCGTGCCGCCTCGAAGACGTGAACGGTCAGCAGGGCCATGGTCTCGGGGTAGTTGAGAGGCAGCCCCCGGTCGCGACGCTTGCCTGCCACGTCGGCCGCGACGTGAATCAGCAAGCGCTCCTGCTCATGCGGAGTCAAATGCACGATGAGCCAATCCTGTTGATCGGACGGTGGTGCGTGCGACCTGGCACGCCGAGGGGCGCGAACCACGCTCTCTGGACGGCAACGGGCGCTCTCCGATCATCAGCGGGCGAGAATGGCGAGACGGCCGAACAGCGGATGACCCACACCATCTGGTGAATCCGTGCACCACGCCGTTTTCAACGCGCCGGACAGGAGACGCGGTGCCGGAGCGTGGGCGAATCCTGCAAGTCGAGTAGCTCCTGGCTCTCTTCCGATGAGGCATCGCCTACCGGCGTCCGCACCGACCACCCCCACCCAACCGATCCACGCCTGAGTCCCCGCTCTCGACCAGCTACGACGTCTTCGCAAGCGGGCTGGAGAGGCCGCCGCACTCCGGTGCGGTGACATCGGCCGGCGTCCGGGGAGACCATCCCCGCGCACGGCATGGCCTTCCCGGGCGCGAATCGTTCCTGCGGTGAAAGCGTTGGGCCGTACGGGTGCAGTGCGGCCACTCGCCTCTCCGCAGGGCGGGCGAGGACCGGTAGAACCCGGAGGTGTTCCGTCGTGCTGAAGGGTGGTCGTGATGAGCCGAGGCTTGATCGTCGTGGATGTGCAGAACGATTTCTGTGAAGGAGGCAGCATCCCCGTCGCGGGCGGTGCGCGAATCGCGACCAAGATCGCCGAACTGGTCGAGCAGAGCGCGGGTGGTGAGTACCAGTACATCGTTGCCACCCGCGACCACCACATCGACCCGGGAGGCCACTTCTCCGAGACCCCCGATTTCCACGACAGCTTCCCCGTCCACTGCGTGGCCGGAGACCAGGGCGGCGAATTCCACCCCAATTTCGCACCCGCCGTCGCCGGTGGCAAGGTCGACGCCGTCTTCTTCAAGGGCGCGCACAGCGCATCCAAGAGCGGCTTCGAAGGTGCCGATGAACAGGGCATCCCTCTGGCCGACTGGCTGCGTGCCCGCGGGGTCGAGGACGTCGACGTGGTGGGCATCGCCACGGACCACTGTGTCCGCGCGACCGCGCTGGATGCCGGCGCGGCGGGGTTCCGGGCCCGGGTTCGCCTGGACTACGCGGTCGGGGTCGCACCCGACACCATTGCTGCGGCCGTCGAGGACTTCCGCCAGGCAGGCGTCGCCGTATCCGGAGACGTACCCGCGCAGTAGCTCCGTCACCGGCGCGGCCGGCGCCATCACGTCCCGAACCGGCCTGCGGCCACAGTCCCGTCACCCAGGGCCGGCTGGCGAGGGTGAAGAAGCCCTTGGACCTGAGGCTTGGGCTTATTCTGCTGATCATCGGCCTGCTTGTCGGCATGGGTCTGCTGACGACGATCGGTGGCATCCTCATTCTGGTTGGCGCCATCCTGTGGATCCTGGGTGCGACCGGTCGCGCGGTCGGTGGACGCAAGCACTTCTTCTAAAGTCAGGGCGCCTCACCAACTCTCTGCGACGAGTGACGTGTCCATGACTCCCTCCGCGTCGGAAAGTCCACACCGTGAGGAGCTTCTGGACCACTCGAGGCCGGGACGAGGTGAGAGCCCGGCCAGAGAGACAGTTGGGAACCCCGTGGGCGGGGCCATGCGCCGACCCCGCCCTGTCTCGTTGGCGATGAGTTGCCCTGAGCCGGGCCCTGCCCGCCGGTCGTCGAGCGCAGAGCCTGGCTGCGGGGTGAGGCGGATGCTGCCGCTTAGGTACAGGAAGCGACGGGCGTGCCGCAGACGCCGATGCCGCTCTGCACGTCGTCGGGGGTGTGTCCCGGGAAAGTATCCCAGGAGGCGGTTGCGGTGAGATAGCCGACGCCGGTCCAGGCGTTCAACGCAATGGTGCCGTAGCGGAGTTCGGAGACCGCTTCGTCCAGCGCGGGGCTGAGCACGGCCATCGTGCTCGGATGCGCGATGAGGGTCACGCCGAGGGTGCCGGCGAACTCCTCGTTCGTGGTGCGGACCGCCTCGGCGAGGAACTGGCGCGGGTCACCGGGGAGTTTCAGCACGGCGAGGACGGGGGCGAAGTGCTCCGTGGTCAGAGCTGGTCCGGGTTCCGCCGGGGCGAGACCTGTGATCAGCACGCGGCCTGCTCCGAGCCGTTCGGCGTCGTCGCCGTACGTGTCGAGGGCGTGGGCGCCCCGGTCGTCGCTGCCGGGGTAGTGCGGGGGCGGGCGGGTGCGTCGGCCAGCGCGGCTCGCAGGTGGGCCAGGAAGCGGTCCTTCTGCGCCCAGTCGGCACTGACGACGACCGCCTGGCTCGCTACGCAGTTGTAGCCGTTGTTGTGCAGCTTCTGGGTGGCGATGTGCTCGGCCTGGTAGCGCAGGTCCGCCTCGGACCAGCCGCCCGGCAGCACGATCGTGGGGGAGACCCCGCCCAGTTCGCTGGTGGCCGGCTTGTCGAGCAGCGGTGTGCCCGCCTTCTTGCAGCCGGCGCCCTCGTTACCCGTACCGAAGACGATCGCGTCATGGGTCGCGGCGCTGCCGGTCATGTGGACGTGGCGGACCTTCGGGTGGTGCACCAGGTACGTCCCGATGTCGGCGCCACCGGTGAGGACCCGGACCGCCCGAGGTCGATCAGCGGCGCCAGTACTCGGTTGAAGACGTCGAGGAGGCCGTCGGTGACCGGGTTCAGTTTGAGGGCCGCCACGCTGTTGTGCGCGTACAGCCCGTAGAGCACGTCCAGGATGGGGACCGAGGTGATGTTGCCGGCGCCGAGCACGACGCCGACGCCAGCGGTGTCGGACGGGTGGAGCTGGGCGAGGCCCGCGCGCTCCCGCACCTCCTCCTCCGTGGTGCCAGGCGGCATCCACGCCTCGGCGCTGAGATCGTTCAGCAGGAGGCGGTCCCAGATGCTGTGGGGCAGGACGCGGACCGTGACCCGTCCGCCAGGTGCTTGGCCGAAGGAGAAGCCGTCGACGGGACTGCGGTTCTCCCCCAGGGCGGTGATGCTGGCGGCGAGCGCGCCGAGGGAGGTCAGCACCGGGTAGGGGCCGGTGATCCATTCTTCGCCGATCAGCGGACTGTCGCCGGGCAGCCGCTCGTAGACGACGGCCGCGCGCACCCACGCCTCGGCCGCTTCGGCGGTGGCTGCCTGCATCTGCTCGAGCAGTTTCCGTCGCTTCGCCAGGTCGCAGGCGGCCCAGGCGGCCTCGCCGCGGACCAGGCCGTCGACGGCCTGGTCGATCGCCCGCACCCCCGCGTTATAGGGGCGTCTGTGAGACGTGAGAGGGTCTGGGGCGTGAGTGAGACACCGTCGAACACCCTGCAATACCGCTTTGACGGGCCAGAGGAGGCTCCCGTCCTGATCCTCGGTCCCTCACTGGGTACCACATGGCACATGTGGGACCGCCAGATCCCCGAGCTGACCAAGCAGTGGCGCGTCTTCCGGTTCGACCTGCCCGGGCACGGCGGCGCTCCCGCGTACCCGGCGGGGTCGGTGGGTGAACTCACCACGCGGCTGCTGGCCACCCTCGAAGGGCTCGGCGTGCAGCGCTTCGGCTACGCGGGCTGCGCGCTCGGCGGCGCCGTCGGCATCGAGCTGGCCCTGCGCCACCCCGAGCGGCTCGCCTCGCTCGCTCTGATCGCGGCCTCGCCCCGCTTCGGCACGGCCGACGAGTTCCGGCAGAGAGGCGTGATCGTCCGCACGAACGGCCTCGACCCCATCGCCCGTACCGCGCCCGAGCGCTGGTTCACCGGCGGGTTCGCCGCCGCGCAGCCCGCGATCACCGAGTGGGCCGTGCAGATGGTGCGCACCACCGACCCCGGCTGCTACATCGCCTCCTGCGAGGCACTCGCCTCGTTCGACGTCCGCCCCGAGCTCGGGCGGGTCGGCGTACCGACCCTGGTCCTGGTCGGATCGGACGACCAGGTCACCGGCCCCGCGGAGGCCCGCACGCTGGTCGCCGGCATCCCGGACGCCCGCCTCGCCGTCGTCCCCGGCGCCTCGCACCTGGTCCCGGTGGAGCAGCCCGCGGCGGTCACCGACCTGCTGGTGAGGCACTTCTCCACGGCCTGGCAGCCCGCCTTCGAGACTTCCACCGGCCAGAACGCCCTGCCCCCTGCCGCCCTCAAGCCGGTCCTTTCTCCCGCCCCGCCGCAGCCCCTGCAGACCGGCCCCGTCGCCGAGATCGCCCCGGCCGCCGTACCGCCGCAGGCCCAGGGGCGGCCCGACCCGTACGACGCCGGGCTCAAGGTCCGCCGCGAGGTGCTGGGCGACGCGCACGTGGACCGGGCGCTGGCCCAGGCCGACGAGTTCTCCGGGGACTTCCAGGAGTTCATCACCCGCTACGCCTGGGGTGAGATCTGGGACCGCCCCGGCCTCGACCGGCGCACCCGCAGCTGTGTCACCCTCACCGCCCTGGTCGCCGGCGGCCACCTGGACGAGCTGGCCTTCCACACCAGAGCCGCCCTGCGCAACGGCCTCACCCCGGGCGAGATCAAGGAAGTGCTGCTCCAGGCGGCCGTCTACTGCGGCGTACCCGCCGCCAACAGCGCGTTCAAGGTCGCCCAGCAGGTCATCCGCGAGGAGACCACGCCCCAGGGGTGAAGTCCGCCGGAAGAGCGCGGAGGCAGGATGGACCCATGAAGCTCACGAAGAAGTCGCACGCCTGCGTCCGTCTCGAGAAGGACGGCCGGACCCTCGTCCTCGACCCCGGCGCCTTCAGCGAGGAGGACGCCGCGCTCGGCGCGGACGCGATCCTCGTCACCCACGAGCACCCCGACCACTTCGACGAGTCCCGGCTGCGCGCCGCGATGGAGGACAACCCGGCCGCAGAGATCTGGACCCTGCGGGCGGTCGCGGAGAAGATCTCGTCCGCCTTCCCCGGCCGCGTCCACACCGTCGGCCACGGCGACACCTTCACCGCCGCCGGCTTCGACGTCCAGGTCCACGGCGAGGTCCACGCGGTGATCCACCCGGACATCCCGCGCATCACCAACGTCGGATACCTCGTCGACGGCGGCAGGGTCTTCCACCCCGGCGACGCCCTCACCGTCCCCGACCAGCCGGTGGAGACGCTGATGCTCCCCGTCATGGCGCCCTGGAGCAAGATCTCCGAGGTCATCGACTACGTCCGCGAGCTGAAGCCGCAGCGCGCCTACGACATCCACGACGCCCTCCTCACCGACCTGGCCCGACCGATCTACGACCGGCAGATCGGGCAGCTCGGCGGCTCGGAGCACCTGCGGCTGACGCCGGGGGACTCCGCCGAGGTCTGAGTCCTCAAGGGCCCTCGCACCATGCCCGCCCGGGCCGCGTTGTCAGACCCGCCGGGTAGGTTGTGGGACATGCGCATCGCGACCTGGAACGTGAACTCGATCACCGCCCGCCTGCCGAGGCTCCTGGCCTGGCTGGAGAGCAGCGGCACGGACGTGCTGTGCCTCCAGGAGGCCAAGGTCGCCGAGGAGCAGTTCCCCGCGGAGCAACTGCGCGAGCTGGGCTACGAGGCCGCGGTCCACGCGACCGGCCGGTGGAACGGTGTGGCGGTGCTCTCCCGCGTCGGCATCGAGGACGTCGTCAAGGGCCTGCCCGGCGATCCCGGGTTCGACGGCTCGGTGGAGCCCCGCGCCATCTCGGCGACGTGCGGCCCGCTCCGCGTCTGGTCGGTGTACGTGCCGAACGGCCGTGAGGTGGACCACCCGCACTACGCCTACAAGCTCCAGTGGTTCGAGGCCCTCAAGGCCGCCGTGGCCGGTGACGCGGCGGGCAGCCGCCCCTTCGCGGTGATGGGCGACTACAACGTGGCGCCGACGGACGACGACGTCTTCGACCCGGCCGCCTACGTCGGCTCCACGCACGTCACCCCCGCCGAGCGCGCCGCCCTGGCCTCCCTGCGCGAGGCCGGCCTGTCGGACGTCGTCCCGCGGCCCCTCAAGTACGACCACCCGTTCACGTACTGGGACTACCGCCAGCTCTGCTTCCCGAAGAACCGCGGCATGCGCATCGACCTGGTGTACGCCAACGCGCCGTTCGCGAAGGCCGTCAGCGACGCGTACGTGGACCGCGAGGAGCGCAAGGGCAAGGGCGCCTCGGACCACGCGCCCGTGGTCGTGGACCTGGACGTCTAGGGCCGCAGCAGCCGCAGGTCGACCGAGTCCGCCAGGGCCGCCAGCCCCGTGTCGCCCGGATGCAGATGGTCCCCGCTGTCGTACGCGGGGAGCATCCGCGACGGGCGCTGAGGATCGCGGACCACCGCGTCGAAGTCGAGCACGCCGTCGAAAGCCCCGCCGTCGCGGATCCACTCGTTCACCGCGACCCGCTCGCCGTCGACGGCCGCGGTGCACCGCGTCTCGCCCTCACAGGGCAGGACCGTCGCCGCGAGCATCTTCAGTCCCCGGGCCTGCCCGCGCGCCACGAGCTCCCGCAGCCCCGCGATCACCTGCTCCGCCGAGGTGCCCCACCGCAGGTCGTTGATGCCCTCGAAGACGACTGCGGTACGCGCCGACGGCTGGGCGAGGACGTCCCGGTCGAAGCGGTGCAGGGCGCTTACCCCGGCCGTGTCCGTGGACACTCCGTCGCCGGGGTACCGGTCGGTGACCACGCGGTTGCCCGAGACACCCAGGTTCAGCACGCCGTAGCGCGGGACGGCGCTCTGCTTCAGGAGCCGGCCGGCCAGGACGTCCGGCCAGCGCCGGTTCGCGTCCACCGTGGACTTGTCGCCGTCGGTGATCGAGTCCCCGAGCAGCACCACGGACCCGGGACCACCGCTCACGTCGACCCCGGCCAGCAGCGGCCAGCGGGTGATCACCGAGGTGTACGCACCGGCGGCGCCGTCCGCCGCGTGATCGCCGGGCTCACTGACGTAGGAGCGCTGCTGGGCGAGCCCGTGCACGGGCGCGGCCGCCACCGTCCCGGGCAGATGGAAGCTCACCAGCAGATTGACGCCCGCCGGGACGGAGAAGCCGAGCGGATCGCTGTACGCCTGGCCCCCGGCTGGGATCGCCACGCCCGCCGCACCGCCGAACGACAGCGCCACCGGGGTGCCCCGCGAGGCCGCGCCCGCCGCCTGCACCGCGACCGTCGCGCGCCCGATCCGTACCGGAGCCGCCGCGAAGGTGTTGTCGAACCGCACCCGCACCCGGGGCCCGCCGGCCGACGTGTGCACGACCAGCCGCAGCGTCCGGTCGGTCCAGGGGCCCACGGCGGCATAGCCACCCGTGGCCGTCGTCCAGCTGCCCGTCCAGCCCAGTGTGGCGGTCCGTACCGACACCGCGAAGACGTGCAGCCCGGCCGCGCTCGGCAACCGGACCGAGGCCACCGCGCGCCCCGGAACCAGCGGCACCGTCACGACGTACAGGCGGACCGGCCGGGCGAGTTGGCCACCGGGCGTGTTGATGTGCGGCAGGGCCAACGCCTTGGTCGCGAGCGGCCCGGTGCGCCAGTCGGGCGCGGTCAGCCGGTACCCGGAGCGGGTGCCGTTCGTGTACGTGACCGTGCCCGGGCCGCCCACCTCCGTGCCGGCGGTGCCTGCCACCAGGAAGGCCAGGGCGTCCCCGCGTCCCGTGACCCGGACGTCCTGCCCGGCGGCGCGGACGTTGTCGGGCTCACCGGGCCGGCGCTTCGGCCAGGTCAGCCGGGCCCCCTGCACGGTGAGCGCGCGGCCGGGTGTCCAGCCCGCGGCGGTGAGGTCCCGCGCGGACAGGGAGGCGCCAAAACCGTCGAAGTCGGCCTCTCCGGGCGAGCTGTCGTCGCTGACGGCTACATTGTCGAACAGGCGCTCCAGCGGCACCGGCGCGGCCCGTCTCTCCTCGACGGCCCGCGCGGAGACCGCCGGGACCAGCGACCCGCACAGGGCCAGGGCGACCAGGATCCCCCGGACACATCGGCGCACGGCCGACTCCTCCCGCTCAACGACACACGACGCGACAGACGAAACGCAGGGACGCAACACAAGGGACAACGACAGCCGAGACGCAAGACGCACGGTGAAACTAGGGAGACGTGAGAGACCCGTCAACGCGCAATGGGTGAACTCGGCCTGAACCCGACCGGGATCGGCGGGCCCGCGCGCCCTGTGGTGCGTACGGCGGTACGAATGACAGGCTGGACGTATGAACATCCCTTTCCTGGGCAACCGGCGCCAGAAGGTCGGGGTCCCCGACCCGGCAGGCATCGCGGAGCTCCTCGCCGAGTGTGAACTGCTCCGCTCCCAGGCGTCCCGGGCGGGTGTCCGGCTGGACGACACGGCGGCCTCGCTGGAGGCACTGGATCAGCTCCTGCCGCGCTGGCGGGACGACGAGGACACCTTGACCTGGCTCGGCAACGACGCCGGTCTCTACCTGGGCAGCGTCATCGTGCGCACCGTGCCGGGCGCCGCCTGGGAGATCCGTCCCGACGGGCAGCCCGTCGTACGGCTGGACTCCGGCCGTGAGTTCGACGTGGTCGACTCCGGCCACGAGTGGGCCGCGTACGGAGTGCCCGAGCTGTCGCAGCTGTACGCGGAAGTCGCGGAGTCGTGAGCCCCATGGCCGTAACCTTTGGCCCAAAGTCCGACGTAAATACGGCTAATGATCGAAAAGTGCGTGTCGCCCGACAAGTTCGATCTTGCCTGGATACGTTGCGGCAACCACCACACAGCTGAGAGTGAGTAGGGCTGAGCATGGCCGTCGATCCGCTGATCGAGCTGCGTGACGTCAACAAGCACTTCGGGGAGCTGCATGTCCTGCAGGACATCAACCTCACCGTCAGCCGGGGGGAGGTGGTCGTGGTCATCGGCCCGTCGGGGTCGGGGAAGTCCACCCTGTGCCGGGCGATCAACCGGCTGGAGACCATCGAGTCCGGGGAGATCGTCCTCGACGGGCAGCCGCTGCCGGACGAGGGCAAGCCCCTGGCCCGGCTGCGCGCGGACGTCGGCATGGTCTTCCAGTCGTTCAACCTCTTCGCCCACAAAACCGTCCTGCAGAACATCTCCCTGGGGCAGGTCAAGGTCCGCGGGCGCCGGAAGGAGGACGCCGACAAGCGTTCCCGTGAACTCCTCGACCGGGTCGGCGTCGCCGATCAGGCGGACAAGTACCCGGCGCAGCTCTCCGGAGGTCAGCAGCAGCGCGTGGCCATCGCCCGCGCCCTGGCCATGGAGCCCAAGGCGATGCTCTTCGACGAGCCGACCTCGGCCCTCGACCCGGAGATGATCAACGAGGTGCTGGAGGTCATGAAGCAACTGGCCCGCGACGGCATGACCATGATCGTCGTCACACACGAGATGGGCTTCGCCCGCTCGGCCGCCAACCGCGTCGTCTTCATGTCCGACGGCCGGATCGTCGAGGATCGCACCCCCGACGAGTTCTTCACCAACCCGAGCAGCGACCGCGCCAAGGACTTCCTCTCCAAGATCCTCAAGCACTGAACGGGCAGGCTCCGGACGGCCCATCGGTTCGGACCTCGACTACGATGTGCCCTTCATCCCTGTCGGAGAGGGGGACTTCGCCGAAGGCCGCCGATCCCGCCAGGGGTGAGCAGACCGCCCGCCCGGTCCGCGGGGCGATTCCCACCGGGTGCGGCCCCCAGGGCCCGAAGGCCGCTGGGGCGGCGGTTCACATCGGCCAGGCCCGTCCGGCGGCAGCCGGAGATCACTGCTCGCGCAGCGGAACCGACACGTACGACGGGTCGTTCGCCGGCGAGGAGAAGGTCAGCTGCGCGCCGGACGGGTTGTGCTCGATGTAGAGCGGGTCGACCGTGTCGACGACCAGGGCGAGGCGATGCCCGGCCGGGACGTCGTAGGCCGTGGAGTACAGCTCCAGGTCGACGCCGAACGGTTTCCCGGGGGTGCGCCCGTGGAAGGTGTACGGCGCGTGGGTGACCAGCTTGCCGAGGCCGAGCGGCCCCACGTCGTACAGGTAGGCGACGAGGGTGCCGCTCTCCTTGGTCGGGGTGAGAGCCGTGTGCAACGCCGTCGTTCCGCGCACCTGTTGGGCCGTGGCGTACTTCTCCGACTGCCAGACGGCGGCCCAGCGGCGGGGGAGCAGCGGGATCGAGGCCGTCGGCGGCAGCTTGGCCACCTGGTCGAGGATGCTGGACAGGAAGACGACACCGCCGTCCGCCCCTGAGTTCACGTTCGCGCGGATCGTCTTCGAGCCTCCGAGGGCGATCTTGCGGTCTGTCGCCCCCGCCGACTTCCAGTCCGGGTAGCCCTCGTAGCCGCCCGTGGAGCGGGACTTGAGCTGGACGGGCTGCTCGCGGTCGATGCCGTTGTCCTCGCCCCTGAGATAGTGGTCGAACCAGCGCCCGGTGTCTTTCCACACGTCGTTGGGCAGGCCGAACAGGCCGGTCAGTTCGGCGGTGGCGTGGTCACCGGGCCGCATCTCCAGCCGCTTCGGGCCGGTCAGCTTCTCGTAGAAGTCGGCGTACTGGTTGGGCGGGAAGACGCTGTCGCCCCAGGCGTTGGCGAGCATGATCGCCGCGCCGTTCTCGTTGATCCGGTCGACATAGGTCGCAGCGGAACGTTTCTTCCCCCAGGCGATGAGCTCCGGTTCCTTCGCCAGGTTGGAGCTGTAGAAGTCGTCGAAGGTCTGCCGGAGTTCCGGGCTCTGGCGGCCCGTCACCACGCTCGCGCCGTCCAGCAGGGCGGCTGCCTGGAGGTGCTGGGTGCGCCCGGCGTAGATCGAGCCGATCAGGTCGGCCCAGCCGCTGAGTGAGGCGACCGCCTTGACCCGCTTGTCGTGGGCGGCGGTGAGCAGGCTGATGCCCGCGCCGTAGGAGACGCCCGCCATGCCGATGTGCCCGGCGTCCGCGGGGGTGTGGGCGAGCGCCCAATCGATGACCTTCGACGCGTCGGCGACATCGGGCGGGCCCGCCACTTCTATCTCGCCGCCCGACTGCCAGAACCCGCGCACGTTGTAGGTGACCACGACGTACCCGGAGTCGGCGAGCTTCTGTGCCTGGGCCAGGTACTCGATCTGGGGCAGCCCCCAGCTCGTGGGCATGACGAGCAGCGGGAAGCGGTCGGTGCCGCGGGCGCCGGCCGGGGTGACGACGTTGGCCTTGAGGACGGTGCCGCCGTCGCCGGCGATGTCGACGAAGCGGACGGGGCTCGGCGCCGCCTGGGCGGTGGGGGCGATTCCGAGGGCGGTGCCGGCGACCAGGGTCGCCGAGACGGCGCCTACGGCGGTGGTGCGCAGGGCCTTGCGGTGGAGTCCCACGGGTCACTCCTCACTCGTGTAAGTGCAAAGTGACCGAACGGTAACCTCAGCTCTTTACCGGTGGTAACCCGTCGGTAAGTTACGTGCCAGTAACGATTGTTGAGGAGTGGAGGACTTCAGGAGGCACGGTGGGTGTTGCGTGGAGCCGCCGCGGCGGGCAGTGCGGTCTGCGCGGCGCGCGTCACGTCCTCCACCAGTTCGACGACGTCCGGACCGTACGCCTGCGAGTTGATCACCTTGAGCAGCAGCACGAAGGGGCTGTTGCCGTACTTGCGGGCCAGTCGCTCGTGGTTGCGGGCGAGGTAGCGGGTGGTGGCCTGGTTGGTGATCGACGTCTGGCCGCAGAAGAGGAACACCGGACGAACGTTCTGGCTGCGCTCGGCGGTGAGCCGGGCGAGCAGCGCGTACTCCTCCCTGCCGTTCTCCACGCGGTAGCGCTCCGAGCCGACGAGGAAGCAGCCGCGGTCCGGACCCGGTTCGGCGTCCACGTTCACCCGCACCCCGGGAAGCAGGGAGGACAGATGGGCCGCCATACGGCGGTTCGACGCCGGCCCGCCCACGCAGAACTCGGTGCGCTCACCGAAGCCCTGGCGTGCGGTGTCGTGCGGGAGGATCTGCGCGTGGGCGTTGCAGTCCTTGATCAGCGCGGCGAGTTCGAGAAGCGCGAACACGTCATAGCGCATCACCGTCAACTCCGGCCCCGTGGCACCGCGGTTCACGACCAGCAGGGACTCGGAATTGTCGGGCAGCCCGAAGAACGCCTGCTTGCGGCGGAGCTTGCGCCGGTAGAGATAGGTGCGGGCCACCCAGCCGAGCGCGGCGCTGATGCCCGCCGCTATCACGCCCAGGACGATGTTGCGCACGTCGTCATTCATGGGCGCGCATGGTAGCGGGCCCGACGCACCGGTGTTCGACGCCTGCCTGACGCTGCCATGGCGATGAATTAAGCTGCGCGGACGGCCTTTGACTGGAGGTGCGGATGCGTCGCCCTGTCGCACGGAATCTGACGGTCCTGGCGGTTTCGGCCGCCGTGGTGGTGTCGGTGGGAGCGGCGGCGCCGCCACCCGCCGCCCAGAGCCCCGGGGGTGAGAAATCCCCGCTGGCCGTCGGCTACGGCGGCGCCGTCTCCAGCGTCGACCCCGACGCGTCCGCCGCCGGGATCGAGGTCCTGCGCAAGGGCGGCAACGCCGTCGACGCGGCCGTCGCCACGGCCGCCGCGCTCGGCGTCACCGAGCCCTACTCCGCCGGCATCGGCGGAGGCGGCTACTTCGTCTACTACGACGCCGAGTCCCGGACCGTACGCACCATCGACGGCCGAGAGACCGCCCCGCTGAGTGCCGACAAGAACCTGTTCGTCGAGAACGGCTCGCCCGTCCCCTTCGCCGAAGCCGTCAGCAGCGGCCTCAGCGTCGGCACCCCCGGCACGCCCGCCACCTGGCAGACGGCGCTCGACCGGTGGGGCAGCAAGCGGCTCTCCAGCGTGCTGAAGCCGGCCGAGCGGCTCGCCCGCGACGGCTTCACCGTCGACGAGACCTTCCGCTCGCAGACGGCGTCCAACGAGACCCGCTTCCGCTACTTCCCGGACACCGCCGACCTGTTCCTGCCGGGCGGCCGGCTCCCCGCCGTCGGCTCCACCTTCAAGAACCCCGATCTCGCCCGTACGTACGCCGAGTTGGGGCGCAAGGGCGTCGACGCGATCTACCACGGCCGACTCGGCCGGGACATCGTCGACACGGTCAACAAGCCGCCGGTGGACCCGGACTCCGGCTGGAACGCCCGGCCCGGCGACCTGACCGCGAAGGATCTGGCCGCCTACCGCACCAAGCTCCAGGCGCCCACCAGGACCTCCTACCGCGGCCTCGGTGTCTACTCCATGGCGCCGTCCTCCTCCGGAGGCACGACCGTCGGTGAGGCGCTCAACATCCTCGAGCGGACCGATCTGTCCAAGGCGAGCAAGGCGCGCTATCTGCACCGCTTCATCGAGGCCAGCCGGATCGCCTTCGCCGACCGGGGCCGGTGGGTGGGCGACCCCGCCTTCGAGGACGTGCCGACGAAGGAACTGCTGTCGCAGCGGTTCGCCGACTCGCGCGAGTGCCTCATCAAGGACGACGCGGTGCTGGCCAGCCCGGTGACGCCGGGCGATCCGCGCGACCCGAAGGCCTGCGGCTCCGGCGGTACGGCCGCTCCCACGACCTACGAGGGTGACAGCACCACGCATCTGACCGTGGCCGACAAGTGGGGCAACGTCGTCTCCTACACCCTCACCATCGAGCAGACCGGTGGCAGCGGGATCACCGTCCCCGGGCGGGGGTTCATCCTCAACAACGAGCTGACGGACTTCTCCTTCACCCCGGCGAACCCGGCCGTGCACGACCCGAACCTGCCGGGGCCGGGGAAGCGGCCCCGGTCCTCGATGTCGCCGACGATCGTGCTCGACCGGCACGAGCGGCCCGTGGTGGCGCTGGGGTCGCCGGGCGGCGCGACGATCATCACGACGGTGCTGCAGACGCTCACCGGGTTCCTGGACCGGGGGCTGCCGCTCGTCGACGCGATCGCCGCGCCCCGGGCGAGTCAGCGCAATGCCGCGCAGACCGAGCTGGAACCGGGGCTCGACGGTGACGTGAGGAAGCGGCTCGAAGCGATCGGGCACTCCTTCAAGGCGAACCCGGAGATCGGTGCGGCCACGGGTGTGCAGCGGCTGCCCGGCGGGAAATGGCTGGCAGCAGCGGAGACCGTACGGCGTGGCGGCGGATCGGCGATGGTGGTGCGGCCTGTGCGCTGAGGGCCGGGTGCGGGGGCGTGGGGACTGAGCGCGCCCACGCGGCGGAGCCGCACATCGAGACAGCCCCGCGCCCCTCTAGGGCTCGGTCGCACCCTGCGTCTCGAAGACCAGGCGGTTGTCCTCCACGTCCACCGTCACCCGGCCGCCCTCGTCGACCCTGCCGTCCAGCAGCAGGCGTGACAGCTCGTTGTCCACCTCGCGCTGGATCGTGCGGCGGAGCGGGCGGGCGCCGTACTCCGGCTGGTAGCCGCGCTCGGCCAGCCATTCCACCGCCCGGTCGCTGAAGGTCACCGTGATGCCCTTGCCCTCCACCAGGGACCGGGTGCGGTCCAGCAGGAGGTTGGTGATCCGGCGCAGCTGCTCCGTGGTGAGCTGGCGGAAGACGACGATCTCGTCGATGCGGTTGAGGAACTCGGGGCGGAAGTGCTCGCGCAGCGGGCGCAGGATCTGCTCGCGCCGGGCCTCCTCGTCCGCGTCCGCGCCGCCCGACGCGAAGCCCACGGAGGCGCCGCGGCGGGTGATCGCCTCGGAGCCGAGGTTGCTGGTCATGACGATGACCGTGTTGGTGAAGTCCACCGTGCGGCCCTGGGAGTCGGTCAGGCGGCCGTCGTCGAGGACCTGGAGCAGGATGTTGAAGACGTCCGGGTGGGCCTTCTCCACCTCGTCCAGCAGGAGCAGCGAGTACGGGTGGCGGCGCACGACCTCGGTGAGCTGGCCCGCCTCCTCGTGGCCGACGTAACCGGGCGGGGCGCCGACCAGGCGGCTGACGGTGTGCCGCTCCTGGTACTCGCTCATGTCGAGGCGGACCATGCGGTCCTCGCTGCCGAACAGGACCTCGGCGAGCGCCCGGGCCAGTTCGGTCTTGCCGACGCCCGTCGGGCCGAGGAACAGGAAACTGCCGATCGGCCGGTCGGGAGACGCGAGCCCGGCGCGGGAGCGCAGCACCGCGTCCGAGACGACCCGCACGGCCTCGTCCTGTCCGACCACCCGCTGGTGCAGGTGCTCCTCCAGGCCCAGCAGGCGGTCCTTCTCCTCCTGGGTGAGGCTGCTGACCGGGATGCCGGTCTGCCGGGACACCACCTCGGCGATCGCCTCGGCCCCGACCACCAGGTCCTGGCCCTCGTCGACCTCGCCGTCGCCGCCGGCCTCGGTGATCCGCCGCTTCACGTCCACGATCCGGTCGCGCAACTGGGTGGCCTGCTCGTAACTCTCGTCCGCGACCGCCTGGTCCTTGTCCCGGGTCAGCTGTTCCAGCTCCCGTTCCAGGGCTCGTACGTCCGTGCCCTTGGTCCGGGCCCGCAGCCGCACCCGGGCACCGGCCTGGTCGATCAGGTCGATCGCCTTGTCGGGCAGCCGGCGGTCGGTGAGGTAGCGGTCCGACAGCTCCACGGCCGTGACCAGGGCCTCGTCGGTGTAGCGGACCTGATGGTGGGCCTCGTAGCGGTCCTGCAGGCCGCGCAGGATCTCGATCGCGTCCGCGGCGGTCGGCTCCGGCACCATGATCGGCTGGAAGCGGCGGGCCAGCGCCGCGTCCTTCTCGATCCTGCGGTACTCCTCCAGCGTGGTGGCGCCCACGATGTGCAGCTCGCCCCGGGCCAGGGCCGGCTTGAGGATGTTGCCGGCGTCCATCGAGCTGCCGTCGCCGCCACCGGAACCGGCGCCCACGACCGTGTGCAGCTCGTCGATGAAGATGATCAGCTGGTCGGAGTGGGCGCGGATCTCACCCACGATGTTGTTCATCCGCTCCTCGAAGTCACCCCGGTAGCGGGTGCCCGCGACCACGCCCGTCAGGTCCAGGGCGACCACGCGGCGCCCGATCAGCACGTCGGGCACGTCCGCCTCGGAGATGCGCTGCGCCAGCCCCTCCACGATGGCCGTCTTGCCGACGCCCGCGTCACCGATCAGCACCGGGTTGTTCTTGCCGCGCCGGGAGAGGACCTCGACGGTCTGCTCGATCTCCTCGTCCCGGCCGATCACCGGGTCGATCCGGCCCTGCCGGGCCAGCTCGGTGAGGTCACGGCCGTACTTGTCGAGGGTCGGCGTGTTCGTCGGGCGCGGGCGCTCGGACTGCGGCACCTCGGGCGCCTCGGGCGGTTCGGAGGGGGCGAAGCGGGCCGCGTTGAGGATGTGCCCGGCCGCCGAGTCGGGGTTCGACGCGAGGGCGCTCAGCACGTGCTCCGGGCCGATGTAGCCGTAGCCGCGGGCCCGGGCCATGTCGTGCGCGTCCAGCAGGGCCCGCTTGGCGGCCGGGGTGAGCGAGAGGGCGGTCGGCGGCGGAGCGTCGTCCGGCGTGTGCTGGGCGGGCCCCGACCGGTCGTCGATCTGCGACGCCAGTGAGTCGGGATTCGCGCCGGCCTTGCTGAGCAGGGTGCGGGTGGGCTCGGTGGCGAGCGCCGCCCGCAGCAGATGCTGCGTGTCGAGGTCCCGGCTGCCGTGCTCGGCGGCGTACTGGGCGGCGCCGCGGACGAGCTCCCGGGCCGGCTGACTGAGCAGCCGGCCGAGATCGATCTGCCGGGGACCGGGACGCGGTCCGCCGAAGAAGCGTGCGAGGAATTCTCCGAAGGGATCCGAGCCGTAGCCCTCCGGGCTGGTGAAGCCGCTGCTCATGGGCCTTCCGTTCCCGGCGTCCCCGGCGCGCGGGCGAGGGACGCCCTCGCTGGTCGACGTGCCGGGGTCGGGTAACCCGGGTGGCAGCCGGTTACACCTGGGGCGCGCTCGTAGAACACCTTCGCACGATCGTCGGCCAGGGGCACCTTCGGGGCATACCGGGAGGAAAAGGAACGTGTGGTGAGGTTGTCAGCGGGCGGTCAGGATCCTCGGCCCGGACTCCGTGATCGCCACCGTGTGCTCCGCGTGGGCGGCGCGGGAACCGTCGTTCGTCTTCAGGGTCCAGCCATCGGGGGCCGCGTGGAAGTCGTCCGTGCCGCCCGCGATGACCATGGGCTCGATCGCCAGCACCATGCCGTGCCGGAGCCGCATGCCGCGCCCGGGACGGCCCTCGTTCGGCACTCCGGGATCCTCGTGCATGCGGCGGCCGATGCCGTGGCCGCCGAAGCCGTCCGGGATGCCGTAACCGGCGCTCCGGCACACCGTGCCGATCGCATGGGCGATGTCGCCGATGCGGTTGCCCACGACGGCCGCCTCGATGCCGGCCGCGAGGGCCCGCTCGACGGTCTCGATCAGGCGGAGATCCGCCTCGCGCGGGGTGCCCACGACGAAGCTGAGCGCGGAGTCGCCGACCCAGCCGCCCAGCTCGGCACCGAAGTCGATGGAGACGAGGTCGCCGTCGCGCAGGCGGTAGCGGCCCGGGACGCCGTGGACGATCGCGTCGTTGACGGAGACGCAGAGGACGGCCGGGAAGGGGGTCGGTGCGAAGGACGGGCGGTACCCCAGAAAGGGTGAGGTCGCGCCCGCCCCGCGCAGTACGTCGTGCGCCACCTCGTCCAGTTCCAGCAGGGAGACGCCCACGTCGGCGGCCTTCTGCGCGGCCGTCAGGGCGCGGGCGACGACCTGGCCCGCCTCGTACATCGCGTCGATGGAAGTGTCTGTCTTGAGCTCAACCATGCCAATTACTATACCGGTATTAGAATGGGGCCATGGTACGCACCCCTCTCACCCCCGAAGAGCGCGAACGCGGCGAGCGGCTCGGCAAGCTGCTGCGTGAGGCGCGCGGCGGCCGGAGCATGACGGAGATCGCGGCGAGCGCGGGCATCTCCGCGGAGACCCTCCGGAAGATCGAGACCGGGCGGGCTCCGACCCCGGCCTTCTTCACGGTGTCCGCGCTTGCCGGAGCGCTCGGGCTGTCCATGGACGAACTGGCCGGGCGGTGCGCGCTGGCGCCCCTCTGAGGCTCCCGCGCCGCGCGTGAAAACTCCCCGTAGCACGCCCGTAACACGACTGGTGTTGCCTACGGGACGGAGTGCTCCGGTCTCACGGGAGTTGAGCGATGGCGGCGGATCAACTCCCGGCTGAAGTCGGGGAGTTCGCGACCTACCTGGGCGGTCTGCTGGCGCGTCTCGACCCGTCCGGCGGCTGGTGCGCGGTGTTCTGGCAGCGCGACCCGGAGGGCATGCGGGCCTGTCTCGACGGGCGCGAGATGCCGCCCTGGGACGTGGTCGAGGCCCTGCTCCAGGACCTCGCCGGGCAGTACGGCCCGGGGGGAGCCGACCCGGAGACGGACCACGCCCGCGCCCTGCACGCCGCCGCACTCGCCGCGTACGACACCCGGCCCGGGGGCCGCGACGCCCTCGGCGACCGCCTCGACGCCATGCTGCGCGAACAGAAGTACGCCGCCGAACGCCAGGCCGCCCTGGCCCGCCACCTCACCTCGGCCACGACCCGCGAACAGGCGGACGCCCTGCGCCTGGACCTGGCCTGGGCACGCGACGACCACGAACGGGCCGGTGCGCGGTGCGCGGAACTCCGGGCACGGCTGGCTCACGTGGACCGGCGTGAGCAGCAGGTGTCCCCGAGGGCGTGGGACGACGGCGACGGGCTGAGCGGCACCGGGTCCGAACCGCCACCCACCGGAGATCCGTACGAGCCCGGGACACCCCCGGCCGGGACCGGCGCCGCCGGAGCCCCGCGGGCGGGGCGGCTCACCCGGCAGCATCCGGCGGGCCGGGCCGCGCCCGGGGAGGCCGTCGCGGGTGGCATGTCCGGCCCCGGCCCCCGGCGCTACGACGGAACCGATGCCGCCGGGCGGTATGACGCCGGGGACGGTGCCGGGGCCCCGGGGGCGGGGCGGCTGGCCCCGCAGTATCCGGCGGGTCGGGCCGCGCACCGGGAGGCCGTCGTGGACGGCACGTTCGACGGGCCTCCCGCCTGGGCTTCAGCCCCGGCCGTCCCCGGCGTGTTCGCCGCTCCGGTTCCCGAACCGCCGGCCCCTCCACCCCCTGCCCCCAAGCAACGCAAACGCCGTCGCGGCAGTGCCCGCTTCGCCGGGATGGTGGACGAGGAAGCCGTACCCGTCGCCGTGCCGCCCGCTGCCGTCCGGGACCTGCCCGCACCCGCCCCCACGGCCACCGGCCGCACCCCCCGGGGCGCGCGCTTCGCCGGGGTCGCCGAGGAGGCGGTGGTGCAGCGCCCGGCTCGGGAGGCCGGTGTGGCCGGGGCCGCGGACCGGGCCGACGTCGGACGGACCGTGGAAGTGCTGGCCCGGCTGCGGAGCGAGGGCCGCAGTGGGGAGGCCCACGCGGTGCTGGCCGAGGTCGCCTCGTGGCAGCCCGCCCGGTTTCCGCTGCTCGCGGAGCGGCTGCACCTCGCCGGGCTGGACGCCGACTGGCAGACCGTGCTGTGGGAGGCCGCCGCACTGCCCGCCGGGCGGCTGGTCGCCGCCGCCGACGCGCTGGTCGCGGCCGGGCGGGCGGGGGACGGGCAGCAGATGCTGCGGCAGGGCGTCGCGCGGCCGCCGGGCGAAGTCGGGGAGGCCGTCCTCGCCCTGGCCGCCGAGGGGCTGCACCGCGAGGTGCGCGTGCTGCTCGACGCGTATGTGCGGGCCCGTGCCCCCGAGGAGACCGCCCGCAGCGCCGAACCCGATCCGCGTCGCCTCGTACCGCTCCTGCTGGAGGCCGCCCGGGGCGTGTCGGACGAGCGCCGCTGGGATCTCGTGCATGCTCTGCGGGTCGCCGGATTCCCCGCCTGACCGGTGACGTCGCACCCCGGGCGACTCACCCGCAGGAGTGTGAATCGCGCATTGCCCAGCGGGTTGGCGACGATGGTCTTGGCAACCCCGTGCCAGAGGCTTACGTTCGTGGCTCTACGGCTCGCTTCTACGGGCGTAGAGGCGCAGACGTCGCGTCGAAGGAGCAGCTCATGGCCAACGTCGTACGTGCCGCCCTGGTCCAGGCCACCTGGACCGGCGACACCGAGTCCATGGTGGCGAAACACGAGGAGCACGCCCGCGAGGCGGCCCGCCGGGGCGCGAAGATCATCGGTTTCCAGGAAGTCTTCAACAGCCCCTACTTCTGTCAGGTCGAGGAGCCGGAGCACTACCGCTGGGCCGAGCCCGTCCCCGACGGGCCGACCGTGCGGCGGATGCGGGCGCTCGCGCGCGAGACCGGCATGGTGATCGTCGCGCCGGTGTTCGAGGCGGAGCAGCCCGGCTTCTACTACAACACCGCGGCCGTGATCGACGCCGACGGCACCTACCTCGGCAAGTACCGCAAGCACCACATCCCGCAGCTCAAGGGCTTCCGCGAGAAGTTCTACTTCAAGCCCGGCAACCTCGGCTGGCCCGTCTTCGACACGGCCGTCGGCAAGGTCGGCGTGTACATCTGCTACGACCGCCACTTCCCGGAGGGCTGGCGGCAGCTCGGCCTGGCCGGGGCCCAACTGGTCTACAACCCCTCGGCCACCCACCGGAGCCTGTCGTCCCACCTGTGGCGGCTGGAGCAGCCCGCGGCGGCCGTCGCCAACGGGTACTACATCGCCGCGATCAACCGCGTCGGGCAGGAGGAGTACGGCGACAACGACTTCTACGGCACGAGCTACTTCGTCGACCCGCGCGGGC
This sequence comes from Streptomyces flavovariabilis, assembly GCF_000725785.1. Taxonomy (NCBI): domain Bacteria; kingdom Bacillati; phylum Actinomycetota; class Actinomycetes; order Kitasatosporales; family Streptomycetaceae; genus Streptomyces; species Streptomyces flavovariabilis. The sequence goes on along the minus strand of NZ_JNXD01000008.1, from coordinate 219,683 downwards.
AGTTCGTGGGGGACGTCGCCAGCGACAGCCAGGAGGAGCTCGTGATCCGGGAACTGGACATCGACCTCATCGAAGAAGTGCGGCAGACGTGGGCCTTCTACCGCGACCGCCGCCCCGACGCCTACGAAGGGCTGGTGCAGCCGTGACCAACGACCTCCTGGGCCGCCACCGGGCCGTGCTCCCGGACTGGCTCGCCCTCTACTACGAGGAGCCCCTCGAGATCACCCACGGCGAGGGCCGCCACGTCTGGGACGCGCAGGGCAACCGTTACCTCGACTTCTTCGGCGGCATCCTCACCACCATGACGGCGCACGCGCTGCCCGAGGTGACCAAGGCGGTGAGCGAGCAGGCCGGCCGGATCGTCCACTCCTCCACTCTCTACCTCAACCGCCCGATGGTCGAACTCGCCGAACGCATCGCGGCGTTGAGCGGCATCCCGGACGCCCGCGTCTTCTTCACCACCTCCGGCACCGAGGCCAACGACACCGCCCTGCTGCTGGCCACGGCGTACCGGCGCAGCAACACCATCCTGGCGATGCGCAACAGCTACCACGGCCGTTCCTTCAGTTCCGTCGGCATCACCGGCAACAGCGGCTGGTCCCCGACCTCCCTCTCCCCGCTCCAGACGCTGTACGTGCACGGCGGCGTGCGCACGCGCGGCCCGTTCGCCTCCCTCGGCGACGACGACTACATCGCGGCCTGCGTCGACGACCTGAAGGACCTGCTCGGCCACACCCGCGCCCCGGCCGCGCTGATCGCCGAGCCCATCCAGGGAGTCGGCGGCTTCACCGCCCCGCCGGACGGGCTGTACGCCGCCTTCCGCGAAGTGCTGCACGAGCGCGGCATCCTGTGGATCGCCGACGAGGTGCAGACCGGCTGGGGCCGCACCGGCGAACACTTCTGGGGCTGGCAGGCCCACGGCCGGAGCGGACCGCCCGACATCATGACCTTTGCCAAGGGCATCGGCAACGGCATGTCCATCGGCGGGGTCGTCGCCCGCTCCGAGATCATGAATTGCCTGGACTCCAACAGCATCTCCACGTTCGGCGGCACCCAGATCACCATGGCGGCGGGCCTCGCCAACCTCACCTACCTGCTGGAGCACGACCTCCAGGGCAACGCCCGGCGCGTCGGAGGCCTGCTCATCGAGCGGCTGCGGGCCGCCGCCGCGCACGTTCCGGCCGTACGGGAAGTACGCGGCCGGGGGCTGATGATCGGCATCGAGATCACCAGGCCCGGGACCGACGAGGCCGATCCGCAGACCGCCGCGGCCGTCCTGGAGGCGGCCCGCGAGGGCGGCCTGCTGATCGGCAAGGGCGGCGGGCACAACACCAGTTCGCTGCGCGTCGCCCCGCCGCTGTCCCTCAACGTCGCGGAGGCCGAGGAGGGCGCCGCGATCCTCGAGAACGCTCTGAGGAGCATCCAGTAGAAGTGCACTGAGCAAGGGACCCGCCACCATGACCATCACCCTGGATTCCCTGGAGCCCGCGCTGTCGGTGCGGCAGGTCCTCACCCTGGAACGGGTCCTCGCCGGGGAACCCGAGGTGGTGGCCGGCGCGAGCCACCTCGACCGTCCCGTGCGCTGGGTGCACGTCGCCGAGGCCGCCGACGTCGGGGTGATGCTCAGCGGCGGCGAGATGGTCCTCACCACCGGCGTGCTGCTCGCCGGTGACGAGGACAAGCAGGCCGAGTACGTCAGGTCGCTGCACCGCGCGGAGGCCGCCGCCGTCGTCCTCGGACTCGGCCGCGCCTTCCCCGCGGCGCCGGACGTGATGCGCCGGGCGGCCGAGCGGTGCGGGCTGCCGATGGTCGTCCTGCACCGGCCCTTCCCCTTCGCCGAACTCACCGAGGAGGTCCAGTCCCGGCTCGTGCGGCGCAAGTTCGCCGCCGTCAGCCTCTCCGAGGCCGTCCGCACCGAACTCACCGCCCTCATCACCGCCGGCGCGCCGCTGCAACGCCTGCTCGACGAGGTCGCCCGGCACAGCGCCTGCCCGGTCGTCGTCACCAACCTCGCCCACCGCGTCCTCGGCACGGCGGGGGAGCGGCCCGCGGTGGACGACGTGCTGCGCGACTGGGAGCGCATCGCCCGGCAGGCCGGCGGCACCGAGGGCGACGGCTGGATCCGGGCCGAACTGGGCGGACGCGGGGAACGCTGGGGCCGGATCGTGCTGTGCGGCTACCGGGGCGACACCGCCACCGGACGGCTGCTGGCCGACCGCGCCGCCGAGGCCCTCGTCCTGCACCGCATGCTCGCCGGCGGCGCCGCCCGCTCCTGGGAGGAGCAGTCCGCGCAGAGCCTGCTGACCGACCTGGTCAGCGGCGTCGTACCGGCACGGCAACTGCTGCCCCGGGCCCGCGCGGCCGGGCTGCCGGTCAACCGGCGCACCTTCGTGCCGCTGGTCGTCCGAGACGGCGACCCCGCCCGGCTCGAAAGGCTCCTGCGGCTGCTGGGCCTGCCCGGGCTGGTCGCCGAACTGGCCGATGGCGCCACCGCCGTGCTGCTCAGCCTGCCGCGGGACCAGGACGCGGGCGCCCTCGCCGCGCACTTCGCGACCCGGCTGCGGGCCGAGACCGGACCGGACCACACGGTCGTGGCCGCGGCCGAACCCCGTGCCGCCTGGGACGACGTACCCACCGGCCTGCGCGAGGCCCAGCACGTCGCGGACGCCGTGGCCGACTCCTCCGCCGTCCTGGACCTCCCACCCGTAGTGCGCCTGAAGGACGTTCACCTGCGGGGCCTGATCCGTCTCCTGCGCGACGACCCGCACGTGCAGTCGTTCGCGGAGCGGGAGCTGGACGGGCTGCTGTGCGAGACCGAGGAGGACCTGCTGTCGGTCCTGCGCACCTACCTGGCCAGCGGCCGCAACAAGTCCCGCACCGCCCAGCTCCACCACGTCTCCCGGCCGGCCCTCTACCGCCGCCTGGAGGCCATACAGGTCCGTCTCGGGGTGGACCTCGACGATTTCGAGCAGGCCGCCTCGGTGCACATCGCACTTCTCGCGCACGACGCGCAACAGCAGTGAAACACCCGACCACCTGGGAAAACGGCGGTGAAACATGGGCCCACGGCAGAGTGACACGGTGGCACGCCGCACGCCCTCGGACGTGACACGGTGCAACTCAAAGACGACCCCGCGACTTCCTAGGCTCACGGCACACCGAGCGACCGGAGGTCCCGATGAGCCGAGTGATCCGTGCCGCCGTCTTCCAGACAGCCTGGACGGGCGACAAGGAATCGATGATCCAGGTCCACGAGCAGGCGGCCCGAGACGCCGCCGCGCAGGGCGCCCAAGTCCTCTGCTTCCAGGAGCTGTTCTACGGACCGTACTTCTGCCAGGTCCAGGACCCGGCCTTCTACGAGTACGCCGAGCAGATCCCCGAGGGCCCGATCGTCCGCCGCTTCCAGGCACTCGCCAAGGAGCTGGGCATCGTCCTGGTGCTGCCGATGTACGAGGAGGAGCAGCCCGGCGTCCTCTACAACACCGCCGCCGTGATCGACGCGGACGGCTCCTACCTCGGCAAGTACCGCAAGACGCACATCCCGCAGGTCAGGGGCTTCTGGGAGAAGTTCTACTTCCGCCCCGGCAACTCCGGCTGGCCCGTCTTCGACACGGCGGTCGGCAAGGTCGGCGTCTACATCTGCTACGACCGCCACTTCCCCGAGGGCTGGCGTGCCCTCGGCCTCGCGGGTGCCGAGATCGTCTTCAACCCGTCGGCCACCTCCCGCGGCCTGTCCGGCTACCTCTGGCAGCTGGAGCAGCCGGCGGCGGCCGTCGCCAACGAGTACTTCGTCGGCGCGATCAACCGGGTCGGGGTCGAGGAGTACGGCGACAACGACTTCTACGGCACGTCGTACTTCGTGGATCCGGAGGCCCAGTTCGTCGGCGAGGTGGCGAGCGACAAGGAGCCCGAACTGGTCGTGCGCGACCTGGACATGGCCAAACTCCGCGAGGTCCGCGACCGCTGGCAGTTCTACCGGGACAGGGCCCCGGGGGCGTACGGACCGCTGACAGCACCTTGAGACGTCCGCGGAGGACGTGCCCTCCGGGGCGCGGGGAACTGCGCGACCAGCCACTGACGACCCGCACAGACCCACTGCGAGGAGCGACCACGACATGAGCAGCCGAATCGTCATCCGCGGCGGCCTCGTCATCACAGCCTCCGACGAGATCCACGCCGACATCCTGATCGAGGACGGCCGCATCGCCGCCCTTGCCGCCTCCCACACCCCCGCCGCCGAGGCCTTCACCGCCGACCGGGTCATCGACGCGACAGGAAAGTACGTCATCCCCGGCGGCGTCGACGCCCACACCCACATGGAGCTGCCCTTCGGCGGCACCTTCGCCTCCGACACCTTCGAGACCGGCACCCGCGCCGCCGCCTGGGGCGGTACGACGACGATCATCGACTTCGCCGTGCAGAGCGTCGGCCACAGCCTGCGCGAGGGCCTCGACGCCTGGCACGCCAAGGCCGACGGCAACTGCGCCATCGACTACGGCTTCCACATGATCGTCTCCGACGTCAACGAGCACACCCTCAAGGAGATGGACCACCTGGTCGAGGAGGGCGTCACCTCCTTCAAGCAGTTCATGGCCTACCCGGGCGTCTTCTACAGCGACGACGGCCAGATCCTGCGCGCCATGCAGCGCTCCGCCGACAACGGCGGCCTGATCATGATGCACGCCGAGAACGGCATCGCGATCGACGTCCTGGTCGAGCAGGCCCTGGCCCGGGGCGAGACCGACCCGCGCTACCACGGCGAGGTCCGCAAGGCCCTGCTGGAGGCCGAGGCCACCCACCGCGCCATCAAACTCGCGCAGGTGGCCGGTGCGCCCCTGTACGTCGTGCACGTCTCGGCGACGGAGGCGGTCGCCGAGCTGGCCCGGGCCCGCGACGAGGGACTGAACGTCTTCGGCGAGACCTGCCCGCAGTACCTGTTCCTGTCCACCGACAACCTCGCCGAGCCGGACTTCGAGGGGGCGAAGTACGTGTGTTCCACCCCGCTCAGGCCGAAGGAGCACCAGGCCGCGCTGTGGCGGGGCCTGCGCACCAACGACCTCCAGGTCGTCTCCACCGACCACTGCCCCTTCTGCTTCACCGGACAGAAGGAACTCGGCCGCGGCGACTTCTCCAAGATCCCCAACGGCCTGCCCGGCGTGGAGAACCGCATGGACCTGCTCCACCAGGCGGTCGTCGACGGGCACATCTCCCGCCGCCGCTGGATCGAGATCGCCTGCGCGACCCCGGCCCGGATGTTCGGCCTCTACCCGAAGAAGGGCACCATCGCGCCGGGCGCCGACGCCGACGTCGTCATCTACGACCCGCACGCCGAGCAGGTCATGTCCGCGGAGACACATCACATGAACGTCGACTACTCGGCGTACGAGGGCAAGCGCACCACCGGCCGGGTCGAGACGGTCCTCTCGCGCGGCGAACTGGTCATCACCGAGCGGGAGTACACCGGCCACGCCGGGCACGGCGTGTTCACCCCGCGTTCCACCTGTCAGTACCTCAACTAGGAGTGGCGCAGATGGACTTCGGACTCGTCCTGCAGACCGACCCGCCTGCCTCGCGGGTGATCAGCCTGATGAAGCGGGCGGAACGCAACGGCTTCACCTACGGCTGGACCTTCGACTCCGCCGTGCTGTGGCAGGAACCGTTCGTGATCTACAGCCAGATCCTGGCCAACACCACGACCCTGAAGGTCGGGCCGATGGTGACCAACCCGGGCACCCGCACCTGGGAGGTCACCGCCTCCACCTTCGCCACCCTCAACGACATGTTCGGCAACCGCACGGTCTGCGGCATCGGCCGCGGCGACTCCGCGATGCGCGTGGCCGGCCGCAAGCCCAACACCCTCGCCCGGATCAGCGAGGCCATGAAGGTCATCCGGGACCTCGGCAGCGGACGGGAGGCCGACCTCGGCGGCGGCACCGTCGTCCGGTTCCCGTGGATCAGCCAGGGCGCCGAACTCCCCGTGTGGATGGCCGCATACGGCCCGAAGGCCCTGAAGATGACCGGCGAGGAGGCCGACGGGTTCATCCTCCAGCTGGCCGACCTCTATCTGACCGAGTACATGGTCAAGGCCGTGAAGGAGGCGGCCGTCGCCGCCGGCCGGGACCCCGCCGAGGTGACCGTCTGCGTGGCCGCCCCGGCGTACGTCACCGAGGACGACTCGCCCGAGGCGCTCGCCCACGCGCGCGAGCAGTGCCGCTGGTTCGGCGGCATGGTCGGCAACCACGTCGCCGACCTGGTCTCCAAGTACGGCGAGCACTCGGCCGCGGTCCCCGACGAACTCACCGAGTACATCAAGGCCCGCGAGGGCTACGACTACTCCCACCACGGGCGCAGCGGCAACCCCGACACCCAGTTCGTGCCCGACGAGATCGTCGACCGGTTCTGCCTGATCGGCCCGGCCGAGAAGCACATCGAGAAGCTGGAGGCGCTGCGCGCGCTCGGCGTGGACCAGTTCGCCGTCTACGACATGCACGACGCGCAGGAGGCCGTGATCGAGGCCTACGGATCGCGGGTGATCCCGGCCCTCAACGGCTGACCTCCGCCGCCGCACCCCCCTGTGAACTCCCCCTTCCCAGCGGCTCGGGAAGGGGGCCCCGGACGCTCCCCGGCGCACCCGGAGCGCACCCCCCATCGGCGTCACCGCACGGCCTTTCCCGTCCCACCTCCCCTGATTGGCCCGGCCCATGACCGATACCGCTCCCACGGCCCCACCGCCGACCACCCAAGTCACCCTCGCCGACGGCCGGGTGGAGATCGCCCCGGGTGCCCCCGCACCGACCGGCCCCTACGCCAACGAGGACCTGCTGCCGGTCCCGGTCGAGAAGCGCACCTGGACCACGTACAACTTCTCCGCGCTGTGGGTCGGCATGGCCCACAACACGGCCTCCTGGACCCTGGCCTCCGGACTCATCGCCGTCGGCATGGACTGGAAGCAGGCGGTGCTCACCATCGCCCTGGCCAACGTGATCGTGCTGATACCGATGCTGCTCACCGGCCACGCCGGACCCAAGTACGGCATACCCTTCCCGGTCTTCGCCCGGGCCTCCTTCGGTATCCGCGGCGCCAACCTCCCCGCTGTCGTACGGGCGTTGGTGGCGTGCGGCTGGTTCGGCATCCAGACCTGGATCGGCGGCGAGGCCATCTACTTCCTGGCCGGCAAGCTCATCGGCACCGGCTGGACGGACGCGGCCAAGGTCGGCGGCTACGCCTGGACGATGTGGCTGTCGTTCGCGATCTTCTGGGCGCTGCAAGTGGTCATCATCTACCGGGGCATGGAGACGATCCGCCGCTTCGAGAACTGGGCGGCGCCCTTCGTGCTCGTCGGCGCGTTCGTGATGCTGTGGTGGATGAGCGACAAGGCGGGCGGCTTCGGCCCGCTGTTCGACCAGCCCTCGAAGCTCGGCTGGGGCGCCGACTTCTGGAAACTGTTCGCCCCCGCCCTCATGGGCATGATCGGCTTCTGGTCCACCCTGTCGCTGAACATCCCGGACTTCACCCGCTACGGCAGGAGCCAGAAGGCGCAGACCCGGGGCCAGGCGCTCGGTTTGCCGACCACCATGACCCTCTTCGCCTTCCTGTCGGTGATGGTCACCTCGGGCAGCCAGGCCGTCTACGGCGAGGCCATCTGGGACCCGGTGCAGCTCGCCGCCAAGACCGACAACACGGTGGGCCTGCTCTTCGCGCTGGTCACCGTCCTGGTGGCGACGCTCTCCGTCAACGTCGCGGCCAACCTGGTCTCGCCGGCGTTCGACTTCTCCAACATCGCGCCCCGACGCATCAGTTTCCGCGCCGGCGCCCTCGCCACCTGCGTCCTCGGGGTGCTGATCTGCCCGTGGAAGCTGTACTCCGACCCGCAGGGCTACATCTTCACCTGGCTCGGCCTGGTCGGCGGGCTGCTCGGCACCGTCGCGGGCATCCTCATCGCCGACTACTGGATCCTGCGCCGCTCCCGGCTCGACCTGGCCGACCTGTACCGCCCGGGTGGCCGCTACTGGTACGAGGGCGGCTGGAACTGGCGGGCCGTCGTCGCCTTCGCGGCCGGTGGTGTCCTCGCCGTCGGCGGTGCGAGCTTCAAGCCGCTGACCGACGGCCGTCCCATCCCCGCACTGGCCGGTCTGGCCGACTACGGCTGGGCGGTGGGCCTGGGCACGTCGATGGTCCTGTACCTGCTGCTGATGGCTCTGCGAGGTCGTGACCGCACGGTTGTCTGACGAGGAGCCGGACCGGCGCTGGAGGGCGGCGATCAGCCCTTGTCGGCCTCCAGCACGGCCACCGCTTCCTTCGCGGCCTTGATGGCGCCCTTGTTGATCGTGTCCGTACTGGGCGCCTTCTTCGACTCGAAGTCACTGCCGTTGTAGGTGATCATCACCAGCGCGTTGGAGGCGCGGGCGATCACGACGCCCTCGCGGGTCTCCTGCTTGTCCTCGGTGGTGAGGTTCACGACGGAGTACGCGCTGTCACCCAGACCGGGGACGGCCCCGCCGCCGCTCTTCTTCCCGGTGTGCGCCTCGTACGACTTCTGCGCGGCCTCGTCCGACTGCATGACCTCGTAGGACACGTCGAGCCAGCGGTAGTCGTACCCCTTGAGCGCGTTCCAGGAGCAGGTGCGCCGCAGCTTCGAGTCCGTGGACGGGATCTCCTTGCCGGCCGTCTTGGCGCCCGGCACCAGCGACTCGATCGTCTTCTTGGCGACGCTCTCGCACGGGGCGGGCGCGGCCGGATACGTCTTCGGCGCCGTCGACGTCGACGGGGCGGACGCGGACTGCGTCTCGGTCTTCTCTTCGGCCGGTTTGTGCTCGGCGGCCTGCGGCGCGGCGAGCGGACCGGACGACAGCGCCCAGCCCACCGTGGCGAGTACCACCACCGGGGACAGACGGGCGGTCAGGGCCAGGGGCAGAGGTAGGGAACGCACGGCGCCCTTCTCGTGGGAGACGACGGTGCGGAACGGGTCCGCACGGCGGACGGGACGACAGTGTCACACGAGTCCCTGCGGGGTGGAAGGGCGGTCCCCGCACACACGCTGCGGGAATACCGTTCGCACCGGAGCGGTCGCGCTGCGCAGCCCTGAGCCGTGACTTCGCCGCCCTCATCCCGTACAAGTCGGCACATACCCCAACTCCCCACCCTTCGCGACGACATCCTCGACTGCTATGCCCTCGGCATGGAGGGCACCCGTCTCGGACAAGCCGGGTCGGCTCGAGTTCTGGCGGACCCGGGACGTGCTCCGGCGGCTCCTGCCCGCCGACGCCCCCCCGCACGCGTGCTGGACGTCGGCGGCGGCAGCTGCGTGCACGCCGAGCGGCTGGCGCGCGACGGGCACCGGGTCGAACTCGTCGATCTGCGCCGCTGCACGTGGAGCAGGCCGCGCGAAGGCCCGCCGCATCGATCGGGCCCGCACGCCCGGGGCGTGAGCCCGGTCCCGGGGGCGGCACGTACCTTCGGACACTCGGAAGAAATCCCCTCAATCCGTCCCTTTCGTCGGAGCGCGCGCGGCCAGTCCCGCTTGAGGCATGAGAAGAATCCAGCCACCAACCCATTGACCCCCGTGGTGTTAGCGCTAACACTTTCCCTCATGCCGCTGGCGTGATTCGCCTGTCGGCCGCCTGAGAGCCCCACCTCGCCGGGCACCCGACTCTTGGCAATACTGCCTGTTCACTGCCCTCGCCGCCGCTGACGAGGCGCCCGACGGAGCGTAAATGTGATCGATAACATCTCCACCGCCGTGTCCTCGCCACCAGCGGGCAAAAGTCGCCACTCCCCAGCCGGTGCACCCCGTCGGCATCCTGGGCGGGGCCGGATCCGCACCACTGCCGAGGCGTACCTGCTGCTCGCGCCGAGCCTTGCCGGGCTCGTGTTCTTCCTGGTCGCGCCGATCGCCGGAGTCGTCGCCATCAGCTTCTTCGACTGGAACCTGATGGGCGCCCCGCGCTTCGTCGGGCTGGCGAACTACCGCGAGATGATGGGTGACAGCGAGGTGTGGCGCGCGATGCGCAACACCGTCTACTACGTGCTGCTGAACATCCCCGCGCAGACCGGTCTGGCCCTGCTGCTCGCCCTGGCGATGAACCGGAAGCTGCGCGGCGGCAAGGTGTTCCGGGTGCTGTTCGTCCTGCCGTGGATGGCCATGCCGGTGGCCCTCGGCATCGTCTGGAGCTGGGCGTTCGACCCGCAGCACGGCGTCGTCAATCAGTTCCTGGCCCTGTTCGGCGTGGACGGCCCGGCCTGGCTGTCGTCCACCGGCTGGGCCATGCCGGTGCTGGCCTCGGTCAACATCTGGCAGTACACGGGCTACACCATGCTGTTCCTGCTGGCGGGCCTCCAGTCGATCCCCGAATCGCTGTACGAGGCAGCCGACCTGGACGGGGCGGGATCCGCGCAGCGCTTCTTCCGGATCACGCTGCCACTGCTGCGCCCCTCGATGTTCTTCGTGCTGGTGACCAACACGATCGGGTCGTTCCAGATGTTCGACACCGTCTACGTGATGACCCAGGGCGGGCCGGGAGGGTCGACGGACACGCTGAACTACCACATCTACCAGCAGGCGTTCCAGCTGTTCCGCAGTGGCTACGCCTCGGCGCTGGCGATGCTGCTGTTCGCCGTGATCCTGCTGGTGACCGCCGTCCAGGTCCTGTACTTCCGCAAGCGCACCGTCTACGACTTCAGCTGAGGGCGGCCACGACCATGTCTTTTTTCTCCACTGCCGTCCGCAGAGCGACGCTGTACGGGATCCTCGCCGCCGGAGCGCTGCTGTCGGTCGCCCCGTACCTGCTGACGCTGAACGGCGCGTTCAAGCGGCCGTCGGACCTGCTGTCGACCGAGGCCTGGGTTCCCGCGCATCCGGCCACGTCCGGCAACTTCGCCGCCGTGTGGAACCAGTACGGAATGTCGTCCTTTCTGCTGCACACCCTGGCTGTGGCGGTCATCGTCACCGCCGGTCAGGTGGTGTTCAGCGCACTGGCGGCGTACGCGCTGGCCCGGCTCGAGTTCCCGGGGCGCGACTGGCTCTTCTGGGGCTATCTCGCCACCATGATGGTGCCTCAGATGATCACGCTCGTACCGCTGTTCCTGATGATGCGTGAAATGGGAATGGTGGACACGTACGCGGGGCTGATCCTGCCCACTGTCTTCGGCACCCCGTACGGCGTCTTCCTGGTACGTCAGCACTTCCGCACCGTTCCCAAGGACCTGGAAGCCGCCGCCCGCATCGACGGGGCGAGCACCTGGACCATCCTCGTACGGATCATGCTGCCGCTGAGCCGTCCCATCCTCGCCACGCTCGCGATCATCACGTTCGTCAATACCTGGAACAACCTGATCTGGCCGCTGATCATCACCAACAGCGACCGGACCCGGGTGATCACCGTCGGCATCGCCGCCCTCCAGGGCGAACACGTCTCCGACCTGCCGCACATCGTGCTGGCCGGAGCCGCGCTGGCCCTGCTGCCTCTGATCGCCGTGTTCCTCCTCTTCCAACGGCACATCGTCCGCTCCATCGCCCTCACCGGCCTCAAGTAAGCCGCCCTCCGCCCCCGCACTGCCTCGACCACCCGCACCGAAAGGGACGCCCAGCCATGTCCACATCCTCCAGAAGAGCCCTGGCCGCCACGGCCACCGGCGCAGTCCTGCTCTGCCTCACCACCGCCTGCGGCTCGTCCGGCTCGGACACCGCCTCCTCCGGTGGCGCCGTCACCCTGCGGTACGCCGTCTGGGACGCTGTCCAGGAGCCGGCGCTGAAGAAGTCGATCGCCGCGTTCGAGAAGCAGCACCCGAACATCAAGGTCAAGATCGAGCTGAACGCCTGGGCGCAGTACTGGAGCAAGCTGCAGACCCAGATGGCCGGCCGCACCGCGCCCGACGTCTTCTGGGACCACGTGGCGTACTTCCCGCAGTTCTCCCAGCAGGGCGTCCTCGCCGACCTCGGCCCGTACATCAAGGCCGACAAGCTGGACACGTCGATCTACGACGCCAAGCTCCTGTCGGGCTGGCAGCAGGACGGCAAGCAGTACGGCCTGCCGAAGGACTGGGACACCATCGCCCAGGTCTACAACAAGACCATGCTGAAGAAGGCGGGGCTGACACAGGACGAGCTGGGCGGCCTGTCCTGGAACACCACCGACGGCGGCAGCTTCGTCAAGGCCCTGCAGAAGCTGACCGTCGACGTCAACGGCAAGCACCCGAACGAGAAGGGCTTCGACAGCAAGCACGTCAAGCAGTACGGTCTCGCGCTCGGGTCGTCCAACGGCCAGACGGACTGGTGGAACGCGGCCCTGCAGAACGGCTGCAAGCTCCAGGACAAGGAGTGGGGCAAGTGGACGATCAACCAGCCCTCCTGCGTGGAGGCCATCCAGTTCATCCGGGACCTGCGGCTGAAGTACCACGTCGCGGTACCGGCCTCCGTCACCAACACGCCCAACGGGGCGTCTCTGCCGCAGGTGCTGGCCCGTAAGCAGGCGGCCGTGGTGTGGGACGGCAGCTGGGACCTCAACGCCTACCAGGGCTCGATGAAGGGCGACTTCGGCGTCGCCGAGCTGCCCAGTGGCCCGGTCGGGAAGGGCACGGTGTACAACGGGCTCAGCAACGCCCTGTACGCGGGCAGCAAGCACCCCAAGGAGGCGTGGGAGCTGGTGAAGTGGCTCGGGTCGGAGGAGTCCCAGAAGATCATCGTCTCCGAGGGGGCGGTGTGGCCGGGCATCCCCACGCTCAACAAGGACTACGTGGCCGTGTGGAAGCAGCGGGGCGTGGACGTCAGCGCCTTCTCCAAGGAAGCCGAGGGCACGACCGTCGGATACCCGCTGACGACGTCCTCGGCGACGTACAACGTCAAGGTGCAGGACGCCTTCAACCAAGTGTGGCTGGGCCAGCAGTCGCCCAAGGCCGCGGCGGACTCCGTCAACGAGGAGTCCAACGCGGCGATCAAGTAGGCATCCGCAGGCAGCGGACGCCACGACCGACGATCCGACGGGAGTCCACGGACATGCAGAACCACACCCCGGCGCGCCGCGACGAGGAGCCGTCCCAGGACGGCGCCGACCGGCAGCGGTCCGTCAGCATCTTCGACGTCGCCAAGGCGGCCGGGGTGTCCCACCAGACCGTCTCCCGGGTGGTCAACGGCAGCCCCAAGGTCAAGAAGGCCACCCGGGAACGGGTGCTGCAGGTCATCGACGAACTCGGCTACAAGCCCAACCGGCTCGCCCGGGCACTGGCCGGGGGAGTGGTGCGCTCGGTCACCGTGCTCACCTCGGACACCACCCTGTACGGCGCCTCCCTCGCCCTGCGGGGCATAGAGGAGGCGGCCCGCGCGGCGGACTTCGCCGTGTCGGTCAGCGTCCTGGACGAGAACGCCCCGTTGACGCCGGACGACGTCGCCGGGCGGCTCGCCCGTCCCGGAGAACCCGTCCTGGTGATCGCCTTCAACGAGCCCGGCGAACGGGTCTGGCGGGCGTTGCCCGCCGAGTTCTCCGCGGCCGCCGTGGTGGAGCGGCCACATGAGGCCGGACAGGCCGGCGGCGGCAGGCCGGAAGCCTGGCTCGACGACCGGGCGGCGGCGGCCCAGGCCACCCGCTACCTGCTCGGCCTCGGCCACCGCACCGTCCACTACATGACGATCCCGTCCTCCACGACCAGGGTCGGGCAGCGCGCCGAGGGCTGGCGGGACACGCTCAGCGCGGCCGGTCATCCCGTATCCGAGCCGCTCGAAGGCGGCTGGAGCCCGCGATCCGGGTATCTGGCCGCTCGCAGCGTGGTCGCCGACCCGCAGGTCACCGCCGTGCTGTGCGGCAACGACGATCTCGCGCTCGGTGTCCTGCGGGCGGCCCGGGAGGCGGGCCGTGACGTGCCGGGCGACCTCAGTGTCATGGGCTTCGACGACGCGCCGTACGCGGCGTACACCCACCCCACCCTGACCACCGTACGGCTGGACTTCGAAGGGCTGGGGCGGGGCGCCTTCGGGATGCTGCACCGGCTGCTCGACCCCGACAACGCCCCGGCGCCCTCCCTGTGGGCCGAACCGGAACTGATCGTCCGGGAGAGCACCGGCCCGGCGCGGCACCGGCCCGCCTGACCGCCCCTGGTCCCCGGGCCCACCTGTTTCCGCCCACCCACACCCCTACCGCTCCGTCCGCGGGGGATGTGAGCGATAACATCCCGGTTCCCCCGATCCGTCCTCCCGCAGTGCCGCGGGAGGAGAAAGCCAGGTTTCCATGTCCCTCGACACTAGCACCCCGGGCGTCACGCCACCCGGCCGAAGAAGAGCACACCTCACCAGAGCGCTACTGGCCTGCGCGGCCCTTGTGGGCACCGCACTCGCCGTGCCCCAGACAGCGGCCGCCGCCACCCAGACCTTCACCGTCGACCTCGGCACGACCACCGGAACCGTCCTGCGCGGCTCGAACGGCGCGCTCTACGGACAGAGCGACGACGGCGTCCCCAGCGACAACCTGCTGGCGCCCCTGAAGCTCACCACCGGATCGCAGAAGCCCCCGAACGGTGCCCAGCACCCCAACGGGGACATCCTGGAAGTGGCCCCGTCGTTCTTCCGCAACGGCGGCGGCACGATGTACACCAACATCCAGGACATGTACTCGAACTGGCCGTACCAGAACCTCGGCCTCAGTGACTACCTCACCAAGGTCGACAGCGCGGTCAACGCGATCAAGGGGACCTCGTACGCCGACAAGGTCGTCTTCGTCCCCTTCAACGAGCCCGACGGCATCTGGTACACCGGCATCAAGAGCGGCGACGCCACCGTCTACCAGAACGCCCTGAACAAGTTCAACTCCGACTGGAGCACGGTCTACGACCGGATCCGGAGCATCATCCCCGGCGCGAAGATAGGCGGGCCCAACACCGCCGCCTGGAACAGCAAGTTCTTCGGCGACTTCCTGACCTACGCCAAGTCCAGGAACCAGCTGCCGGACGTGTTCACCTGGCACGAGCTCGGCCCCGGCTCCCTCGCCTCCTACCGCGGCCACTACGCCACGTACCGCTCCCTGGAGAGCGCACGCGGCATCAGCCCGATCACGGTCAACATCGACGAGTACGCCAACCGGCGCGATCTGTCCGTGCCCGGCCAGATGGTGCAGTGGGCGACGATGTTCGAGGACACCAAGGTCTACGCCCAGCAGCCCTACTGGGACGCGGCCGGCAACATGGACGGCAACACGGCCCTCACCAACAGCCCCAACGGCACGTGGTGGTTCTGGCGCTGGTACGCCGGAATGACGGGGCAGACCGTCAAGGCGACCCCGCCGCAGCCCAACGTCCAGGACACCCTCCAGGGCATGGCCTCGCTGGACACCGGCCGCAAGCAGGCCCAGGTGGTCCTCGGCGGATCCGCCACCGACACCGACGTGGTGATCAACAACATTCCGAGCAGCACCTTCGGCAGCAAGGTCGAGGTCACCGTGCAGGCCCTGGACTGGGCCGGCTACGACGGCGTGTCCGCGCCGCCGCAGACCATCTCCCGCGCCGCCTTCACCCCCTCCAGCGGGTCCGTCACCGTTCCGCTGACCGGCCTGAACCGCATGTCGGCCTACCGCATCACGGTCACCCCGAACGGCGGCGGCACCGCCGCCACGCCCACCGTGCCGCAGAGCACCTCCTACGAGGCCGAGAACGGCACCATCACCAGCGGCACGATCACCACCGAGGGCAACGGCGCCAACTACAACGAGTCCCAGAAGTACGCGGCCTCCGGCACCAAGGACGTCACCGGCCTCAGCGCGGCGACCAGCAAGGTCGCCCTCGCGGTGAGCGCCCCGTCCTCCGGCACGTACAACCTGCGGATCTTCTACGGCAACCAGACCGGTACCCCGGCCCAGCAGGCGCTGCGGATCGACGGCGCCAGCCCGAAGTTCGTCACCTACCCGTCCACCCTGAACTCCCAGTACCGCTCCACGGTCACCGTCCCGGTGACGCTGAGCGCGGGCAGCCACACCATCTCCCTCGCCAAGTCCGACGCCACCCTGGGCACCGGCGTGGGTGACGTGACCCTCGACAAGATCGACCTGACGGCCGCGCAGAGCAATCCGGAGACGCTGTACGAGGCCACGTTCGCCGACACCAGCGGCACCCCCGGCTGGTCGTACGGGGACGTGGGCGAGGCCGGGACCGGCGCCGTCGTCCTGGACTCCGGCGACAGCACCACGTTCGACGCCTACGCGCCCAGCAACGGCTACTACACGGTGAAGACCGCCTACGCCTCCTCGGGCGGAACGGCCGCCCTGGCCCTGAACGGCGCCACCGTCGCCACCCTGGCCAACTCCAGCGGCGCGGCGGCCACCGCGAGCAACCGCCTCTACCTCGTGGCCGGCATCAACCGGATCAAGGTCAGCCCGAACACCGGCGCCACGGTCACCCTGCGGAACCTGAAGGTGGCCGGCTCGGGTGACACCACCGGCGTCACCAAGATCGAGGCCGAGAGCGGCACCCTGGCCGGCGCGGCCAGGATCCAGTCGAACGTGTGGGGCTCCGGCGACAAGAACGTCGGCTACATCGGCAACGGCAGCGCCAACACGCTGACCTTCGGCAACATCAGCGCACCGGCCGCGGGCCGGTACGCGGTGGTGATCCACTACGCCAACAACGACCGGTCGGGCACCGACAGCTACAACACCAACATCAAGTCCCGCACCGCGCAGCTGACGGTGAACGGCGGCGCCCCGGCCACGTCGACCTTCCGCAACACCTACGGCTGGAGCGACTTCTGGTCGCTGGGCACCACCGTCAACCTCAACGCCGGAACCAACACCCTGAAGATCTCCAACTCATCCGCCTACGCACCCGACATCGACTACATCGAGGTCGCCCGGGTGAACGGCTGACCGTTCCCCTCCCAGGGCCGCCGCCGCACCCGGCGGCGGCCCTCTCTCCCCTCATGCCACCGCCCGTTCCCGCCACGACTGCCGCAGCCCGAAAGGCCGCCATGCCGAACATCGCCCACGACCCCGAGCACCGCCTGTGGGTCCTGTCCGGACCCGGCTCCAGCTATGTCCTCCACCTCGACGACGGCCACCGACTGCGTGGTCTGCACTGGGGTGCCCGGCTCACCCTCGGACAGGCCCTCTCCCTCCTGGACCGCCCCCAGCCCGGCCGCCGGTCGTTCGAGGACCCCGCCGACGGCACCCTCGACCTCGACACCGCGGGAGCCATGCGCTACGCCCACGCGGGCGTCCAGGTCCGCTTCCCGGACGGCGTGCGCGACCTCGAACCGCACCCGGCGGGCGAGGAGGTGCTGCACCACGAGGACGGAACGGAACTGGTCCTGCGGTTCGCCGACCGGCACTACCCGCTCACCCTGGAGTCCCACTACCGCCTGCGCACCGGCACCGACGTCATCGAACGCCACCTGGTCCTGCGTCACACCGGCGCACCGACCGACGGCACGATCACGATCGTCCGCGCCGACTCCGCCACCTGGGTGCTGCCCAGGCTGGGCGAATACCGTCTGAGCCAGGCGCGGGGCCAGTGGTGCGCCGAGACCCAACTGAACCGGACCCCGCTGCCCTACGGGGAGACGGTTCTCACCAGCCGACGCGGTACCACCGGGCACCAGGCCAACCCGTGGGCCATGATCGACGACGGCGGAGCCGACGAGGTCCACGGCTCCGTCTGGTCGTGCGCCCTCGCCTGGAGCGGCAGCTGGCGGCTCACCGCCCAGCGGCTGCCCACGGAACGGGCCACCCTGTCCGCGGGGTTCGGCCATGACCCGATCACCTGGGAACTGGCGCCGGGTGAGGAACTGGCCACGCCCGTCTGCGCCGGGGCGTACACCGAGGGCGGCTTCGGAGCCGCCAGCCGCCTGTGGCACCGGCACGTACTGGACCACGTACTGCCGTATCCGGAAGAGCTGCGGCCGGTGCTCTACAACTCCTGGGAGGCCACCGAGTTCGACATCGACGTCCGCGGGCAGATCGAGCTGGCGGAGAAGGCCGCGGCACTCGGCGCCGAGCTCTTCGTGATGGACGACGGCTGGTTCGGCGCCCGCACCCACGACGCCGCCGGACTCGGCGACTGGACGCCCAACCCCGACCGCTTCCCCGACGGCCTCACCCCCCTCATCGACCGGGTGCACGACCTCGGCATGCAGTTCGGCCTGTGGGTCGAGCCCGAGATGGTCAACCCCGACAGCGACCTCTACCGCGCCCACCCCGACTGGGTGCTGCACCACCCCCACCGCCGCCGCACCGAGCACCGCAACCAGCTGGTGCTCAACCTCGCCCGCCCCGACGTGGCCGCCTGGCTGCACGGTCGGCTCGACGAACTGGTGTCGAAGAACGCCGTCGACTTTCTCAAGTGGGACATGAACCGGCCCTTCACCGAGGCCGGGTGGCCCGACGCCGGGAGCGACCCCGACCGGCTGTGGATCGACCACGTGCGCAACCTCTACGCCCTGCTCGACCGGCTGCGCGCCGACCACCCCGGCCTCCGCATCGAGACGTGCAGCAGCGGCGGCGGCCGGCTCGACCTCGGCATCCTCGCCCGCACCGACCAGGTGTGGACCTCCGACAACACCGACGCGCTGGACCGCGTCGAGATCCAGCACGGCTTCTCACAGCTGTACCCGGCCCGGGTCATGGGCGCCTGGGTCACCGACAGCCCCAATCCCTACACCGGGCGCCGCGTGCCCCTCGACTTCCGTTTCCACGCCGCCATGAACGGCGTCCTGGGCGTCGGCGGCGATCTGAACCGCTGGAGCGAGGCGGAGCTGGGCCGGGCGGCCGAACACGTCACCGCGTACAAGGGCGTGCGGCACCTCGTGCAGCTCGGCGAGCAGCACCGGCTGCGGCACCGCGACGACAGGGACCTGAACGCCGTGCAGTACGTGGCTCCCGACGGCAGGGAGACCGCCGTGATCGCCCTCAGAACGGCGCGGCACTTCGGCCACCACGACCCGGCCCTGCCCCTGCGTGCCCTCGAACCCGCGGCACGGTACCGGGACTCCGTCACCGGAGTCGTGCACCACGGGGCCATCCTCCTCACACACGGGCTGCAGCTGGACCTCGCCGCCGACGACTACGCCTCCGCACTGGTCCACCTGATACGGGAGCCCGCCTGATGACCCGGCCACCAGGACGAAGCCGCCAGCCGCGTCGGGTCGGCATCCGGCGTGACCCGGCTGGAGCGGCAGCGGTGAGGTCGGTCGACGACGGCCACGAGGCCGTGCCGGCAGTGTTCGTAGCGGGCGGCCGCAAGTCAATCCGGATCCGTGGGGGGTACGCCGACGGCTCCCCCTTCCGCATGAGAGCGTAAAGCGTTCGACAGCCTGCGGGGGCAGCCGGTTCCGAGCGTCGGCCGGTCTGGCCGACGCTCGGAATCCGAAAGGTGAAAGACCGCATGTTCACCACCCGCCCCACCCTCCAGGGCACCTTCGGCATGGTCTCCTCCACCCACTGGCTCGCCTCGCAGTCGGCGATGGCCGTTCTGGAGAGCGGCGGCAACGCCTACGACGCGGCCGTGGCGGGGGCCTTCGTGCTGCACGTCGTCGAGCCGCACCTCAACGGCCCGGCCGGTGAGGTGCCGATCCTGCTCGCCCCGGCCGGCGGCGAGGTGCGGGTGCTGTGCGGGCAGGGCGTCGCGCCGGCCGGGGCGACCGTCGCGCACTACCGGGGCCTCGGCCTGGACCTCGTCCCCGGCACCGGGCCGCTCGCCGTCGCCGTACCGGGCGCGTTCGACGCCTGGATGCTGCTGCTGCGCGACCACGGCACCCTGTCCCTCGACGAGGTGCTGACGTACGCCATCGGCTACGCCGAGCACGGCCACGCGCCCGTGGAGCGCGTCGGCGAGACCGTCGAGACCGTGCGCGAGCTGTTCGAGACGGAGTGGACCTCGTCGGCGGACGTCTACCTCCCGGGCGGCAAGGCACCGCGCCCCGGCGAGCTCTTCGCCAACCCCGCACTTGCCGCCACCTGGAAGCGCCTGCTCGCCGAGACCTCAGGCGCGGGCGACAGACAGGCACGGATCGAGGCCGCCCGGCAGGTGTGGCGCACCGGGTTCATCGCCGACGCCCTCGTCCGCCAGGCCGGGCGCCCGACCAGGGACACCAGCGGGGAACGCCACACCGGCACCCTCACGGCCGCCGACCTCGCCGCCTGGTCCGCGACCTACGAGACGCCGGCGACGTACGACTGGAACGGCTGGACCGTGTGCAAGCCGGGCCCCTGGAGCCAGGGCCCCGTCCTCCTTCAGCAACTCGCCCTGCTCCCGCCCGAACTGCCCCCCTACGGCTCGGCCGACTACGTCCATCTCCTGGTCGAGAACTGCAAGCTCGCCATGGCCGACCGGGAGGCCTGGTACGGGGACGCCGCCGCCGTGCCCCTCGACGACCTGCTGTCCGACGCGTACAGCACGGCCCGCCGCGCCCTCGTCGGCGAGCGGGCCGAGAACGGCCTGCGGCCCGGCAGCCCCGGCGGACGCACCCCACGGCTGTGCGCGCACGCGCGCGTGGCGGCCGCCGCCCGGGAAGGCCTCGACGCCCTGGGCGCCGGCGAACCGACCGTCGCCAGGAGCCCGGCGTCCCCCGTGCCGGGCGAACCGGAGATCCTCGCCGACGGGACCACCCGCGGCGACACCTGCCACCTCGACGTCGTCGACCGCTGGGGGAACATGGTCTCGGCCACGCCCAGCGGCGGCTGGCTCCAGTCCAACCCCGTCGTGCCCGAGCTCGGCTTCCCGCTCGGTACCCGGCTCCAGATGGCCTGGCTGGAGGAGGGGCTGCCGGGTTCTCTCACCCCCGGTCGCCGCCCCCGCACCACCCTGACGCCCTCGATCGCCCTGCGCGACGGCGTGCCCGTCATGGCGTTCGGCACGCCCGGCGGGGACCAGCAGGACCAGTGGCAGCTGCACTTCTTCCTCGCGGTCGCGCTGCGCGCCCCGGTGCGCGGCGGCCTCGACCTCCAGGGCGCGATCGACGCCCCGAACTGGCACAACGACAGTTTCCCCGGTTCCTTCTACCCGCGCGGCATGCGCCCGGGGAGCGTGACCGTGGAGTCCCGCACCGACCCCGAGGTCGTCGAGGAGCTGCGGCGCCGCGGCCACGACGTGACCGTGGGCGGCCCCTGGTCGGAGGGCCGGCTGTGCGCGGTCGCGCGGGACCCGGAGACGGGCGTCCTGTCGGCGGCGGCGAACCCGCGCGGGATGCAGGGGTACGCCGTGGGCCGGTGATCGGCCGGGCAGTCGCCCGCGCGCGCCCGCGGCCCCCCGCCGTGCCGAGCCGGGACGTCCCGCTGTTCATCGCGCTGCCACCCGCAGTGCACCCGGCGGGTGGGGATTGTCAGTGGCGCGTGTTGTCATGGAGGGGTGATCGACAGCAACGAAACCATCGAAGAGTTTCTCGCAGAGCACGCCTCCGACGTCGAGGAGGCGATCCGCAAGGCGGCCGCTACCGAGATCATGCCGCGCTGGCGCCAGCTCGCCGCGCACGAGGTCGAGCAGAAGAGCGGTCCGCACGACCTGGTGACCGACGCCGACCGCAAGGCCGAGCTGTATCTGACCGAGGAGCTGGGCACCCTGCTGCCCGCCTCGGTCGTGGTCGGCGAGGAGGCGGTCCACGCCAACCCGGCGTCGTACGAGGCGATACGCGGGGACGCCCCGGTCTGGATCGTCGACCCGGTCGACGGGACACGCCAGTTCGTGCGCGGCGAGGCCGGGTTCTGCACCCTGGTCGCGCTGGCCCACCGCGGCACCCTGCTCGCGTCCTGGACGTACGCGCCCGCCCGCGACCGGCTCGCCTACGCCCAGCGGGGCAAGGGCGCCCACCTCGACGGGGAGCGGCTGTTCGCCGGAGTGCCGCAGCCCGGCCGGGACCTGCGCGTGGCCACCTCCCACCCGGACTACACGACGGAAGAGGAGAAGCACGCCCTGCTCGGCCTGCGCGCCGACGGTGTGGCACCGCGCCCGTGCGGCTCGGCCGGACTGGAGTACCTCGCCATCGCCCGCGGTGAGTCGGACGCGGTGGCGTTCTCCTGGGAAGCCGCCTGGGATCACGCGGCCGGTCTGCTCCTGGTCGAGGAGGCGGGCGGCGCCCACCTGACGCTCGCCGGCGAGCCGTTCCGCATCGCGGGCGGCAACGCCCTGCCCTTCACCGCCGCCCGCGACGCGGCCACGGCCCGCCGGGTGGTGAGCCTGCTGTCGGGTGGGGCATGAGCGGGCCAGAATTGCATGCCGCACACAGTTGATTACCCAGTGTGCGCAAATGAGGGGTTCCGGCCGCCGCAAACCGGCCCCCTGCACGGGAAATCACCGGCGGCCGGTGACTGTCAGTTCCCGGGCATATCCTGATCCTCAGTGGCCGTCGGCTGACGAAGGGGTCCGAAGGTGCCGTCGATGCTCGATGCCGTCGTAGTGGGTGCGGGACCGAACGGGCTGACCGCGGCCGTGGAGCTGGCCCGCCGCGGCTTCTCCGTCGCCGTCTTCGAGGCCCGGAGCACGGTGGGCGGCGGAGCCCGCACCGAGGAGCTCACCCTCCCCGGCTTCCGGCACGACCCGTGTTCCGCGGCCCACCCCCTCGCCATCAACTCACCGGCGTTCCGCGCCCTGCCGCTCGAGCGGTACGGCCTGGAGTGGCTGCATGCGGAGCTGCCCATGGCGCATCCCTTCCCGGACGGCACGGCTGCCGTCCTGGCCCGCACGGTCGGCGAGACGGCCGCCTCCTTCGGCCCGCGCGACGCCGGCGCGTACCGCAGGCTCGTCGAGCCCTTCCTGCCCAAGTGGGACACCCTCGCCCGGGACTTCATGTCCCTGCCGCTGACCGCGCTGCCCCGCGACCCGGTGACCCTCGCCCGCTTCGGCCTGGCCGGGCTGCCCCCGTCGACGCTGCTGATGCGCCGCTTCCGCGACGAACCGGCCAGGGCCCTGTTCTCCGGGCTCGTCGCCCACGTGATGGCACCGCTCGGCGGCTTCGCCACCGGCGCCATCGGCCTGGTCTTCGCCCTCGCGGCGCACGCCCGCGGCTGGCCCGTCGCCCGCGGCGGCTCCCAGTCCCTCTCCGACGCCCTCACCGCCTACCTGCGCGACCTCGGCGGCAGCGTCCACACCGACTACGAGGTCAAACGCCTCGACGACCTGCCGCCGGCCCGGGCGTACGTCTTCGACACCTCGCCCACCGCCCTGGCCCGCATCGCCGGCTTCGGCAACCACTACGGCCGCTACCGCTACGGACCGGGCGTCTTCAAGGTCGACTACGCGCTGGACGGCCCCGTGCCCTGGACCGCGAAGGAGGCCCGCGCCGCAGGCACCGTGCAGATCGGCGCGAGCAGCGCGGAGATCGGCGCGGCCCTGCGCGCGGTGTCCCGGGAGGGCCGGGCCCCCGACAAGCCGTTCCTGATCACGGTCCAGCCGAGCGTCGCCGACCCCACCCGGGCCCCGGCCGGCAAGCACGTCTTCTGGGCCTACGGGCACGTCCCGAACGGCTGGACCGGTGACCTCACCGACACCATCGAGCGCCAGCTGGAGCGCTTCGCCCCGGGATTCCGCGACCGCGTCCTGGCCCGCGCCACGGCGGGACCGCCGGAACTCGCCGCCCGCAACGCCAACTACGTCGGCGGGGACATCGCCTCCGGGGCGGTCTCCGGCCTCCAGCTCCTGCTGCGCCCCAGGCCCACCCTGTTCCCGTACCGCACCCCGCACCCGGCCGTGTTCATCTGCTCGTCGGCGACCCCGCCGGGCCCCGGAGTGCACGGCATGTCGGGGCACAACGCGGCGAAGGCCGTCTGGAAGCGACTGAGGCAGACATGACCACCATCGAACTGGTCCGGGGCGACATCACCCGCGAGAGCGTCGACGCGATCGTCAACGCGGCCAACTCCTCACTGCTGGGCGGGGGAGGAGTCGACGGAGCGATCCACCGCCGCGGCGGCCCCGCCGTCCTGGAGGACTGCCGCAGGCTCCGCGCGGGGCACCTCGGCAAGGGCCTGCCCACCGGCCGGGCCGTCGCCACCACCGCGGGCGACCTGGACGCCCGCTGGGTCATCCACACGGTCGGCCCGGTGTTCAGCGCGACCGAGGACCGCTCCGCCCTCCTCGCCTCCTGCTACCGCGAGTCGCTCCGCGTCGCCGGCGAACTCGGCGCCCGTACCGTCGCGTTCCCCGCCATCTCCACCGGCGTCTACGGCTGGCCGATGGACGACGGCGCCCGCATCGCGGTCGAGACCGCACGGGCGGCGGACACGACGGTCGAGAAGGTCAGGTTCGTCCTCTTCGACGAGCGGGCGTACGAGGCGTTCGCCGCGCATCTGCGCTGAGGCACGGGAGGGCAGCGCTCAGACGGGCTCCGGCTCGAAGTGCCGCAGCAGGTGCCGGCCGGGCTGGACGACGCCGTAGGTGCTCTCCGGTACGGCGTTCCACACGCCGGGGAGATCGCCCAGCGGCTCCGAGACGACCAGC
Organism: Streptomyces flavovariabilis; assembly: GCF_000725785.1. Taxonomy (NCBI): domain Bacteria; kingdom Bacillati; phylum Actinomycetota; class Actinomycetes; order Kitasatosporales; family Streptomycetaceae; genus Streptomyces; species Streptomyces flavovariabilis. The sequence continues at coordinate 195,287 of NZ_JNXD01000008.1, read as the reverse complement.
CGGGTCTCGTCGGAGACATGGTTCAGGAACCCCAGGTCGGGGTGGAGCGCCCGGATGTCCTCCACCCGGCTGCTGTAGTACAGAGACCGCGACGTGCCCGCGCTGGAGTAGCGGAAGAACCACACCCTCTCCCCGTCGGTCACCGCGATCGTCATCTGGAGCGGCTGCGGCACTCCGTGCTCGCTGCCCAGCCGCTCGATCAGCCCCGTCATCCGGGCCACGGCGCCCGGCGGATCGGCGTCCAGCCCGAAGGTCAGCGCCACATGGAACATCACCTCGGAGTCCGTCGTGCCCTCCAGCGACGGGAACAGCCCCGGGTCCACCGCCAGCATGAGATCCCGGCGCAGTTCGCGGAACCCGTCGATCGCCCCGTTGTGCATCCACATCCACCGCCCGTGGCGGAACGGATGACAGTTCGTCTGCTGCACGGCCGAGCCGGTGGAGGCGCGCACATGGGCGAAGAACAGTGACGAGCGGACGTGGTCGGCGATCTCCCGCAGATTGCGGTTGCTCCAGGCCGGGCCGGTGTCGCGGATGACGGCGGGCGTGCGCAGGTGCCACGCGTACCAGCCGACACCGAAACCGTCGCCGTTGGTGGTCTCGACCCCCATCCGCGCGTGCAGGCTCTGGTCGATCAGAGAGTGCTCCGGGCGGTAGAGGACGTCGTCGAGCAGCACGGGAGTGCCCGAGTAGGCGAGCCAGCGGCACATGGCCGATACCCCTGTTCCGAGCCGCCCGGGCCGGGCCGCACGGCTCCCTTGATGGTGTGCGTGGACCTCAGGGAACCAAGCCCGGGCCTGGGGCCGCATCGCCCGCCGCGGGTGGTTGCGGCCCCGGGCCCGGGCGTGCGGGGGCGGGTGAACGCTGAGATCCTGAGCGAAACGAGCGCCGCTCGTGATCGACGGCAGACGGCGGTGGGGTCCATGGCCGTGACCGAGGAGACCGATGCGGAGCCCGAGGGCCTCGATCCCACGGGCGATCCGCTGCTGCGCACCCGGCTCGCCCTGCCGGAGCGGCCCGGCACCTTCCTGCGCCGGGTCCGCCTGGCCCGCCACCTCGACCGGGCCCTGAAGACACCGCTGACGATGGTCAACGGATCGGCGGGGGCCGGCAAGACCCTCCTGGTCGCCGACTGGGCCGCCGGCCTTCCGGAACCGGTCGCCTGGCTCACCACCGACACCGCCGACCAGGCCCCCGGGATCTTCTGGGCGTATTTCCTCCAGGCGCTGCGTGCCGCCGGTGTGCCGCTGACCGGCGGAGCAGGCTGCCCGGCGGAGGCGACCCGCGTGGACCGGCGCACCCTGACCTGCCTGGCCGCCGCGCTCGAACACCGGGACCGGCCCACCGTCGTGGTGCTCGACGAGTTCGACCGGGTGACCTCCCCCGAGATCGCGCAGCAACTGCAGTTCGTCCTCCACCACGCCGGAGGGGGCATGCGCCTGGTCCTCGTCACCCGCACCGAACCCCTGCTTCCGCTGCACCGCTACCGGGCCTCGGGGGAGATCACCGAGATCCGGAACGCCGAGCTGGCCTTCACCGCCGAGGAGGCCCACGACCTGCTGTCACGGCACGGCCTGCGACTGCCCGCGAGCGCCGTGCAGGCCCTGGTGGAGCGGACCCAGGGGTGGGCCGCGGGCCTGCGCCTGTGCGCGCTGGCGGCCCTGCAGGGCCCAGACCCGCAGGCCTACGTGAAGCAGTTCGAGGCCGACCACAGCACGGTGGCCGACTTCCTGCTGGCCGAGGTACTCGACCGGCAGCCGGCCGGCACCCAGGACCTGCTGCTGCGCATCAGCGTCCTGGACCGCTGCTGCCCCGACCTGGTGAACGCGCTGACGCTGCGGCGCGACGCGGAGCCGATCCTGGCCGCGCTGCACCGCGAGAACGCGTTCGTCCACTACCTCGGACACTCCTGGTACAGCCTCCACCCCCTGTTCGCCGAGATCCTCCGCGCCCACCTGCGGGAGCGCCGCCCCGGCCTGGAGCCGCAGCTGCGCGGCCGGGCCGCACGGTGGCTACGGCGTTCCGGGGCTCTGCCCGACGCACTCGCCCAGGGAGCCGCCGCGGACGACTGGGAGTTCACCGCCCGCGCCGTCGTCGACGACCTCGCGATCGGGCAGCTCTTCACCGGACTGCGCTCCGAGGACCTGTCCGCCCTCTTCGCCCGGATGAGCCCCGAGGCCGAAGGACCGGCCCCCGACCTCGTACGGGCCGCCCGCGAACTGGGCCGGCGCGATCTCGCACACGGCCTGGCCCATCTGCACCGGGCCGAGGAGCAACTCGGCCGGAACAGGGCCGAACCTGCACCGGTGCGGCTGAGCTGCGCCCTCCTCGAAGCCCTGGCCGCCCGGCTCACCGGCTCCCCGGGCAGAGCCGAGCGCGCCGCGGAGCAGGCGAGACGCCTCAGGCCGGACGTCCCCGAGCACCTCCTCGACGAGCACCCGGAGCTCACCGCCCTCCTGCTCACCCACCTGGGCTCCGCCCGCCTGTGGGCCGGACGGTTCGAGGACGCCCGGATCGCCCTGTCGGCGGTGGCCGGATCCCCGGACGGGGCGGCGATGGCACTGCCCCGCTGGGAGGCCCTCGGCCACCTGGCGCTGATCGACTACCTGAACGGCTGGCCCGGCCGGGCGGAGCACAAGGCCCTGGCGGCGGCCGGCCAGGCGGAGCGGTACAGCCTCCCTCAGCGGTCCGGGTCCGCCATCGGCCCGCTCGTCCTGGCCGCCGTCCTCGTCGACCGCGACGAACTCGACGAGGCCGAGGCTCTCCTCGACGAGCGGGGCGCCTCCCGCCCGGCCTTCGAGGACCCGGTGGCGGAGGCGGCCCGGACCCTCGCCCGGGGGCGCCTGCTCCTGGCCCGGGGGGACGCCCGGGCCGCGCTGGCAGCGGCGGAGGCGACGATCCCGGCGACCGTGAGCTCGCCGTGGGCGCAGGACCACAGCGCCCTGCTCGCGTCCGCCGCCCACCTGGCCCAGGGGCACCTCGAGCCGGCCCGCAAGGCCGTGGAGCGCGTGACCCGCCACCGCACGGCCCGCGCGGTCGAGGAGGCACGGGCCCGGCTCGCGGAGGGGCGGCCCGACCGGGCGCTGGCCCTGATCGACGGGCTGCCGGAAAAGGACCGGCCAGGTCCGGCGGTGACCGTCCGCGCCACCCTGGTCCGTGCCCAGGCCGCCCATCAGACCGGCGACCACACCACCGTCGGCCGCCTGGTCGCCCGCGCGCTCCAGGACGGCCGCCGCGAGCAGCTGCGCCGGCCGTTCCTGGAGGCAGGCCCGTGGATCCGCCCGCTGCTGAGCACTGGCCGGCTGCGGCACCTCGCCGGCGGCTGGCTCGTCTCCGGCCCGGGCCCCTCCGCCGACGGCGGGCCCGCCGCGCCGGACCCCTACCCGGTCCGCGCCGTCGAGGCCCTGAGTGCCCGTGAGCGGGACGTGCTGCGCGGACTGGCCGAGCTGATGTCGACGGAGGAGATCGCCGCCGACCTCCATGTGTCCGTGAACACCGTGAAGACCCATCTCAAGAGCATCTACCGCAAGCTCGCGGTCAGCAGGCGCGGCGACGCGGTCCGGCGCGCCCGCGCCCTGCGGCTCCTGTGAGTCGCGGTGAGGTTCACCTGCGCCGGGTGAGTCCAGACGCGCCGCCGGATCGGACCATGGCAGGACAAGGGCGCACTCCGCCCGCCGCCCCAGGCCGTCCGGGGGAGAGGAGCACATGCGCTACGAGATCCGCGTCGACGGACAGATGTCGGAGACGCTGGCCAAGGTCTTCCCGGAGCTGGACCACGTGGTGATGGCCGGTCAGACGGTCCTGTTCGGCCCGGTCACCGACGAGGCCCACCTGTACGGGCTGCTGACCCGGTTCCAGTCGCTGGGACTGAGGGTCGTGGAGATGCGCCAGCTGCCGGAGTGACCCGGCATCCCGCCCCTGAGGCCGCATCCCGCCCCGAGGCCGGGGGAATCACTGCGCGGCCGCGCGGACCCGGCCCGAGCGGACCGCCGCGCCCAGCGCCTCGAAGTCCCGCTCGTTCTGGTCGGCGTACGCCTGGGCGAACACGGCGAGAGCGCGGTCGAAGCGGTCGCCGCCGCCCAGGTAGGCCGCGAGGGCGACGGGATCACCGGAGCGGGCGTGGGCCCGTGCCAGGCTCGCCCCGCACAGCCGTCCGAACAGCCGCAGCAGGCCGGGGTCCATGGTCTCCGGCCGGGCGATGCCCTTCCAGTCCCGCAACTGCCGTACGTAGAAGTCCCGCTCGTGCCCGTCGAGCCCCACCGCGTGGGTCCAGCCCAGCAGGATGTCGCTCGTCGTCTGGATCAGCCGCTGGCCCGCCACCACGCGCCGGCCCTGGTTGTCCCAGCGGTCGCCGCCGCAGTGGGCGGCGAGCACCGACTCCTGCGCCTCCTTGGCCTGGAGCAGCAGGGGATCGTCGTCGTCCCGGCCGAGCAGCAGCACGATCCAGCATCGGGTGCCGACGCTGCCGACCCCGACCACCTTGCGGGCGATGTCCACGGGGCGGTAGCGGCGCAGCAGATGCCGGCGCTCGGACGACAGGGTCCGGGCGTACCCCTCCAAAACGGCGTGCAGCTCCTTGTCCCGGCCGTGCGGCGAGGAGTCGTCCGCCAGATCCCGCAGCGGGGTGATCAGCGGCGGGTCCGGCGTGATCCGCCGCCCCTCGGCCGTGGCCCGGGTGAGTTTCGCGTAGGCCTGGACATGGGTGCGGGTCCGGGCGTCGGCCGTGGCCTTCGCGGTGCGGCGCCGCGCCTCCTTGGACATCGACGCGGCCATCAGCTCGCGCAGGCGGTCGGCGTCGTCCTGGGCGTACCAGATGTCCAGGGTGCGCATCCCGGCGAACTCCCGCATCCGCCGCCGGTAGGCCCGGACACACGTCTGCACCGCGCTGGTCTGCTCCGCCGCCGAGAAGCCGTTGGCCCGGCCCGCGACGGCGAAGCTGGCCGCGAGCCGTTTGACGTCCCACTCGAACGGCCCGGCCAGCGTCTCGTCGAAGTCGTTGATGTCGAAGACCAGGTGGCGCTCCGGCGAGGCCAGCAGCCGGAAGTTCAGCAGATGGGCGTCCCCGCACAGCTGCACCCGCAGCCCGGTGTCCGCGGTGGCCCCGAGGTCCGCCGCCATGATCGCCGCAGCGCCGCGGTAGAAGCGGAACGGGGACTCGAGCATGCGGCCGTAGCGGATCGGCACCAGCTCCGGTACGCGGGTGGCCGACTGGCGGTCCACCACCTCGACGGGGTCGAACCGGTCCGGCCCCGCCTCGAACCCGGCCTGGGACGACCGCGGCACCCGGCGGCGCGCGTCCCGGCCCGCGGCCGCCCGCTCGGCCGGTGACACGAAGGCTGTGAAGGGGCTCGATACGGTCATGGCTCAGTCCTCCGGCCGTGAGGGGAAGTCGTCCGAGGGCTCCCGGCCCTGCCGGCGCAGTCCCGCCTGCACCGCGCCGGCGAGGATCCGTGCCGCCACGCCCACCAGCAGCAGCCCGCCCGCCATCTGCGTCATCGTCAGCACCCGCCCGGTCTGGGAGCGGGCCGTGATGTCGCCGTAGCCGACGGTGGCGAACGTCGTGAGCGTGAAGTACAGGGAGTCCGTCTTGGTCAACGGCTCACTGAACGAGCCCGGCGTCGTGTGCTCCAGCAGGAAGTAGGCGCCCGCGAAGAGCAGCAGGAACAGCGCCAGCGTCGTGGCCAGGGCCTCGACGGCCTTCAGCCGGGGGTAGGGCGAGGTCACGATGGCCCGCACCTCCCACCAGAAGACCACGACCACCAGCAGCAGACCGCAGGCCAGCAGCACCGAATCGCCGCTCGTGCCGCGCCCGTCCAGGGGCAGCAGGTAGTAGACCGTGATGAGCCCGGCCGCGATGAGCGCGGCACGCAGGAGGGCCGAGACCGCCGCACGCCGCCGGTACGGCACCTCCGCTGGATCGTCCATCGTGCGTCTCTCGGTCTCGGTCCTGCCCCCGGCGCCCGGGCACCCCGCACGGGCCTGCCCTCCCACCTCAGCGCCCCGGCGCCCCGTAGGGATCACCCGCCACGGGTGAGGCGGCCCGGCCCGGGCCCCGCGCAGGCTGGGGTCTACGGGGACGGCCGTCGGGCGTGCCCCCGGGACGGAGGACCGACATGAGCGCGCAGAACTATCTGGCGTACGACTTTCCGCTGCTGAGCGCCTTCTGGTCGATGCTGTGGTTCTTCCTCTGGATCATGTGGTTCGTCCTGCTCTTCCGGGTGGTCCTCGACATCTTCCGCGACGATTCCCTGGGCGGCGGGGCCAAGGCCGGCTGGCTGGTCCTCTGCGTGGTCCTGCCCTTCCTGGGCGTGTTCGTCTACGTCCTCGCCCGCGGCCGGAACATGGGACGCCGGGAGACGGACCAGGCCCGCGCCCAGCAGCAGGCCTTCGACAGCTACATCAGGCAGACCGCCCGGGGCGGCGAAAGCCGGCCCAGCAGCGTCGACGAGCTCGCCAGGCTGTCCGAGATCCGCTCCCGCGGCGACATCACGGACGAAGAGTTCCGCAGGGCTAAGGAGCTGGTGCTCAGCGGTTCCGGAGCCTCGGCCCCCGGCACCCCCACCTCCGGTCGCTGACCGCGCCGGACGCAGCAGAAGCGAGGTAGCAGATGACCGCCACACACCCTACGCACGGGCACAGGACGGCGAAGCACGGCTTGGCCACCGGCACGATGGTCTTCGCGGCCGTCATGCTCATGATCACCGGGATGCTGGCCGTCTTTCGCGGCATCGCGGCCATCGCCGAGGACGAGGTCTTCGTCTCGACCCGCAACTACACCTTCGCGTTCGATCTCACCGGCTGGGGCTGGATCCACCTCATCCTGGGCGCGGTGGCCGTGCTCATCAGCATGGGCCTGTTCCAGGGGGCGGGCTGGGCGCGCGTCACCGGCGTGGGCATCGCCGCACTCGTCATCATCGCCAACTTCCTCTCCCTGCCGGCCTACCCGGTCTGGTCCGTGATCATGATCGCGATGTCCGCGTTCATCATCTGGGCCCTGTGCACCCCACGCAGGGGCGACGCCTGAGCCGTCACGGCTCAGGCCCGCCTGCGGACCAGCAGCAGGGCCACGTCGTCGTCCGGTTCGGGACTCAGCGCGCTGAGCAGACTGTCGCTCGCGCGCTGAAGACTGGGCCCCGCGCTCCGGAGCAGCCGGGTCAGTGTGTCGAGGCCGGTGTCGATCGGCTCCGCGCGGTTCTCGACCAGCCCGTCCGTGTACAGGGCGAGCAGGGAGCCGGGGGCGAGTTCCAGCTCCACCGTGCCGAACTCCACGCCGCCGACGCCGAGCGGGACACCGCCCGGCACGTCGACGAGCTTCGCGCTGCCGTCCGCCCCGGCGAGCACCGGCGGCAGATGCCCGGCGCTGGACAGCTCGCAGGTGCCGCGCCCCAGGTCGCACACCGCGTACACGCACGTGGCGATCGCGTCGCCGAGCGAGCCGGCGATGTCGTCGAGGTGCCGCAGCAGCTCGGCGGGCGGCAGGTCCAGCCGGGCCAGCGCCCGCGTCGCCGTGCTCAGCTGCCCCATGATCGCCGCGGCCTGGACGCCCTTGCCCATGACGTCCCCGACGACCAGCCCGGTGCGCCCCGGGCCCAGCGGCAGGACGTCGTACCAGTCGCCGCCGACCTCGCTGAGGGCCGGGCGGTAGCGGGCGGCGATGTCCAGTCCCTCCCGTTCGGCGGGTGTGCTCGGCAGCAGGCTGCGCTGCAGGGTCAGGGCGGTGCCGCGTTCGCGGCCGTAGAGGCGGGCGTTGTCTATGCAGATCGCGGCGCGGGCGGCCAGTTCCGAGGCGAGCACCTGGTCCCGGCCGTCGAAGGGGCGCTCGTTGACCGTGCGGTACAGCGAGAGCGTGCCGAGGACCTTGCCCCGGGCCACCAGCGGCAGCGCCAGGTAGGAGTGGGCGCCGGCCTCGTGCAGGGCCTGGGCGGCCCGTGAGTCGCGGGCCAGACGTCGCAGCATCTTGCCGTCCACCCGCTCGACCAGGACCGGGCGGGCGCTGCGGACGCACTGCGTGATGATCCGAGACGAGCCGTACGTGGCCAGCTCGCCCACGGGGTCGGCGGCGTGGATGGCGTCGGTGGGGTAGCCGGCCGCGACGGCCAGCGCCCGGAACTCGGCCGGTGTGCCGCCCGACACGGGCGCGATGGTGCCCCGGGCCACGACCGACTCCAGGACGTCCACGGCGGCCAGGTCCGCGAGATGCGGCACGACCACGTCGGCCAGCTCCCGGGCGGTCTGCTGGAGGTCGAGCGTGGTGCCGATCTTCATCCCCGCGTCGGCGATCACCGACAGGTGCTGGCGCGCCTGCGCCACCTCGGCCGCGGCCTGCTGGCGCTCGGTGACGTCCAGCACGGCCATCGCGAGCCCGAGCACCCGGCCGTCGGTGTCCTCGATGCGGTGGTACGACTCCGAGTAGGCGCGGTCCTGCGAGTCCGCCGCCGTCCGCCCGACGGTCTGCTGGTCGAGCAGGGGTCTGCCGGTCTCCAGGACGTGCCGCATCCGGGCCTCGATGGCCGTCACGTCCAGATCCGGCAGCACCTCCCCGACCCGGCGCCCCAGTACGGCCTCCTCGGGCACGCCGTTGATCCGCTCCAGCGCGGGGTTGACCCCGACCCAGCGCAGGTCGTTGTCGAAGACGGCGATGCCGAGCGGGGTCTGGTTGACGAGGCTGTGCGAGAGGGCGAGGTCGCGCTCCACCTTCCGTACGGTCGTCGCGTCCGTGGCGAGTCCCAGCAGGTGGGGCTGCCCCTCGGGGTCGAGGAGGCGCATCGTACGGAACTCCACGGCGCGTTCCGTGCCGTCGCGGTGCCGCAGCGGGAAGACACCGGCCCAGTGGGTGCCCGTGCTGACCTGGGCGAACAGCTCCCTGCCCCGGGGCCGGTTCTCGGGGGAGACCAGGAGGGTGTCGGCGCGCTGGCGCAGGGCCTCCTGCGCGGTCCAGCCGAGCAGCTGCTCGATCTCGGGGCTCCACAGCGCGATGTGCCCACCCGCGTCCAGGACCACCGCCGCGACCTTCAGCAGATCGAGCAACCCGCCGGGCGCGGTCGTGACGGGGTCGCGGTCCGAGGTCGCATACCCGTTCATGCGAGCCGCTCCTTCCGGCGCGGCAAAGGTACCGCCATGATCTGTTGCGCTGGCTGTCCGATGAGGTCACATTACGGTCGGAGGAGCGGCACTGTCGCGCCGAAATGACAAAATGGCGCGGGTCGGACCAGGAGCGAGAGGAGCGGCGCAGTGAGGGACCGGACGTTACGCGAGAGCCTGGTCACCGCCTCGGGAACGGTGCGCTGGGACCGGCTCGGCGAGCCCGGCGGCGAGCCGGTGGTGCTGCTGCACGGGACGCCCTTCTCGTCGTACGTGTGGCACGAGATCGCCCCCGCCCTGGCCGCCGCCGGGCACCATGTGCACCTGTGGGACATGGCGGGTTACGGCACCTCCGCCATGCACGCCGGCCAGGACGTCTCGCTGGGTGCCCAGGGCCGGATCTTCACCGAGCTGCTCGCGCACTGGGGACTTGGGGAACCGTCCGTGGTCGCACACGACTTCGGCGGATGCGTGGCCCTGCGGGCCCACCTGCTGCACGGGGCCCGCTACCGGCGGCTCGCGCTGGTCGACCCGGTGGCACTCAGGCCCTGGGGCTCCCCTTTCTTCCGGCTGGTCGGGGAGCACAGCCAGGTCTTCGAGCAGCTCCCGGCGGCGTTGCACGAGGCCCTGGTACGCGAGTACGTCTCCTCCGCGAGCCATCCCGGCCTGCGGCCCGCCACCCTCGACGCGCTGATCGGGCCCTGGACGGGGGAGGAGGGCCAGGCCGCCTTCTACCGGCAGATCGCGCAGGCCGACCAGAGCTACACCGACGAGATCCAGCCGCTGTACCCGACGATCGACCTGCCGGTCACGGTCTGCTGGGGCACCGAGGACACCTGGGTCCCGTTCGCCAAGGGGCAGGAGCTCACCGCCCTGATCCCGGGTGCCCGCCTGGTGCCCGTCCCGGAGGCGGGGCATCTCGTTCCGCTGGACGCGCCCGCCCGGCTGACGAGCGAGTTGCTCGGCTTCCTCACGGCCTGAGAGCCCGTCCGGCACCGGGGAACCATCAGGACCGCACAAAGTCCGACGGGGTCATTGCTTCGTTTGTGTTCGAGTCCTAGGGTGTGCCTGCTCAGCAGTTGCTCCGTCACCGTCAGTTGCACGCGTCCCAACAGAAACGCCCATCAGGGGTGGGCAGTTGGGCATCCCATCTGACATGCCCTCAGTCCGTGCAGCACCCTGTCGAACCGAGGAAGGCCACGGTCATGCCGCACCCGCACCCGCACCCCTCTCCCGCCGACCGGCCGGTCGTCAGCCGCCGCCGACTGCTGGAGGGAGGAGCCGCCGTGCTCGGCGCGCTCGCCCTGTCCGCGTCGCCCGCCGCGGCACACGCGGCCGGCCGGCGCCCGGCGGCGGACGGCCCACCGGAGTGGAACGACGGCCTGAGCGTGTACCGGGTGGGCACCGAGCCGCCGCACACCACCCTCATGCCCTACGCGGACCTCGGGCAGGCACTGAAGGGCGACCGCGAGCGCTCGCCGTACCGGCTGAGCCTCGACGGCACCTGGAAGTTCGCCTACGTGGACCGCCCCGACGACCGGGACACCGACTTCCACCGCACCGACGTCGACGACTCCGGCTGGGACACCATCCCCGTGCCCTCGGCCTGGCAGCTGCACGGCTACGACTTCCCGATCTACGTCAACATCACCTACCCCTGGTGGGGCCCCAACGGCGGCGGCGAGGACGCCCAGCCGCCGGCGGCCCCGACCCGCTACAACCCCGTCGGCCAGTACCGCCGCACGTTCACCGTGCCCCGCAACTGGAAGGGCCGGCGCACCTTCCTGCACTTCGAGGGCGTCAAGTCCGCCCACTACGTGTGGATCAACGGCGAGCTGGTGGGCTACCACGAGGACTCCTACACCTCCGCCGAGTACGACATCACCCCCCACCTCAAGCCGGGCACCAACCAGATCGCCGTCGAGGTGTACCGCTACTCCGACGCGGAGTGGCTGGAGGACCAGGACATGATCCGGCTGAGCGGCATCTTCCGCTCGGTCCACCTGTACTCCACGCCGAACGTGCACCTGCGCGACTTCCGCCTGGACACCCCGCTCGGCGACGGCTACACCTCCGCCGAGCTCAAGGTCACCGCGCACGTGCGCGACTACGGAGGCGAGGGCGCGGGCCGCTACACCGTCGAGACCCAGCTCTACGACGCGCGCGGCCACGCCGTCTGGTCCCGGCCCCTGAACGGGTCCGCCGACGTCCCCGACGGCGACGAGGCGACGGTCGAGGCCTCCAGAGCCGTCCCCTCGCCGAAGCTGTGGTCGGCCGAGCACCCGAACCTGTACACGGCCGTGCTCCGCCTGCGCGACCCGGCCGGCAAGGTGGTGGAGACCCTCTCGCACCGGGTCGGCTTCCGCGAGTTCGCGCTCAAGGACGGCCTGATGCGCATCAACGGCAAGCCGGTCTCCTTCCGCGGCACCAACCGCCACGAGATGCACCCCGTCACCGGCTCGGCGCTCACCCGCGCGCAGATGGTCGAGGACATCGAGATCATCAAGCGGCTCAACATCAACAGCGTCCGCACCTCGCACTACCCCAACAGCCCGCTCTGGCTCGACCTCGCCGACGAGTACGGCCTGTACCTCGTCGACGAGACCAACCTCGAAACCCACGGCATCCGCGACAAGTTCCCCGGCAGCGGCCACCCCGAGTGGACCGAGGCATGCGTGGTCCGCGCCCAGAACATGGTCCACCGCGACAAGAACCACGCCTCGGTGGTCATCTGGTCCCTGGGCAACGAGGCGGGCGGCGGCACGACCTTCAACGCCATGTACGACTGGATCCGCTCCTACGACTCCTCGCGCGTCATCCAGTACGAGGGCGACGACCGCCCGGGCATCAGCGACATCCGCTCCGAGATGTACGACAGCCCGCAGCGGGTCGAGCAACGCGCCAAGGACACCGCCGACACCCGGCCGTACGTGATGATCGAGTACTCCCACGGCATGGGCAACTCCAACGGCAACTTCAAGAAGTACTGGGACATCGTCCGCCGCTACGACGTCCTCCAGGGCGGCTGGATCTGGGACTTCGTCGACCAGGCCCTCAGCTGGCCCACCCCGGCCCGTAAGCTGCTCACCGAGTCCGGCCCGGGCTCGCTGCGCGGCGAGATCATCGCGCCCGCCGGCACCTTCGACCGCGCCAAGGGCATCTCCGGCGGCACCGTCTTCTCCCGCGACCCCCGCCTCGACCTCACCGGCTCCCTCACGCTGGAGGCCTGGGTCACCCCGCACGTGACCGGCTTCCACCAGCCGATCATCGCCAAGGGCGACACCCAGTACGCCCTCAAACAGTCCGACAAGACCCTGGAGTTCTTCATCCACGGCGGCGGCCAGTGGGTCACCGCGAGCTGGGCGCTGCCCGACGGCTGGACCGGCAAGGAGCACCACATCGCGGGCGTCTTCGACGCGGACGCGGGCACGCTCACCCTGTACGTCGACGGACAGGTGCGCGGCACCCGGACCACCACCCGGCGCCCCGGCGACAACACCGCGTCCCTGTCGCTCGCCACCGACATCGACAACCCGACCCGCGAGTTCAGCGGCACCATCCGCCGGGCCCGCGTGTACGCCCGCGCCCTCAGCGCCGCCGAACTGGCCTCGGACACCCGCAAGCCCGACGACGAGGGCGTGCGCTTCTGGTTCGACGCGGCCACCGTCGGCATCACCGAGAAGCGCCCGCGCGACAAGACGTTCTACGCCTACGGCGGCGACTGGGGCGACAACCCCAACGACGGCGCCTTCGCCGGGGACGGCATCGTCCTGCCCGACCGCTCCCTCACCGGCAAGTCCGCCGAGGTCAAGCAGATCTACCAGGCCGTCAACGCCACCCCGGCTCCGGGCGGCCCCGGCGCCGTCACGCTCACCAACGAGTACCTGTTCACCAACCTCCGCGAGTTCGACGGCCGTTGGTCCCTCGTCGCCGACGGCGAGGTCGTCCAGCGCGGCCGGCTGACCCGCGACCAGCTGAACGTCGCACCGCTGAGCAGCAAGGACATCAAGGTGCCGGTGCGGCTCCCGGCGAAGCCCGAACCCGGCACGGAGTACTTCCTGGAGCTCTCCTTCACCACCAGGGAAACCACCCGGTGGGCCAAGGCCGGCTTCGAGGTGGCCAAGCAGCAGCTCGCCCTCGACGCGGGCAGCCCGGCCGTGCAACCCGCGCCGCTGCGCGGCGTGCCCGCCCTCAGCCACACCGACGGGGACAAGACCGTCACCGTCAAGGGCAAGGGCTTCGCCGTCACCGTCGACAAGAGCACCGGGACCATCACGTCCTACGAGGCGGGCGGCACCCGGCTCATCACCTCCGGACCCGTCCCGAACTTCTGGCGGGCGCCCACCGACAACGACCGCGGCAACGGCCACCACACCCGCAACCAGCTGTGGCGCGACGCCGGAGCGAAGCGGAAGGTCGCGGACGTACGGGTACGGCCCCTGGACGACCGGGCCGTCGAGGTCACCGTCACCGGCACGCTGCCCACCGGCACGGCGTCCACGTACAGCACGACGTACACGGTCTTCGGCAACGGCGAGATCAAGGTCGACAACACCCTGCACCCGGGCGCGGCGAACCTGCCGTACATCCCGGAGGTCGGCACCCTGCTGTTCCTGCCGCGGAACCTGGACCGGCTGCACTACTACGGCCGGGGCCCCGAGGAGAACATGTGGGACCGCAACAACGCCACCGACGTGGGCCTGTACTCAGGCACCGTCTCCGGGCAGTGGACCCCGTATCTGCGCCCGCAGGAGAACGGCAACAAGACCGATGTCCGCTGGGCCGCGCTGACCGACGGCAGGGGGCGCGGACTGCTCGTCTGCGGTGAGCCGCTGCTGGAGGTCAACGCCTCGCACTTCACCCCCGAGGACCTGTCCGTCGGGGCCCGCCACGACTACCAGCTCACCCCCAGGGACGCGGTGGTCCTGCGGGTCAACCACCGCCAGATGGGCGTGGGCGGCGACAACAGCTGGGGCGCGCACACGCACGACGAGTTCAAGCTGCTCGCCAGCCGCGACTACGCGTACACCTACCGGCTGCGGCCGCTGACGCGGGTGAGCGAGGCGATGGAGGCCTCGCGGCGGCCGACGGCGACCGACTGACGGTATGGCAGCGGCGCCGCCTCAGCCGGCGGCGTCGCTGATGCCCAGGCGCAGATGCTCCACGTTGTCCGCGTCCAGGCGTACGCGCTCGGCGGCGTCCTGCACGGGGGTGACGGCTCCATGACCCAATGAATCCTGGGGCACGTCGATGTCGGATTCTCGCCAGCCCCGCGCGGCCCGATGCCGGATGCTGGACCCATGCAGACGGGGATGCACACCGACACCGAGCGCTGCGTGCGCGCCGTCCGGTCCAAGGACGCACGGTTCGACGGCTGGTTCTTCACGGCCGTCCTGACCACCGGCATCTACTGCCGTCCCAGCTGCCCGGTGGTGCCGCCCAAACCGGAGAACATGGTCTTCCACCCCAGCGCGGCAGCCTGTCAGCAGGCCGGCTTCCGGGCCTGCAAACGCTGCCGGCCCGACACCAGCCCCGGCTCCCCGGAGTGGAACCAGCGCGCCGACCTCGTGGCCCGTGCCATGCGGCTGATCGCCGACGGGGTCGTGGACCGCGAGGGCGTTCCCGGCCTCGCCGGCCGGCTCGGTTACAGCACCCGGCAGGTAGAGCGGCAGCTCCTCGCCGAGCTGGGCGCGGGCCCCCTCGCGCTCGCCCGGGCCCAGCGCGCCCAGACGGCCCGGCTCCTCATCGAGACGACCGCCCTGCCCATGGCGCAGATCGCCTTCGCCGCCGGCTTCGCCTCCATCCGGACCTTCAACGACACGGTCCGCGAGGTCTTCGCCCTGCCCCCGGGCGAGCTGCGCGCCCGCGCCCCGAAGCGGCAGGGCGCGAGCACCCCCGGCGCCCTGGCGCTGCGGCTGCCGTTCCGCGCCCCGCTCAACCCCGACAACCTCTTCGGTCACCTCGCCGCGACGGCCGTACCCGGCGTGGAGGAGTGGCGCGACGGCTCCTACCGCCGCACCCTGCGCCTGCCGTACGGCCACGGCATCGTGGCCCTCACCCCGAACCCGGACCACATCGCCTGCCGCCTCACCCTCAGCGACCTGCGCGACCTGACCGTCGCCATCAGCCGCTGCCGCCGCCTGCTCGACCTGGACGCCGACCCCGTCGCGATCGACGACCAGCTCCGCACGGACCCGGTCCTGGCGCCGCTGGTCGGCAAGGCACCCGGGCGGCGCGTGCCGCGCACGGTCGACGAGGCCGAGTTCGCCGTCCGGGCCGTGCTCGGCCAGCAGGTCTCCACCGCCGCCGCCCGCACCCACGCGGCCCGTCTCGTCACCGCGTACGGCGAACCGGTCGAGGACCCCGAAGGCGGCCTCACGCACCTCTTCCCGGCCCCCGAGGCACTGGCGGCGCTCGACCCCGAGACGCTGGCGATGCCGCGCACCCGCCGCACGACCTTCACCACCCTGGTCCGCGCCCTCGCCGACGGCGACCTCCACCTGGGCGTCGAGAGCGACTGGCCACGCACCCGCGAGCGGCTCCTCGCCCTGCCCGGCTTCGGCCCCTGGACGGTGGACGTCATCGCCATGCGCGCCCTGGGCGACCCCGACGCCTTCCTCCCCACCGACCTCGGCATCCGCCGTGCCGCCCGGGAACTGGGCCTGCCGTCCACTCCCGCCGCGCTCACCGCACGCGCCGCGGCCTGGCGCCCCTGGCGGGCCTACGCGGTCCAGTACCTCTGGGCGACCGACAGTCACCCGATCAACTTCCTTCCGGTATAGGGGCGTCCGATGAAGCAGCACACTGTGACCGACAGCCCGTACGGCCCCCTCACCCTCGTCGCCGACGACGGAGTCCTGTGCGGCCTGTACATGACCGACCAGCGCCACCGCCCGCCGGAGGAGACCTTCGGCGCCCGCGACGACACCCTCTTCGCGGAGGCGGAGGAGCAGCTGAAGGCCTACTTCGCGGGCGACCTCGAGGAGTTCACGGTCGAACTCCGCCTGAACGGCACCCCGTTCCAGCGCACGGTCTGGGACGAACTGCGCCGCATCCCGTACGGCCAGACCCGCACCTACGGCCAACTGGCCGACGCCCTGGGCGCCCCCACCGCCTCCCGCGCGGTGGGCCTCGCCAACGGCCGTAACCCCATCGGCATCATCGTGCCGTGCCATCGTGTGATCGGGGCGAGCGGGAGCCTGACGGGATACGGCGGCGGGCTGGAGCGCAAGCGGCGCCTGCTGGACTTCGAACGCGGAGCCTCCCTCTTCTGACGCCACAGCTCATCAAATTTGACTAGACTGTGGTCATGCCGGAGAAGACGATCCCGATCCTGCCGTGCCGGACCCTCCAGCCCGTCCTCGACTTCTACACCGCCCTCGGATTCGAGGTGACCTACCGGCAGCGCAGCCCCAACCCCTACGCGGTCGTGGAACGCGACGGCATCGAGCTGCAGTTCTTCGCGATGAAGCAGTACGAGCCGACCGAGTCGTTCAGCACCTGCTACGTCCTGACCGACGACGTCGAGGGCCTCTACCAGGCGTTCCGGGCCGGGCTCAAGGAGACGTACGGCAGGATCCCCACCCGGGGGCTGCCGCGGGTCGGGCCGCTCAAGGACATGTCGTACGGCGTGCGGCAGTTCCTCATGACCGACCCCGGAGGAAACTGCGTCCGCGTCGGGCAGCGCACGGGCCGGGAGCACCGCCACGGGCCCGCCCCCGAGGAGACGTTCGCGCGGGCCCTGCACTTCGCGTCCCTGCTGGCGGACTCCAAGGGGGACGCGGCGGGCGCCGCCAAGGTCATCGACCGCGTGCTGTGCCTGACGGACGAGAAACCGACGCGCGTCCAGCTGCTTCAGCTCCTCGTCCTGCGCGCGGACGTGGCGGGGCGACTCGGCGACGATGAGGCGTCCGCGAGCGCCCTCGCCCGGGCCGCCGCGCTCGACCTCACCGGAGCCGAACGCGACC
Source organism: Streptomyces flavovariabilis (assembly GCF_000725785.1). NCBI lineage: Bacteria > Bacillati > Actinomycetota > Actinomycetes > Kitasatosporales > Streptomycetaceae > Streptomyces > Streptomyces flavovariabilis. The sequence continues at coordinate 178,239 of NZ_JNXD01000008.1, read as the reverse complement.
TGGGCCGCGACGCGCTCACGCGCCTGGCGGACCTGCGGGGCTCGCCTCGGCTGTGAGGCCGCACAGTACCTCCGGCAGCGCCGTGCCGATCGGATCGCGGACGAGCTCGTCGGCACGGTCGTCGTAAGGCGTCGGCTCGGCGTTGACGATGATCAGCCGGGCGCCGTGGTCGGCGGCGACACCGGCGAGCCCGGCGGCGGGCTGGACCTGAAGGCTCGTGCCGACGGCGACGAAGATCTGGCAGCCCTTGCTGATGGCGACCGCCTGGCCGAGGACGACGGGGTCGAGCCGCTCGCCGAACATCACCGTCGCCGGCTTCAGGATCCCGCCGCACTCCAGGCAGGGCGGGTCGTCCTCACCGGCCTCGACCCGGGCGAGCGCGTCCGCCATCGGGCCGCGGGCGTGGCAGCCGGTGCAGACGGAACTCCGCGCCGTGCCGTGCAGTTCGAGCACCTTGCGGGCGGGCATCCCGGCGAGCTGGTGCAGCCCGTCCACGTTCTGGGTGATCACCCGCACCGGCACACCGGACCGCTCCAGCTCGGCCACCGCCCGGTGCGCGGCGTTGGGCTCCGCCCGCAGCGTCCCGTTCTCGCGCCGCATCTGCCAGGAGCGGCGGCGGATCTCCGCGTCACCCATGTAGTACTCGTACGTGACGAGCTTCTCGGCCTCGGGATCCCGCCGCCACAGTCCGTTCGGCCCGCGGTAGTCCGGGATTCCGGAATCCGTGCTGATGCCGGCACCGGTGAGCAGGGCGACGAGGGGCTTGGCCATGTCACCGAGGGTAGGCCGGGGCACAGGGCGGCGGCGAGCGGATATCGAACGGGCCGTCCAGGGGCGCGGTGCGAGCGGCGGGCCCGGTCAGAACACCCGCCGGCCGTTCTCCAGCTCCGCCGTGCCCGAGCCGTCGGCCAGCACGTCCAGGGCGGCCAGGACACGGCCGCCGAGGGCGCCCGGCAGATACGCGGTCAGCTCATCGCGCGGAACCAGCCGCCAGGACAGCAGTTCCTCCTCCTGGAGGCGGATCGCCTTGAACTCGTCCTCGCTCAGCACCCCACCGTCGTACAGGTACGCCACCAGCGGCGGACGGCCCGTGCCGTGCACCCAGTCCACCGCCAGAAGCCGGCCGGGCTCCCGGTCCAGGCCGATCTTCTCGGCCGTCTCGCGGCGCGCGCCCTGCCGCGGGGTCTCGCCGTCGTCGGACTCGACGGTGCCGCCGGGCAGCGCCCAGCCCTCCCGGTAGTTGGGCTCGACGAGCAGCACCCGGCCCTCGCCGTCCCGGAACAGCGCGGCGGCGCCGGCCAGGACGCGGGGCAGGGACGCGATGTATGCGGCGAAGTCAGGAGAGGAAGTCACCGGTGCAGGGTAACCAGCAGATCCCGCCTCATCCCCCCGCGGTCAGGCCGCCGGCTCCACCAGCCGCAGCGTCCGCTCCGCCAGCTCGCTGATCCGCACCCCGTCGAAACCGAACACCGCGCTGCGGACCGTGTCCTCCAGCGGGGCCTTCCACTGGTCAGGGATGGCCGCCGCCCCGCCGAACACGCCGGCCACCGAGCCCGCGGTCGCGCCGTTGGAGTCGGTGTCCAGGCCCCCGCGGACGGTCAGCGTGATGGTGCGCGTGAAGTCGCCGTCGCCGTAGAGCAGACCGGCGGTGAGGACGGCCGCGTTCGGCACGGTGTGGATCCAGCCCATGCCGCCGGTCTCCTCGGCGACCGTGGTGAGGGTGTCCTCCCAGGACATCCGGGTGTCGTGCAGGGAGACCACCCGGCGTACCGTGCGGGCGAGGCGGCTGCTCGCCGGAATCACCGCCAGGGCCTCGTCGACTGCGTGCCGCACGGTGGGCGCCGTGAACGCCGCCGCGATCAGCGCCGCCGCCCACATCGCCCCGTAGACCCCGTTGCCGGTGTGCGACAGCACCGCGTCCCGCCGGGCGAGCAGGGCGGCGCGGCGCGGGGCGCCCGGGCAGGTCCAGCCGAAGATGTCGGCGCGGATGAGGGCGCCGATCCACTCCTGGTACGGGTTGTCGTACGTCGCCGTCAGTGGCGGCTTCAGCCCGCCCGTGAGGTTGCGGTACGCGGCCCGCTCGGCGGTGAACGTCTGCAGATACGGCAGCCGCAGCAGCCACAGGTCCCCGACCTGCTCGGTACTGAAGCCGAAGCCGTGGGTCTCCAGCAGGTCGAGACCGAGGATCGCGTAGTCGACGTCGTCGTCACGGCAGCTGCCGTGGATGCGGCCGCGAACGCACTGGCGCCACTCGGGGCGCAGCGCGGTCGCCTCGTCGCCGGTGGGCTCGGGCAGGTAGTCGGTCAGGGGGAGGGCGGCGGCCCGTCTGAGGTAGCGGTCGATGCGGTCGCGTGACCAGACCTCGCCCTGCTCGACGGGCTTGCCGAGCATGTTGCCCGCGATGCGGCCCTGCCAGCCGCCGAGGATGCGACCGGCCAGCGCTGCTTCGGTGTCGACGGGGGTCATGCTTGAGGTCTACCCGTTTCGGGGTGGGGTGTGCGGCCCGTTCGGGGATGCGGGTGCGTTGTGGCCGTTCGCGCAGTTCCCCGCGCTCCTGAAGGCGTCGTTCCAGGGGTTGGGCAGAGGCTGACGCCAGGGGCGTCCTCCGGTTAAGGTCACAGCGGCGCGACTGGCCTTGACGTGCGTGAGGGCCCGGAGAGCAAGGGGAGTGCAAGTGGCGGACGCTGCAGTGAGCGACACCTGGAAAGCACCGCGGGTGCTCGTCGCCGCGGACAAGTTCAAGGGGTCGCTGACGGCCGTGGAGGTCGCCGAGCGGGTCACGGCCGGGCTGCGCCGGGTCGTGCCGGACCTCGAGGTCGAGGCGCTGCCCGTGGCCGATGGCGGCGACGGGACCGTGGCCGCGGCGGTCGCGGCCGGGTTCGAGCGCCGGGAGGTACGGGTCGCCGGCCCCCTCGGCGACGAGGTGACGGCGGCGTTCGCGCTGCGCGACGGCACCGCCGTGGTGGAGATGGCCGAGGCGAGCGGGCTGCAGCGGCTGCCCGCCGGGGTCTTCGCCCCGCTCACGGCGTCCACCTACGGTTCCGGCGAGCTGCTGCGGGCCGCGCTGGACGCGGGCGCCCGCACGATCGTCTTCGGAGTCGGCGGCAGCGCCACCACCGACGGCGGAGCCGGGATGCTGTCCGCGCTGGGCGCCCGGTTCCTGGACGCCGACGGGGAGCCGGTGCCCCCGGGCGGCGGCGGACTCGCCGAGCTGGCCACCGCCGACCTGTCGGGACTCGATCCGCGCCTCGGCGAGGTCGAGCTGGTCCTCGCGAGCGACGTCGACAACCCGCTGACCGGCCCGAAGGGCGCACCGGCGGTCTACGGCCCGCAGAAGGGCGCCTCGCCCGACGACGTGGCGGCCCTGGACACCGCCCTCGCGCACTTCGCGAAGGTGCTGGAGGGACCGGCCGGCCCGAAGGCCGCCGAGTACGCGGCATCGCCGGGTGCGGGCGCGGCGGGCGGCATCGGCTACGGCGCCCTGCTGCTGGGCGCGGCGTTCCGCCCCGGCATCGAGGTCATGCTCGACGTCCTGGGTTTCGCGCCCGCCCTGGACCGTGCCGACCTGGTCATCACCGGCGAGGGCTCCCTCGACGAGCAGACCCTGCACGGCAAGGCCCCGGCGGGTGTCGCCGCGGCGGCCCGTGCCGCGGACAAGGACGTCGTCGCGGTCTGCGGCCGCCTCGCCCTGCCGCCCCAGGTTCTGGGCCGCGCCGGTTTCCGCCGGGCCTACCCCCTGACGGACGCCGAGCCGGACGTGGCGAAGTGCATCGCCGAGGCGGGCCCGATCCTGGAACGGGTCGCGGAGCGCATCGCCAGGGACTTCCTGACCTGAGCCTTCGCAGAACAGGCGAAGGGCCCCGAACCGTCACCGGTCCGGGGCCCGAGCCATGTCAACGCCAGGGCGTTACGGCAGCTGCGCCGCCCGCGCCTCGCGGCGGTTGTCGCGGAAGTTGTTCACGCGCCGAGCGGTCGCGAACAGCGGAATCACCGCCCCCGTGACCAGCTGGAGCGCGCACCCCGTCTGCAGGAGGAGCTGTCCGCCGGGCGCGCCGAAGGCCCAGGCCGCCAGCAGACCCATGGACAGGACGATCCAGATCAGCATCGCCACCGCGAGCCAGCCACGCGGCTTGGGGTACTCGACCCGGCTCACCATCAGCCACGCCGTCCCCACGATCGCCAGCAGGGTGGCCTCGAACGGCAGCTCCAGCAGCACGATCGCCACGACCGTCAGCGCGCCGAACGGCGAGGGCATGCCCTGGAAGGTGCCGTCCTTCACCGTCACGCACGAGAAGCGCGCGAGCCGCAGCACCACCGCCAGCAACACCACGATCGCCCCGACCGCGGCCACCCGCTGGTGCGCGTCGTTCGCGACCATGCCGTAGACGAGGACGAAGTACGCCGGCGCCAGACCGAAGCTGATCAGGTCGGAGAGGTTGTCCAGCTCCGCGCCCATGGGGGAGGAGCGCAGCTTGCGCGCCACCAAGCCGTCGAAGAGGTCGAAGACCGCCGCGCAGAGCATGAGGATGACCGCCGTGGCCGCGCTGTGGCGGGCCATGCCGGTCTCCTGGCTGCCCGTGAGGTGCGGGATCAGGATGCCGGTGGTGGTGAAGTACACCGCCATGAAGCCGCACGTGGCGTTACCCAGCGTCAGGGTGTCCGCTATCGACAGGCGAAGAGAGAGGGGCATTTCCTCTTCTTCGTCGGCCTCGTCGACTTCCGGGACCCAGCCGGCCTTGGTGTCAGGATCAATCACGGTCAATGCGAGTCACCCCAGCCACAGTCTTCTGACCGACCTCGACCGCGACCTCCACGCCCTCGGGCAGGTAGAGGTCGACGCGTGAGCCGAAGCGGATCAGGCCGATCCGCTCGCCCTGCTCCACCTTCGTGCCCTGGGGCACGTAAGGGACGATGCGGCGGGCGACCGCGCCGGCGATCTGGATCATCTCGATGTCGCCGAGCTCGGTGTCGAAGTGCCAGACGACGCGCTCGTTGTTCTCGCTCTCCTTGTTGAAGGCGGGAACGAAGCCACCGGGTACGTGCTCGACCGACGTCACCGTGCCGGCCAGGGGCGCGCGGTTGACGTGGACGTTCAGCGGGCTCATGAAGATCGCGACGCGGGTGCGGCCGTCCTTCCACGGCATGATGCTCTGCACCACACCGTCGGCGGGAGAGATGACCCGGCCCTGGGTGATCTCGCGCTCGGGGTCGCGGAAGAACCACAGCATTCCCGCCGCGAGCGCGGTGGCGGGAACAGCGACGGCCTTGGCGGCGCCGGAGCGCCGGGACCGGGCCAGGCTGAGGGCTGCGGTGGCGACGGTCGGAAGGAGCCACGGCGATGCTCCGCGCGCGAGGCGTACGCCGGCCCGGCTGTCGCGAGGTGCAGAGGTTTGGCTGTGGGGCATGGATGACCTTCGTAGCGGAGATGATGCCGCACTCTGACGGGGGACGGCGGCTTTCCGGCGATCGTAGCGGCTCGGGGCCGTAACTGGGTAAGCCAGGCAGCCGAGTCGGCGGCAGAAGAGTGCTGACGGGGTGTGATCTTCTTCTCCAAGAAAACACCCCGTATCCGGACATCTAGCCCTGGAATCGATACTCTTCGAGCAGCCGCCTGCCGATGATCATTTTCTGGATCTCGGCGGTACCTTCACCGATGAGCAGCATCGGGGCCTCACGGTAGAGGCGCTCGATCTCGTACTCCTTGGAGAAGCCGTAGCCGCCGTGGATCCGGAAGGCATCTTCGACGACCTCCTTGCAGTACTCGGAGGCGAGGTACTTCGCCATCCCAGCCTCGAGGTCGTTTCGCTCCCCGGAGTCCTTTTTGCGTGCTGCGTTCACCATCATCGCATGGGCGGCCTCGACCTTGGTAGCCATCTCGGCCAGCTTGAACTGGATCGCCTGGTGCTGGGCGATCGGCTTCCCGAAGGTGTGACGCTGCTGCGCGTACTGGACACCCAGTTCGAACGCACGCTGGGCGACGCCGCAGCCACGCGCCGCCACGTTGACGCGGCCGACCTCGACGCCGTCCATCATCTGGTAGAAACCACGGCCGGTGACCCCGCCGAGCACGCGATCGGCGGGAATCCGCAGGCCATCCATGATGAGCTCGGTCGTGTCGACCCCCTTGTACCCCATCTTGTCGATCTTGCCGGGGATCGTGAGGCCGGGGCGCACCTCGCCGAAACCGGGCTCCTTCTCCACCAGGAAGGTGGTCATCGACTTGTGGGGCGCGGTGCCCTCGGGGTGACCTTCGTCACTCTTGACCAGAACGGCCACCAGAGACGACGTTCCGCCGTTCGTCAGCCACATCTTCTGGCCGTTCAGGACGTACTCCTCGCCGTCCTTCACCGCCTTCGACGTGATCGCCGACACGTCCGAGCCGAGGGCCGGCTCCGACATGGAGAACGCGCCCCGGATGTCACCGGCCGCCATCCTCGGCAGGAAGTGGTCCTTCTGCTCCTGCGTGCCGTGCTGCTTGAGCATGTACGCCACGATGAAGTGCGTGTTGATGATGCCGGACACCGACATCCACCCGCGGGCGATCTCCTCCACGCACAGCGCGTAGGTCAGGAGCGACTCGCCCAGACCCCCGTACTCCTCGGGGATCATCAGGCCGAACAGGCCCAACTCCTTCAGACCGTCGACGATCTGCTGCGGGTACTCGTCGCGGTGCTCCAGCCCGGTCGCGACCGGGATGATCTCCTTGTCCACGAAGTCCCGGACGGTGGACAGGATCTCCTGCTGGACGTCCGTCAGACCGGCGGTCTGGGCGAGTCGCGCCATGGCTACTTCTCCTGCTCCTTGAGCTCGGGGCGGCCCGGCTGCTCGCCGCCGCGCTCCTTGATGTACGTCTCGGTCGGCACCATCACCTTGCGGCGGAACACGCAGACCAGCGTGCCGTCCTGCTTGTAGCCCTTGGTCTCGACGTAGACGATGCCGCGGTCGTTCTTCGACTTCGACGGCCACTTGTCGAGCACGGTCGTCTGGCCGTAGACCGTGTCGCCGTGGAAGGTCGGCGCCACGTGCTTGAGCGACTCGATCTCCAGGTTGGCGATCGCCTTGCCGGAGATGTCCGGCACGGACATGCCGAGCAGCAGCGAGTAGATGTAGTTCCCGACGACGACGTTCTTGCCGAAGTCCGTCGTCTTCTCCGCATAGTTCGTGTCCATGTGGAGCGGGTGGTGGTTCATGGTGAGGAGACAGAACAGGTGGTCGTCGTACTCCGTGACCGTCTTTCCCGGCCAGTGCTTGTACGTCGCCCCGACCTCGAACTCCTCGTAGGTGCGCCCGAACTGCATCGCGCTCAGCCCTCCGGAATCTCGAACTTGCTGGTGCGCTGCATGCCGGCGGCGCGGCCCTTGCCGGAGATGACCAGGGCCATCTTGCGGCTGGCCTCGTCGATCATCTCGTCGCCGAGCATCGCGGAGCCCTTCTTGCCGCCCGCCTCGGACGTGTAGTAGTCGTACGCGTCCAGGATCAGCTCGGCGTGGTCGTAGTCCTCCTGCGACGGCGAGAAGATCTCGTTGGACGCCTCGACCTGGCCCGGGTGCAGCACCCACTTGCCGTCGAAGCCGAGCGCGGCGGCGCGCTGGGCGACCTCGCGGTAGCCGTCGATGTTGCGGATCTGGAGGTAGGGGCCGTCGATCGCCTGGAGGTTGTTGGCGCGGGCGGCCATCAGGATCTTCATCAGGATGTAGTGGTAGGCGTCCGCCGGGTAGCCGGGCGGCTGCTCGCCCACGACCAGCGACTTCATGTTGATCGACGCCATGAAGTCGGCCGGGCCGAAGATGATCGTCTCGACACGCGGCGAGGCCTGCGCGATCTCGTTGACGTTGTTCAGGCCCTGCGCGTTCTCGATCTGCGCCTCGATGCCGATCTTGCCGACCTCGAAGCCCATCGTCTTCTCGATCTGGGTCAGCAGCAGGTCGAGGGCGACGATCTGCTGGGCCGTCTGCACCTTCGGCAGCATGATGCAGTCGAGGTTCGGGCCGGCGCCCTCGACGACCGTGACGACGTCGCGGTACGTCCACTCGGTCGTCCAGTCGTTGACGCGCACGACCCGCGTCTTGCCCGTCCAGTCGCCCTCGTTGAGGAACTTGACGATGGTGTGCCGCGCCTCGGGCTTGGCCAGCGGGGCGCACGCGTCCTCCAGGTCGAGGAAGACCTGGTCCGCCGGGAGGCCCTGCGCCTTCTCCAGGAAGCGGGGGTTGCTGCCCGGTACGGCCAGGCAGGAACGCCGCGGGCGGAGACGGTTGACGGTCATGCGGGGACCTCCAGGGGGTCGAGCTTGTTCGCTTTCCGGATCTCGTCGACGATGCGGCCGATGATTCCGGTGATGTCGAAGTCCTTCGGGGTGAAGACCGCGGCCACTCCGGCTGCCCTGAGCTGCTCGGCATCACCGTTCGGGATGATGCCACCGGCGATCACCGGGATGTCTGTGGCACCCGCCACACGCAGCCGTTCGAGCACGTCCGGCACGAGCTGGGCGTGCGAGCCGGACAGGATGGACAGGCCGACCGCGTGCACGTCCTCGGCGACGGCCGCGTCCACGATCTGCTCGGGCGTCAGCCGGATGCCCTGGTAGACCACCTCGAAGCCGGCGTCCCGCGCGCGCACGGCGATCTGCTCGGCGCCGTTGGAGTGTCCGTCCAGGCCCGGCTTTCCGACCAGGAAGCGCAGCTTGCCCACGCCCAGGTCCTTTGCCGTGAGATCCACCTTGCGGCGGACCAGGGCCAGCGTGCTGCCCTCCTCGACGGGGACGGCCACCGGCGCCGAGGAGACACCGGTAGGGGCCCGGAACTCTCCGAACACCTCGCGCAGGGCCCCGGCCCACTCGCCGGTCGTCGCACCGGCGCGGGCGCACTCCAGGGTGGCCTCCATGAGGTTCCCGGTGCCGCGTGCGGCCTCCTTCAGCCGCTCCAGGGCCTTGCAGGGCCGCGGGTGGTTGAAGGGAGGCTGGTAGCGGCTGTCGCGCCACTGCTGGAGCGAGGCGACGACCCGGGCCTCGACCGCCGGGTCCACCGTCTGGATCGCGGTGTCCAGGTCGGCGGTGAGCGGGTTCGGCTCGGTGCCCTCGAAGATGTTGACGCCGATGATCTTCTCCTGGCCGGACTCGATCCGGCCCCGGCGCTCGGCGTGCGAGGCGACCAGCTGCGACTTGAGGTAGCCGGACTCGACGGCCGCCATCGCGCCGCCCATCTCCTGGATGCGGTCGATCTCGGCGAACGCCTCCTCGACCAGCTGGTCCACCTTCGCCTCGATGACCTTCGAGCCCTCGAAGATGTCCTCGTACTCCAGCAGATCGCTCTCGTACGCCAGCACCTGCTGGATGCGCAGCGACCACTGCTGGTCCCAGGGCCGGGGCAGGCCGAGCGCCTCGTTCCAGGCGGGCAGCTGCACGGCACGCGCGCGGGCGTCCTTGGAGAGGGTGACGGCCAGCATCTCCAGGACGATCCGCTGGACGTTGTTCTCCGGCTGCGCCTCCGTCAGGCCCAGGGAGTTGACCTGGACGCCGTAGCGGAAGCGGCGCTGCTTGGGGTTCTCGATGCCGTACCGCTCACGGGTGACGCGGTCCCAGATGCGGTTGAAAGCCCGCATCTTGCACATCTCCTCGACGAAGCGGACGCCCGCGTTCACGAAGAAGGAGATGCGGGCCACGACATCGCCCATGCGTTCCTGCGGCACCTGGCCGGAGTCGCGCACGGCGTCGAGGACGGCGATGGCGGTGGACATCGCGTACGCGATCTCCTGGACCGGCGTGGCGCCCGCCTCCTGCAGGTGGTAGCTGCAGATGTTGATCGGGTTCCACTTCGGGATGTGGGAGACCGTGTACGCGATCATGTCCGTCGTCAGGCGCAGGCTCGGCCCCGGCGGGAAGACGTGCGTCCCGCGGGACAGGTACTCCTTGACGATGTCGTTCTGGGTCGTGCCCTGGAGCTTGGTGATGTCCGCGCCCTGCTCCTCGGCGACGACCTGGTAGAGCGCCAGCAGCCACATGGCGGTGGCGTTGATCGTCATCGAGGTGTTCATCTGCTCCAGGGGGATGTCCTGGAACAGCCGGCGCATGTCACCGACGTGCGCGATCGGCACGCCGACCCGGCCGACCTCGCCGCGGGCGAGGATGTGGTCGGAGTCGTAGCCGGTCTGCGTGGGCAGGTCGAACGCCACCGACAGGCCCGTCTGGCCCTTGGCGAGGTTGCGCCGGTACAGCTCGTTGGACGCCTCGGCCGTGGAGTGACCGGCGTACGTGCGCATGAGCCACGGCCGGTCCTTCTCCCGCTTGTCCTCGGCGGGCTGACGCTCAGTCATCTGTGACCTCAGATGTTCCGGAAGCGGTTGATGGCGTCGATGTGCTGGGCGCGCTTGTCCTGGTCGCGCACGCCGAGGCCCTCCTCGGGGGCCATGCACAGCACGCCGACCTTGCCCTGGTGGAGGTTGCGGTGCACGTCGAAGGCGGCCTGGCCGGTGTCCTGAAGCGAGTACACCTTGGACAGCGTCGGGTGGATCTTGCCCTTCGCGATGAGCCGGTTGGCCTCCCAGGCCTCGCGGTAGTTGGCGAAGTGCGAGCCGATGATCCGCTTCAGCGACATCCACAGGTAGCGGTTGTCGTACTCGTGCATGTAGCCCGAGGTCGAGGCGCAGGTGGTGATGGTGCCTCCCTTGCGGGTGACGAAGACGCTCGCGCCGAAGGTCTCCCGGCCGGGGTGCTCGAAGACGATGTCGATGTCCTCCCCGCCGGTGAGCTCGCGGATGCGCTTGCCGAAGCGCTTCCACTCCTTCGGGTCCTGGGTGTTCTCGTCCTTCCAGAACTTGTAGCCCTCGGCGCTGCGGTCGATGATCGCCTCGGCGCCCATCGAGCGGCAGATGTCCGCCTTCTGGTCGCTGGAGACGACACAGATCGGGTTGGCGCCGCCGGCCAGCGCGAACTGGGTGGCGTACGAGCCGAGTCCGCCGCTCGCGCCCCAGATGAGCACGTTGTCGCCCTGCTTCATGCCGGCGCCGTTGCGGGAGACCAGCTGCCGGTAGGCGGTGGAGTTGACCAGCCCGGGGGCGGCGGCCTCCTCCCACGACAGGTGGTCGGGCTTCGGCATCAGCTGGTTGGACTTGACCAGTGCGATCTCGGCGAGACCGCCGAAGTTGGTCTCGAAGCCCCAGATGCGCTGCTCGGGGTCGAGCATCGTGTCGTTGTGACCGTCCGAGGACTCCAGCTCGACGGACAGACAGTGCGCGACGACCTCGTCACCGGGGCGCCAGGCGTTGACGCCCGGGCCGGTGCGCAGGACGACGCCCGCGAGGTCGGAGCCGATGATGTGGTACGGCAGGTCGTGGCGCTTGGCCAGCTCGTTGGTGCGGCCGTAGCGCTCCAGGAAGCCGAAGGTCGACAGCGGCTCGAAGATCGACGTCCACACCGAGTTGTAGTTGACCGACGAGGCCATGACGGCCACCAGGGCCTCACCCGGGCCGAGCTCGGGCAGGGGCACCTCGTCCAGGTGGATCGACTTGCGGGGGTCCTTGTCGCGGGTCTCGAGGCCCGCGAACATCTCCGTCTCGTCCTTGTGCACGGTGATCGCGCGGTACGACTCGGGGAGCGGGAGGGCGGCGAAGTCCTCCGACGTGGAGTCGGGCGACTGGATCGCGGCCAGGATGTCCTTAACGGTCACGGTGTTGCCTCCGGCGGTGAGCGCCCTGAGGGAGGGGCGCCGATGGTTACGTCGGTGCTGCTGAGGGTTGAGGGTGTGCCGTCGGTTCGGCGGTGGTGCTGTTCGGCAGCGCTGGGTGGCGCGGGAGGTTGCCTGTGACGCAGGCGCCCTGGGCGAGCAGGCGGGTGAGCTTGCTGGGACGTCGCCCGGACCTCTTCAACGTATGACACCGCGTGTCACCCCGCAAGGCACTGAGTGCCAGAAATTGACCTCAGATGAAATCTTTACGTAACAAATGAGCGATGATCGATCGAACGGGCTCTCCGAGGGCCTGCAAAACGGCCCCTGACATGCCAAAACGGCCACCCCGCGGGGTGGCCGTCATCACACGGGTGAAAGAGGGCTCAGCGCTCCTTGAGTGCCTGCTCGATCGTCCGCATGACCTCATCCAGCGGGGCGTCGGTGCGGGCGACGGTCACCAGCACCTCGCCCTGCGCCGAGGCCGTGGCCGCGGCCGGCTGCGGTTCCGTGGAGCGCCCGGCCCCGATGCCCGACCCGAAGGTCTTGCGCACGATCGCGAAGGCGTGGTCCAGCTGCGCCTCCACATCCCCCTGGGCGCCCGCCCGCAGCCAGCGCCGCAGCACGTGGTTGTGGGCCGTGACGACGGCGGACGCGGCGACCTCCGCCAGCAGCGGATCGTCGTTGGCGTCGTCGGCGTGCGCGCGCTCGTCGAAGTGGCCGAGGAGATAGCGGGTGAAGAGGCGCTCGTAGCGGGCCACCGACGCGATCTCCGCCTCGCGCAGGGTGGGCACTTCACGCGTCAGCTTGTAGCGGGCGACCGAGATCTCCGGCCGGGCCGCGTACATCCTCATGACTTCCTTGATGCCACGGCACACCGTGTCGAGCGGATGCTCGTGCGCGGGCGCGGCGTTGAGCACCGCCTCGGCGCGGATCAGGGTGTCGTCGTGGTCGGGGAAGATCGCCTCTTCCTTGGAGCGGAAGTGGCGGAAGAAGGTGCGGCGGGCGACCCCGGCCTGGGCCGCGATCTCGTCGACGGTGGTCGCCTCGTACCCCTTGGTCGCGAACAGCTCCATCGCGGCGGCCGCCAGTTCCCGGCGCATCTTGAGCCGCTGGGCGGCGGCGCGAGAGCCGGCGGCACTCTCCGGCGCGTCGGTCGCAGCTGGTGTACGTGAGGACTTGGCGGGCTGGGGCATGCCCTGAACGTACTGCATGTGCGCAGCTCGCTGCGCGTGACCTGGTTCTCCTCCGGCGCTGCGGGGCGGGGGAGGGGCGGGCCGGTCGGCCGGGTGGAACCGGTCCGGGCCGAGCAGGCCGCCCCACTCCGCGCCGGACCGGAACCAGTCGCCGGAACGCTCAGCGCTTGGCATATTCGCGGAAGCCACGGCCGGTCTTGCGGCCGAGGCAGCCCGCGGCCACCAGGTGCTCCAGCAGCGGTGCCGGAGCGAGCCCCGGGTCGCGGAACTCGCGGTGCAGGACCTTCTCGATGGCGAGTGAGACGTCCAGCCCGACGACGTCCAGCAGCTCGAACGGGCCCATCGGGTAGCCGCCGCCCAGCTTCATCGCCGCGTCGATGTCGTCGAGCGTCGCGTAGTGCTCCTCCACCATCTTGATCGCGTTGTTCAGGTAGGGGAACAGCAGCGCGTTCACGATGAAGCCCGCGCGGTCACCGCAGTCCACCGGGTGCTTCCTGATCCGGCCACACACCTCGCGGACCGTCGCGTGGACGTCGTCGGCGGTCAGCACCGTACGGACGACCTCGACCAGCTTCATGGCGGGCGCCGGGTTGAAGAAGTGCATGCCGATCACGTCCTGCGGGCGCGAGGTGGCCCGGGCGCAGGCGACGACCGGCAGCGACGAGGTCGTGGTGGCCAGGATCGCGCCCGGCTTGCAGACCTTGTCCAGGGCCGCGAACAGCTGCCGCTTGACCTCCAGGTCCTCGGCGACCGCCTCCACGGCCAGGTCGACGTCCGCGAAGTCGTCGTAGGTGCCCGTGGCGGTGATGCGGTCCAGGGTCTCGGCGGCGGCCTCCGCGGTCATGCGGCCCTTGTCGACCGAGCGGGCCAGGGACTTGCCGATGCGGGCCTTCGCGGTCTGCGCCTTCTCCGGGCTGCGGGCGGCCAGGACCACCTCGTACCCGGCCTTGGCGAAGACCTCGGCGATGCCGGAGGCCATGGTGCCCGAGCCCGCGACGCCGACCGAGCGGACCTCCCGGCCCGGAACCAGGTCGCCGCCCTCCAGCGGGGTCAGCGCGTCCCGCACGACGACCGGGCTGCCCGGCGCCTCGTACGTGTAGAAGCCACGTCCCGCCTTGCGGCCGGTCAGGCCCGCCTCGCTCAGCTGCTTGAGGATCGGGGCCGGGGCGTGCAGCCGGTCGCGGGAGGCGGCGTACATGGCCTCCAGGACCGTGCGCGCGGTGTCGACGCCGATCAGGTCGAGCAGCGCCAGCGGGCCCATGGGCAGCCCGCAGCCCAGCCGCATCGCGGCGTCGATGTCCTCGCGGGAGGCGTACTTCGCCTCGTACATGGCGGCCGCCTGGTTGAGGTAGCCGAACAGCAGGCCGTCCGCGACGAATCCGGGGCGGTCGCCCACCGCGACGGGCTCCTTGCCCAGGTCGAGCGCGAGGTTCGTGACCGCCGTGACGGCCGCCGGCGCGGTCAGCACTGAGGAGACGACCTCCACCAGCCGCATCGCGGGGGCCGGGTTGAAGAAGTGCAGGCCCAGCACCCGCTCGGGACGGGACGAGTCGGCCGCCAGCCGGGTCACGGACAGGGCGTTGGTGCCGGTCGCCAGGATCGTCTCGGGACGCACGATCCCGTCCAGCTCACGGAAGATCTGCTGCTTGACCTCGTACGACTCCGGGGCCACCTCGATGACCAGGTCGGCGTCGGCCGCGGTGCGCAGGTCGGCGGAGGTGCGGACACGGCCGAGGATCTCGGCGCGCTGCTGCTCGGTCAGCCGGCCGCGCTCGACGCCGCGGGCGGTGGAGGCCTCCAGGGCGGCGACGCACTTCGCGGCCTGGGCCTCGCTGATGTCGATGCCGACGACCGTGCGGCCGGCCTTGGCGAGGACCTCGGCGATGCCGGTGCCCATCGTGCCGAGGCCGACGACGGCGACGGTCTGCACCGGGGACTGGGACGGGTCGGAAAGGGGAGTGGCCATCGCGGGACTCCAGGATGAGGGTGACGACGGGGAACGCGCTCCGGGTGCGCCGGAGGCGGCCCGGCAGAAGCCGGACCACGGGCGCAACCGGGTGCGTGAGGAAGTGCGGGTGCTGGCCGGGCTGCGAAGCGCACACGCCCGGTGCCGCTCTGCGGGCGTGCACACGCCCGGGGTGAACGGCGGTTCCGGCCGGCCCTGTCCCGGGGCCGAGCCGTACTGCGGTACCTGAGGCACCGAACCGACTGCTCTCGCGCCGGCCGCGTCACCAGACCGCCGCGAGGAAATACGAGTGGGTAACTCGCTCGTCTGAGCTTAACCGGCGGGTAACGAGCGCGCCAGCCCCGGGTTTGTGATGTACGTCCCGCGCGGCTCGCACCGCCCCTAACCTCTGAGGCATGGACGAAGAGTTGCGATCACTCACGGAGCGCTTACGGCAGGAGTCGGGGGCGTCGCCCGCGTTCGAGCGGCTCGTGGCGACCGACGACCTCGACGCCCTGGCGGCGGTGCTGACCGAACCCGGGCAGCACCTGTGGGCGAGGGAGCTGGCCGCGTTCCGGCTGGGGCTCGCGGGGGACCGGCGAGCCTTCGAGGCCCTGGTGCTGCTGCTCAACCACCGTGACCCCCCGCGCTGCGCCTCCGCCGCCCATGCCCTCGCCCGGCTGGGGGACCCCCGTACCGCCCGGGCGGCCGCCGCCCTCGCCACCAACGAGCTGCGCGTCGCCTACGCGCTGCACCCGGTGCGCCTGCTGGTCGAGCTGCGCGCCCCGGAAGCGGTGCCCGCGCTGATCACCACGCTCCAGCGTCGCCTGCGCCCGCACGATCCGTACCGCCGCGTGGCCCTCGCCTGCGTGGACGGGCTCGGCGCGCTGGGCGACGCCCGGGCCAGACCCGTCCTGAACGAGGCCCTCGCGCATCCGGCGCTGGCCGAGGCGGCGGTGCGGGCGCTGGGGCGGATCCCGAAGCGCGGGTGACGTCAGCGGGGGAGTGCCCTGGCGTACCGCATCTCGGGGACTGTGACCCCCTCCACGTCGAAGAGCTCCTCGGCGCCGTCCGCCCGGAAGCCGGCCCGTTCGTAGAAGCGGCGGGCCCGGTCGTTCTCCTTGAGCACCCACAGGAGAAGACGGCCGTGGCCCGCGGCGGTGCAGCGCGCGACCGACTCCGTGAGCAGCGCCTGCCCCACGCCCTGCCCCACGTGATCCGGGTGCACGTAGATGGCGTACAACTCGGCCTCTCCGGTGCGGACTTCACCCTGCCGATGCGGGCCGTGGCAGGCCCAGCCGACCAGCTCGCCGCCGGTGACCTCGGCGACCAGGTTCACCACACTGACGTCGCCCTGCGAGAGGTGCGTACGACGGCGCTCGGCGTCCTCCTCGACGCTGAGCCCGTCCAGATACGACTGCGGGATCAGGCCCTGGTAGGCGCTGCGCCAGCCGCCGACGCGGATCTGAGCGACACGGTCGCAGTCGGCGAGCGCCATCTCCCGTATCCGAAGGCTCCTCATGGCGCCACAGCCGAGACCTGGCGGGCCCGCGCTGCCGGCGCGGCCTCGCCGTCGGGGGCGGAGATCCTCGTCAGCTCATTCATGGGTCCATGGTGGCGCATGACACTGACAACGCCCGCCCCCGACGGATCGTCAGCCGCTCAGTGACGGAAGCCGAGCAGGCCGTGCAGCGCCGAGCCGTTCGAGGAGGCCGACGCCGCCTTCGAGGTCGTCGCCGCGGGCTTCGGGTCGGGCAGCGCCTCGCACACCGCGTCCGCCTCGCCGTAACGGCGCGGCACGGTGCCGTCCGTCAGGTAGGCCGCCAGGTGCTTGTCCAGGCAGGCGTTGCCGCTCAGCGTGACGCCGTGATTGCCGCCGCCCTCCTCGACGATCAGGCTGGAACGGGCCAGCAGGTGGTGGACGGTGACAGCGCCCTCGTACGGAGTGGCCGCGTCGCCGGTCGCCTGGAACAGCAGGGCCGGCGGCAGCTTGCCGTTGGCCACGTTCACCGGACGCAGCGAGTCCGTCGGCCAGAACGCGCACGGCGCGTTGTACCAGGCGTTGTTCCAGGTCATGAAGGGCGCCTTCTCGTACACCGCCCAGTTGTCCTTGCGCCATTGCCGCCAGTCGCGCGGCCAGTCGGCGTCCCGGCACTGTACGGAGGTGTAGACGCTGTAGCCGTTGTCGCCGGAGGCGTCGACCGCGCCGAAGTTCTCGTACGCCTCGACCAGCGGCTCGGGGTCCTTGTCGTTCACGTACGCCGCGAACGCCTCCGCCAGGCCCGGCCAGTAGCCGTTGTAGTAGCCGCCCGGGAGGAAGGTGTCCTCCAGCTCCGTGCCGCCCACCGTGCCGCCCGCCGGCTTCTTCGCGAGGGCCGCGCGCATCGCGTACCACTTGGCCTCGATCCTCTCCGGATCGGTGCCCAGTCCGTACGCGGCGTCGTGCTTGGCGACCCAGGCCAGGAAAGCGCGGTGGCGGTCGTTGAAGGCCACGTCCTGGTTGAGGTTGGCGTCGTACCAGACGTCGGTCGGGTCGACGACCGAGTCCAGGACCAGGCGCCGGACCCGCTCCGGGAAGAGCTTGGCGTAGACCGCGCCCAGGTAGGTGCCGTACGAGTAGCCGAAGTAGTTGATCTTCTTCGCGCCCAGGGCCTGCCGGATGGCGTCCATGTCGCGCACGGCGCTGGTGGTGTTGATGTACGGCAGGAGGTGCCCGTACTTCCTGCCGCAGGCGGCGGCGAAGGACCTGGCCCGGTCGAGGTTGGCCTTTTCGGTCGCGGGCGACGTCGGCAGGGAGTCCGGGCGGACCGGGGCGAAGTGGCCCGGCTTGCAGTCCAGGGCGGGCTTGCTCGCCCCCACACCGCGTGGGTCGAAGCCGATGACGTCGTACTGGGCCGCGACCTTCGCGGGCAGCGAGGACGCGACGAACCCGGCGAGCGTCAGACCGCTGCCGCCGGGACCGCCGGGGTTCACCAGCAGCGGGCCCTGGTAGGTCCTGGCGGTGTGCGGGACGCGGGACAAGGCGAGGGTGATCTTCTCGCCGTGCGGCCTGCGGTGGTCGAGCGGCACCTTCAGGGACGCGCACTGCAGCGTCGGGTGGTCCTCGGTGGCACAGCTCTTCCAGGTGAGCTGCGCGGTCCGCTCGGTGTCAGCGGTGCCGGGTGCGCTCGCCTCGGCGGGAACGGCCGTGAAGGCCCCGGCCATGACGACGGCGGCGCCGCACAGCGCGGCTGCGCGTTTTCTCATGGAGTCCTCCCAGGACGGCGGGATGAAGGACCGCGAGGGTCGCCGTCCTCGCCGCATCGTCCCGGAAACCGGTCCCGGAAGAACTCATGCTGTCAAACTCATGACCCAATTGGATCTTCGGATGCGCTCGTATGCTCCTATATGAGCGAAAGTTGGGTCGGCCCGGACATCTGCCCGGATGCCGGGGGCTTCTCCACCGGCTCCGCGGGCCGGATCCGCCGCGGCGTCCCCGCGCGCGTGGGTCCGATGCCGTACTCCTCGGCCAGTTGGTGCACCTGACGGGTGATCCGGCGCTGGTACCACTTCGGGGCGTAGGAGCCCTCCGCGTACAACCGCTCGTACCGGGTCACCAGGTACGGATGGTGCTGCCCCAGCCAGGTCATGAACCACTCGCGGGCGCCGGGCCGCAGATGCAGTACCAGCGGTGTCACGGACGTGGCACCACAGGCCGCGATCTCCCGTACGGTGGCGCGGAGTTGAGTGGGCTTGTCACTCAGGAACGGGATCACCGGCGCCATCAGCACTCCGCAGCCGATGCCGTGCTCGCCGAAGGTCCGCACGACCTCCAGGCGCCGCTCCGGCGCGGGTGTGCCCGGCTCGACGGTGCGCCAGAGCTCCTCGTCGGTGAAGCCGACCGACACGGAGATGCCGACATCGGTGACCTGTGCCGCCTGCTTGATCAGCTCCAGGTCGCGCAGGATGAGCGTGCCCTTGGTGAGGATCGAGAAGGGGTTCGCGTGGTCGCGCAGCGCCGCGATGATGCCCGGCATCAGGCGGTAGCGGCCCTCGGCGCGCTGGTAGCAGTCGACGTTCGTGCCCATGGCGATGTGCTCGCCCTGCCAGCGGCGCGAGCCGAGCTGCCGGCGCAGCAGCTCCGGCGCGTTGGTCTTCACCACGATCTGGCTGTCGAAGCCGAGGCCCGTGTCGAGGTCCAGGTAGCTGTGCGTCTTGCGCGCGAAGCAGTACACGCACGCGTGCGAGCAGCCTCGATAGGGGTTGACCGTCCACTGGAACGACATGCGCGAGACCGCCGGAACCCGGTTGATGATCGACCGGGCCCGGATCTCGTGGAACGTGATTCCGCGGAACTCCGGCGTGTCGAACGTGCGGGTCGTGACCGCGTCCGCGCCGAACAGCGCGGCATCGGCCCGGCTGTGTTCGGAGTCCACTGTGAGGTTCTCCCAGCGCATGACGCCTCCTCGGTAGCTCTGACCACAGAATAGAACACATGTTCCCTTGATCGTGCGAGGGTGTTTTCCGAACGCGTTCGACCGGATTGCGCCACCCCGATTTGGGGGGCCGGGCAGCGGGGTGGTTGGCTTGCCCCGACCCCCGAGCAACCATGTCCTGGAGGAATGCGATGGCGCAGGTCGAGGCCACTACGGAGCGGATCGTCGCGGCGGACGCGGAGACGGTGTTCGACGCCCTCGCCGACTACAGCGGTACGCGCGCGAAGCTGCTGCCCGAGCAGTTCAGCGAATACGAGGTGCGGGAGGGCGGCGACGGCGAGGGCACCCTCGTCCACTGGAAGCTCCAGGCCACCAGCAAGCGCGTGCGCGACTGCCTCCTGGAAGTCAGCGAGCCCACCGACGGTGAGCTGGTCGAGAAGGACCGCAACTCCTCCATGGTCACCACCTGGAGGGTCACCCCGGCCGGTGAGGGCAAGTCCCGGGTCGTCGTGACCACCACCTGGACCGGCGCCGGCGGCATCGGCGGCTTCTTCGAGAAGACCTTCGCGCCCAAGGGCCTCGGCCGGATCTACGACGCGATCCTCGCCAGGCTCGCCGCCGAGGTCGAGAAATAGCCCGTCCCAAGGCTCAAACCCGCAGGGGGTGTTGCGCCCCTCACCGGTTCGAGTGATCTCCGCACGGCTCGCTCCTGTGCCGTAACTCGTCGTGCTTGCTCGTAGTTGTCGCTTTTACGCGGGAATTGTGCGGCAGCGCGACGAGGGGAGCGGTGAGTGGGCGGGATCACTCTGGCGCAGGACGAACCGGCGGTGGCGCCTCCCGACACCCCCGCACCACCGCCGGATCCGGACACCGGTCCGAGTCCGCGCCGGGTGCGGCTGGTCTTCTTCGCTCTCATGCTGGCCCTGCTCCTGGCCGCCCTGGAGCAGATGATCGTCGCCACCGCGCTCCCGAAGATCGTCGGTGAACTGCACGGCCTGGACCGGATGTCGTGGGCCATCACCGCCTACCTGCTCACGGCCACCGTCGGACTGCCGATCTACGGCAAGCTCGGCGACATCCTCGGCCGCAAGGGTGTCTTCCAGTTCGCGATCGCCGTCTTCGTCGTCGGCTCCGCGCTCGCGGGCCGGGCGCAGACCATGGATCAGCTGATCGCCTTCCGCGCCCTGCAGGGCGCCGGCGCGGGCGGCCTCATGATCGGCGTCCAGGCGATCATCGCGGACATCGTGCCGCCCCGGCGGCGCGCCCGCTACATGGGCCTGATCGGCGCCGCCTTCGGTCTGGCCTCCGTGGCCGGACCGCTGCTCGGCGGCTACTTCACAGACCACCTCTCCTGGCGCTGGTGCTTCTACGTCAACGTCCCCTTCGGCCTGGTCACCCTGGCCGTCGTCGCCGTCACGCTGAAGTTGCCCAAGCCCGCCGTCAGGGCCCGGCTCGACATCCTCGGCGCGCTGCTGCTGACCGCTGCCTCCACCTGCCTGGTCCTGCTGACCAGTTGGGGCGGCACCGAGTACGCCTGGGACTCGCGCACGATCCTCGGCCTGGCGGCCGGAGCGGCGGCGGCCACCGTCCTCTTCCTCGTCACCGAGCACTTCGCCGCCGAACCCCTCATCCCGCTGCGGCTGTTCAGAGACTCCGTCTTCAACGTCACCGGTCTGGTCGGCCTGGTGGTGGGGGTGGGCCTGTTCGGCGCCGCCAGCTATCTGCCGACGTACCTGCAGATGGTCGACGGGGCCTCCGCCACCGAGTCGGGCCTGCTCATGCTGCCGATGATGGCCGGCATCGTCGGCGCCTCGATCATCGCAGGCCATCTCATCAGCCACACCGGCCGCTACAAGGCCTACCCGATCCTCGGCGGCGCCCTCTCCGTCGCCGGCATGTGGCTGCTGTCCCGCCTGGAGGCCGGGACGCCCCGGCTGCACTACAGCATCTGGATGGCCGTCCTCGGCGCCGGTATGGGCATGGTGATGCCGGTGCTGATCCTCGCCGTGCAGAACTCCGTACGCCCCGCCGACCTCGGCACCGCCACCAGCGCCAACAACTACTTCCGGCAGATCGGCGGCAGCATCGGAGCCGCCGTCTTCGGCACCCTCTTCGCCGACCGGCTCAGCCATGCCCTCGCCGAGCGCCTGCCCGCGCGCGCGGGCACCGGGCTGCCGGACCCCGAGTCCATCACCCCGCAGCTCGTGCACGCACTGCCCCCGGCCCTGCGCGACGGCTACATCCGGGCGTACGCCGACGCCATGCCGCGGATCTTCCTCTACCTGGTGCCGGTGCTCGTCCTCGGACTGGTCATCGCCTTCTTCCTCAAGGAGAAACCCCTGGTGTCCCACAACGCCTCCGTCACCGACCCGGACACGGCGCCGGGGAAAGCCCCGGTCCCGCAGGCCCGCGCCGCGTACGCCGCCGGCGTGCCGGTGTGCGGCTCGGTGCAGCACCACGACGGGACCGTCGTGCCCCGCGCGGCGCTCACGCTCATCGACGTCACCGGGCAGCAGACCGGGCGTGGCGCGAGCGGCGAGGACGGGCGCTACGCGCTGGCCACCCCGGGCCCGGGCTCGTACGTGCTGATCGCCGCGGCCGGCGGCCACCAGCCGCAGGCGGTCTCCGTGACCGTCGGCGAACGTCCCGTCGAGCTCGACATCGTCCTCGGCGGCGCCGGGAACCTGATCGGCACCGTGGTCACCGCCGACGGCACGCCGGTACGGGACGCCACCGTCACGCTCACCAACGTGCACGGCGAGGTCGTGGCCACCACCCGCAGCGGCCGGGAGGGCGGCTACGTCATCACCGAACTCGTCGCCGGCGAGTACACCCTCGCCGCCAGTGCGCCCGCCTTCCGCCCGGCCGCGCTCCCCGTCACCGTCCAGGCCGCCCGCGAGACCCGCCGGGACATCGAACTGGCCGGCGGCGCCGTGCTGCGCGGCACCGTCCGGGCGGGCGGCGGGCGGCCCGTGGAGGACGCGCGCGTGACGCTGCTCGACGTGGGCGGCAACGTCGTCGACACCCTCACCACCGGCGCCGACGGCACGTTCCGCTTCGTCGACCTGTCCTCCGGCGAGTACACCGTCATCGCCGCCGGTTACCCGCCCGTCGCCACCGTGCTCCAGGTCGCCGGAGGGGGCCGCACCGAGCGGGATCTCCAACTGGGCCACGAGGACTGACGGGCCGCGGCGCGCGGGGTCGTACGCCGGTGCGTACCCCGCGCGGGCAATTCCCGCATTGCCTCACATCGCCACCGGCGGGCGCCGTACGGTGGTGACGCCGGCACAGATCTTGCGTCCGTGGGGAGAGAGGGCCTGGGCCATGGACCATGGCACCGACAGGGCTGAGCAGGGCACGGTGACGGAAAGCGCCGAGCCCGGCCGCGTCCCCCTGGCCGTCGTCGTAGTCGACCGCGACGGCCTCGTGTCCCACTGGAGCCGCGGCGCACGGCGGCTGTTCGGCACCCCCAAGGAAGAGGCGATCGGCCGCACCGCTCTCGACCTGCTCCCCGTCTCGGGCGCCCTGCCCGAAGAACGGGACACCACCTCGTACGCCGCCTGCGACGGCCCCGGCCCCGACCTCGGAGCCTCCCTCGACGGAGGGCTGTCCTACCCTGCGGCGGGCCGCGCCCGGCTCACCGCGCCCGGGGACGGCCGGGTCGACGTCCTGTGGTGGGCCTACCCGCTGGTGGGTGCCGGGCCCGAGCGGCTGCTCGTGCTGGCCGCCGACGCCGGAGCCCTGCGTGCGGGCGACGGGGCGTTCGAGCGGATCGCGCCCGGCTTCGCGCTGCACACCGACTTCCCCGGGTCGGAGGACCTCGCCCGCCGGCTCCCCGAGATCCTGCCCAGCATGAGTGTCGGGGAGAGCGCCCGGATCGTCGGGCAGGTCCTCGAACTCGGCTACCCCGTCCTGGAGTTCAGCCAGAACGACCGGGTTCCCGTCACCCCCGACTGGGGCGTTGCCCGGCGTGCCGAGCGCAAGGCGCGCCGCGAACGGGCCGCGCGGGCCCGGGCCGCCGGTGAGCCCGTGCCGGAGGAGCTGCGGGACGAGGGCGAGGACCTCGAGTACGCCGCCGTCCGTGAGCGCCTGGAGTTCCTCAACGAGGTCAGCGGCCGCATCGGCACCTCCCTCGACCTGTCCCGCACGATCATCGAGGTCAGCAGGGCCGTCGTACCCCGCTTCACCGATGTCGCCGGGACGTATCTGCGTGAACAGGTCGTCGCCGGCGAGGGGTTCGAGGACGGTGTGCCCGACACGACCACGATGTGGCACCGGGTCGCCGTCGAGCACACCGACGAACCCGGCCGCTGGGACGACGTCGTCCCCGTCGGCGAGGCCATGCCGTTCCCGGCGCACACGCCGTTCTTCCAGTGCATGACCAGCGGCGAACCCGTCCTCGTGCCGCGCATCAGCGAGGAGATGGGGCACGCCATCGCCGCGCAGTTCGAAAAGCGCGACATCCGGCCGCTCATCACCGGCCGCTCGATGCTCGTCGTCCCCCTGAAGGCACGCAACGTCGTCCTCGGCTTCATGATCCTGCTGCGCCACCCCGCTCGGCCCGTCTTCAACGACATGGACCGTGTCACCGGCGCCGAACTCGCCGCCCGCGCGGGTCTCGTGCTCGACAACGCGCGCATGTACACCTTCCAGGAGAACGTCGCCGAGACGCTCCAGGACAGCATGCTGCCGCACATCCCGCCCCGCATGGCGGGCTGCGACATCGCCACCCGCTACCTGCCGGGCACGCTGCTCGGACGGGTCGGCGGCGACTGGTTCGACGCGGTGAAACTGCACGGCGGGCGCACGGCGTTCGTCGTCGGCGACGTCATGGGACACGGCCTCAACTCGGCCGCGATGATGGGCCAGTTGCGCACGGCGGTGCAGACCATGGCCGGGCTCGACCTGCCGCCCGCCCAGCTGCTGCGCAACCTCGACGACCTCGCCCAGCGCCTCGGCGACACCTACCTGGCGACCTGCCTCTACGCCGTCTACGACCCGATCGCGAGCGAGCTCCACCTCGCCAACGCCGGGCACATCCCGCCCGTCCTGGTCCGGGCCGGCGACGGCCGCGGCGAACTGCTGGACCTGCCCACGGGCGCGCCCATCGGCGTGGGGGGAGTGCCGTTCGAGGCGGTCCGCGTGCGCGTGGAGCCCGGCGACCGGCTGGTGATGTGCACCGACGGGCTGGTCGAGGTGCGCGGCGAGGACATCGGGGTGGGCCTCGCGGCGCTGTGCGAGTCGGCCGCGCACCCGGCCGCGTCCATGGACGACGCCTGCGACACCATCATCCGGGCGCTCGCTGCGACAGGTGCCGAAGCGGGGCGGGGCGGCCGCAAGGACGACGTGGCGCTGCTGATGGCCCGCCTGGGCGGCATCGAGCCGGACGACGTGGCCGAATGGCGCCTCGCCCTCGACGTGGCCGAGGTGAGCCGGGCCCGTGCGGCCGTCCGCGAGCAACTGCACGAATGGGGCCTGGCGAAGCTCGTCGCGCCCGCCGAGCTGATGGCCGGCGAACTCGTCACCAACGCCGTACGGCACTCCCACGGCCGGCCCGTCCAACTGCGCCTGGTCCGCGGCGACACCCTGCTGTGCGAGGTGGACGACGACGACCACGAGCTGCCCACACTGCTCGACACGGGCCCGCTCGACGAGGCCGGACGCGGCCTGCGCGTCGTCAGCACGCTGTCGCGCGAGTGGGGGACCAGCCGGACCAAGGCCGGCAAGACGGTGTGGTTCGAGCTGACGCTGCCGCGTCGCTGAACGCCCCGGGTCGAACGGTTCGTGAAGGTACGTGCCGCGTCCTTGTGGCCGGGGCCGGGGCGCGATACACCGTACTCGCCCGTCGTATGGCGGGATTCGTTCGCACCCTGGGGAGTGGGCCATGAGCGTGACGAGTCGGTACCGGGAGGCGTGGGAGGGGTTCTGGCGTGAGGCGTCCGCCGAACCCGGGGCGGTGTTCTGGGACGCGGAACCGGTCCTGACCGTGGGGCCGCATCTCGCCCTGTTCGAGCCGTACCTGGCCGATCCCGCGCTGCCACTGCTGGACCTCGGCTGCGGCAACGGCACCCAGACCCGCTACCTCGCCGACCGCTTCCCGCACGTGCTGGGCGTCGACCTGTCCGCCGCGGCCCTCGACCACGCCCGGCGTTCCGACCCGGCGGGGCAGGCCGCCTACCGGCAGCTGGACGCCGCCGAGAAGGAGGAGTCCCAGGCCCTGCACGCCGAGCTCGGCGACACCAACGTCTACATGCGGGGCGTCCTGCACCAGTGCGAGCCGGACGACCGGCAGTCCCTGGTCGACGGGATCGCCACGCTGGTCGGCGACCGCGGCCGCGCCTGCCTGGTGGAGCTCTCGGGCGCCGCCAAGCAGGTGCTGAGGGACCTGGCGGGCGGCCCCGAGGGCCCGCCGCCCAAGCTCGCCCCCGTGTTCCGGCACGGCCTCGCGCCCGGCGAGGTCGCGGACGAGGCCGTGCCCGAGTATCTGCGCTCGGCCGGTCTCACCGTCCTGGCGAGCGGTCGACTGCCCCTGAAGACCACCGAGTACCGGCCCGACGGCACGCGCATCGAGCTGCCGTCCACCTGGCTGGTGGCGGGGCGTACGGCTTGAGACGAGCGGCCGGCGGGCACCGGCCGGCCGAGTTCGTCGTCACCGGGCGGCGGCCCGAGGCACTCGTGCCGTTCCGCTTCGACCGGCTCCGGCGCTGAGCCGGACGTGGTCTGGTGGACGACAGAATTGTCGGTGTACGGTCACCCTGCCCGGTCCACGTACCTGCCTCGTCCCCGCGGAGGACAGTCATGCCGATGCCCTGGTTACGGATGCTGGTCGCCTCGGCGGCGTCGGCGGCGCTGGTCGGCACATCCGCCGTCACGACCGCCGCCGCACCGGACCATCGCGCGGTACGGGACAGCGTGCACACCGCAGGGCGGGTCCAGGACGCCGGCGACCTGCTCCGGTACAGCTGGCCCGGCGTCTACTTCGAGGGCCGGATCCGGGGCACCGGCGTGGGCGTCGTGCTCGACGACCCGGCCGCCGACTACGACGTCCAGGTCGACGGAAGCACCGTCGCGACCCTCGTCACGCCGGGACGGACCACCCATTGGGTCAGGGGCCTGCGCGACGGCGTGCACACCGTCCGGCTCGTCAAGCGCAACGACACCCCGTGGAGCACCAGTTCCTTCGGCGGCTTCGTCGCCGCACCTGGCGGTGCCGTCCTGGCCCGGCCGGCCGCGCGCAGCCGCCAGATCGAGTTCATCGGCGACTCCCTCACGGCCGGCTACGGAAACCTCTCCGCCTCCCGCGACTGCGACGGCGAGCAGCTCAAGCGCACCACCAACGCCGACGTGAGCTACGGCGCCCTCACCGCCCGGGGGCTGCGCGCCGACTACCAGGTCAACGCGTACTCGGGCCAGGGCATGGTGCGCAACTACAACGGCGGCTCCCCGGAGGTGAACTACCGCACCTTCTACGACCGCGCGCTGCTGAACGTGCCGGGCGACGTCTGGCGGAACCCGGGCACCTGGCGGCCGCAACTCGTGGTGGTCAACCTCGGCACCAACGACTTCTCGACCCCGGTCAACCCGGGCGAGCCCTGGACGGACGAGAGCCTCGCCGCCGCCTACCGCAGCGCCTACAGCGGCTTCCTCGAAAAGCTCCGCAAGCGCTACGGGGCCACGACCACCATCCTGGCCGCGGGCACGGGCCCGTTCGCCGGCCATGTCGAACACGTCGTCCGGGAACGCACCGGCGCGGGCGACCGCCGGGTCCGCTACTGGCCCCTCGACACCACCGGCCTGGACCACAACGGCTGCCACTGGCACTACTCGGCCCGCGATCACCGCCTGCTGGCCGACCGGCTCACCGCCTACCTCGACGACCTGCCGATCCGCTGGTGACCACCTCGTAGCCGGTTCCGCCCGCAGCGCGTAACGTGACGAACCATGAAGATCTCCGCCCTGGAGGGTTCGTCATGAGAATCCTCATCAGCGCCGACATGGAGGGCGCCACTGGCGTCACCTGGCCCGATGACGTGATGCCGGGCGCGTCCCAGTGGGAGCGCTGCCGCTCGCTGTTCACCTCCGACGTCAACGCCGCCGTGCAGGGCTTCCACGACGGCGGCGCCGACGAGGTGATCATCAACGAGGCGCACTCCACGATGCGCAACCTGCTGCTGGAGCAGCTCGACGACCGCGCCCGGATGCTCACCGGCCGGCACAAGGCGCTGTCCATGGTCGAGGGCGTGCAGCACGGCGACGTCGACGGCGTCGCGTTCGTCGGCTACCACGCGGGCGCCGGCATGGAGGGCGTCCTCGCGCACACCTACCTCGCCAACTCCATCACGGGCGTGTGGCTGAACGACGTACGGGCGAGCGAGGGTCTCCTCAACGCCCAGGTCGTCGCCGAGTACGGGGTGCCGGTCGTGCTGGTCACCGGGGACGACGTCGCCTGCGAGGATGCCCTCGGGTACGCGCCCGAGGCGCTGAAGGTCGCGGTGAAGGACCACGTGTCGCGCTACGCGGCGGTGTGCCGCACACCCGCCCGCACCGCGGCGGACATCCGGGCGGCGGCAAAGGAGGCGACCGCGCTGGCGGTGCGGCACGCACCCGTGCGCGGCGGCCCGTTCACCGTGGCCGTGGAGTTCGACGCGGAGCACCTGGCGATGGCCGCCACCGTCGTCCCGGGTGTGGACCGGATCGCGGAGCGCAAGGTGGCGTACACGAGCGAGACCATGTACGAGGGCATCCGCGCCTTCAAGGCGGTCACCACGATCGTCTCGGCTGCGGTGGAGGAGCAGTATGGCTGAGCGGGTGGACGGGCCCGCGCTGGACGAGGTCGTGACCTTCACGTCCGACCTCATCCGGATCGACACCACCAACCGGGGCGGGGGCGACTGCCGGGAGCGGCCCGCCGCCGAGTACGCCGCCGCACGGCTCGCCGAGGCCGGCATCGAGCCGACTCTGCTGGAGCGCACCAAGGGGCGGACCAACGTCGTCGCCCGGATCGAGGGCACCGACCCCTCGGCCGATGGCCTGCTGCTCCACGGCCATCTCGACGTCGTGCCCGCCGCGGCCGCCGACTGGAGCGTGCACCCGTTCTCCGGGGAGATCCGCGACGGGGTCGTGTGGGGGCGCGGCGCCGTCGACATGAAGAACATGGACGCGATGATCCTGGCCGTCCTGCGCGGCTGGGCCCGGCAGGGCGTCCGGCCCCGCCGGGACATCGTCGTCGCGTTCACCGCGGACGAGGAGGCCAGCGCCGAGGACGGCTCCGGGTTCCTCGCCGACGAACACCCCGCACTGTTCGAGGGCTGCACCGAGGGCATCAGCGAGTCGGGCGCCTTCACCTTCCACGACGGCGGCGGGCGGCGGATCTACCCGATCGCGGCCGGGGAACGCGGCACCGCCTGGCTGAAGCTCACCGCCCGCGGACGCGCCGGGCACGGCTCCAAGGTCAACCGGGACAACGCCGTGACCCGCCTCGCGGGCGCCATCGCGCGCATCGGCGCACACGAGTGGCCACTGCGGCTGACCCCGACCGTACGCGCCGCGCTGACCGAACTCGCCGCGCTCTACGGCATCGAGACCGACCTCACCGACGTGGACGCACTGCTGGAGAAGCTCGGCCCGGCCGCCGCCCTGGTCGAGCCGACCCTCCGCAACAGCGCCAACCCGACCATGCTGGACGCCGGTTACAAGATCAACGTCATTCCCGGTGAGGCCGTGGCGTACGTGGACGGCCGGTACATGCCCGGCGGTGAGGACGAGTTCCGCAGCACCCTCGACCGGCTCACCGGGCCGGACGTGGACTGGGAGTTCCACCACCGAGAGGTCGCCCTTCAGTCGCCGGTGGACTCGGCGACCTTCGCGGGTATGCGGGCCGCCGTCGAGGAGTTCGCGCCCGAGGGCCATGTCGTGCCGTTCTGCATGTCCGGCGGCACCGACGCCAAGCAGTTCTCCCGCCTCGGCATCACCGGCTACGGTTTCACCCCGCTGAAGCTGCCGGACGGCTACGACTACGCGGCCATGTTCCACGGGGTCGACGAGCGGGTACCGGTCGAGGCACTGCACTTTGGTGTCCGCGTACTCGACCGGTTCCTGCGGACGGCCTAGCAGAGTGGGGGAAACGGTGCGGACGCTGGCCTACGGGGCGTGGCCCTCGCCCATCGACGCGGCGCTGACCGCCGCGCACGACGGGCACCCGGAGTACGTGGGCTTCGTCGGCGACGAGGTGTGGTGGACCGAGCCGCGCCCCGACGAGGGCGGCCGGCGCACCCTGGTCCGGCGGCACCCCGACGGCCGGGAGGAGCCGCTGCTGCCCGCGCCGTGGAACGTGCGCAGCCGGGTCATCGAGTACGGCGGGCACCCGTGGGCCGCCCTCGCGGGTGACGCGGGGCCGCTGGTGGTGTTCGTGAACTTCGCCGACCAGCGGCTGTACCGCTGGGAACCGGGAGGCGAGCCGCGCCCGCTCACGCCCGTCTCCCCGGTGGGCGGCGGCCTGCGCTGGGCCGAGCCGCTGCCGCTGCCCGACCGGGGTGAAGTGTGGTGCGTGCTGGAGGAGTTCACCGGCGAGGGGCCCGCCGACGTGCGTCGCGTCCTGGCCGCCGTACCGCTGGACGGATCCGCGGCCCGGGACCGGGATGCCGTACGCGAACTCACCGACGGCGGGCATCGGTTCGTGACCGGGCCGAAGCTCTCGCCCGACGGGCGGCGGGCCGCCTGGCTGGCCTGGGACCATCCGCGCATGCCCTGGGACGGCACCGAACTGCTCCTCGCCGACGTCGCCGCCGACGGCACCCTGCGCGGCGCCCGGGCCGTGGCCGGCGGGCCCGGCGAGTCGATCGCGCAGGCCGACTGGACCCACGACGGCCGCCTCCTGCACGCGAGCGACCGCACCGGCTGGTGGAACCTCTACCTCGACGGGGAGCCGCTGTGCCCGCGCGAGGAGGAGTTCGGCGGGGCGCTGTGGAAGCTGGGCTCGAGATGGTTCACGCCGCTGCAGAGCGGTCTGATCGCCGTCGTGCACGGCCGGGGCGCCACCGCCCTCGGCATCCTGGACCCCGAGACCGGCGAGGTCGTCGACGCGGCCGGACCCTGGACCGAGTTCACCCCCACCCTCGCCGCCCGCGGCGAGCGGGTCGTCGCCGTCGGGGCCAGCCCGCGCAGCGCCTACGAGGTCGTCGAGCTGGACGCCCGCACCGGCCGGGCCCGGGTCGTCGGCGCCGAGCACGACGACGCCGTGGATCCCGCGTACTATCCCGAGCCGCAGATCCGCGTCTTCACCGGCCCCGACGGACGCGACATCCACGCCCACATCTACCCGCCGCACCACCCCGGCTGCGTCGCGCCCGGCGACGAGCTGCCGCCCTATGTCGTCTGGGCGCACGGCGGGCCCACCGGCCGCGCGCCGCTCGTGCTCGACCTGGAGATCGCCTATTTCACCTCGCGCGGCATCGGCGTCGCCGAGGTCAACTACGGCGGCTCCACCGGCTACGGCCGCCCGTACCGCGAGCGGCTGCGTGAGCAGTGGGGCGTGGTGGACGTCGAGGACTGCGCCGCCGTCGCCCTGGCCCTCGCCGACGAGGGCACCGCCGACCGCGGCCGGCTCGCCGTCCGGGGCGGCAGCGCGGGCGGCTGGACCGCGGCGGCCTCGCTCACCACGACCGACGTCTACGCCTGCGGCACGATCAAGTACCCGATCCTGGATCTGGCCGGCTGGGGCACGGGGGAGACCCACGACTTCGAGTCGCGGTACCTGGAGGGTCTGATCGGGCCGCTCGCGGAGGTGCCCGCCCGGTACGCGGAGCGCTCGCCCGCCGCCCACGCCGACCGCCTCACCGTGCCGTTCCTGCTGCTCCAGGGCCTGGACGACGTGATCTGCCCGCCCGTCCAGTGCGAGCGGTTCCTGGCCCGCCTGGAGGGCCGGAAGGTGCCGCACGCCTATCTCGCCTTCGAGGGGGAGGGACACGGGTTCCGGAAGGCGGAGACCATGGTGCGCGCCCTGGAGGCCGAACTCTCCCTCTACGCCCAGGTGTTCCGCCTGAACCCGCCCCGCATCCCCAACCTGGAGCTCACCGGGTGAACCAGCTCGTCCGACCGCCCCGGCTCGCCCCCGGCGCCCGCGTCGCCGTCGTCGCGCCCAGCGGGCCCGTGCCCGAGGAGCGGCTCCAGGCCGGGCTCGACATCCTGCGCGGCTGGGACCTCGACCCCGTGGTGGCGCCCCATGTGCTCGGCCGTCACCGAGAGCTGGGCTACCTGGCCGGGACGGACGAGCAGCGGGCCGCGG
Organism: Streptomyces flavovariabilis; assembly: GCF_000725785.1. Lineage (NCBI taxonomy): Bacteria > Bacillati > Actinomycetota > Actinomycetes > Kitasatosporales > Streptomycetaceae > Streptomyces > Streptomyces flavovariabilis. The sequence goes on along the minus strand of NZ_JNXD01000008.1, from coordinate 146,743 downwards.
ACCTCCGAAGCGCCTGGTGCGATCCGTCCGTCGCGGCCGTGCTGTGCGCCCGGGGCGGGTACGGGGCGCAGCGCATGGTCGACCTGCTCGACTGGGACGCGATGCGGGCCGCCGGCCCGAAGGTGTTCACCGGGTTCAGCGACGTCACCGTCCTGCACCAGGCCTTCGCCACCCGCCTGGGCCTGGTCACCCTGTACGGGCCCGCGGCAGCCGGCGTCGACTTCCTCAAGAACGCCGGGGCCCAGGAGCACCTGCGGGCCACCCTCTTCGAGCCGGAGTCCGTTCGGACCGTCACGGCCGTGCCCCCGGGCGGCACCGCCCTGGTCCCGGGCCGCGCCCGGGGCGTCACCCTGGGCGGCTGCCTGAGCCTGCTCGCGAGCGACCTCGGCACCCCGCACGCCCACCCCGGGGCGCGGGGCGGGCTGCTGCTGATGGAGGACGTCGGCGAGAGCCCGTACCGTCTGGACCGGTACCTGACCCAACTCCTGCGCACCGGCTGGCTCGACGGGGCCGCCGGGATCGTGCTCGGGTCCTGGGCGGCGTGCGGCCCGTACGGGGAGCTGCGCGCGGTCTTCGCCGACCGGCTCGGCGGCCTGGGCGTCCCGGTCGTGGAGGAGTTCGGGTTCGGGCACGGTGAGGGCGCGCTGACCATGCCGCTCGGGGTCCAGGCCGAACTGGACGCCGAGGCGGGCACGTTGACGCTGGACGAACCGGCCCTGAGCTGAGCGGGCCACTATTGAAATGCTGTCAAGAAACCCTCGTTTCGGTGATTGACGACTGCTGACACGTGTCACACCATGACAACGGGCCAGTACCTACTGGTCGGTATCCGGTTGGACCGGGTGTCGCCGCCCTCACCGTGGAGGTCCGTGTGTCCCGACGCGTGCCCAGATCCCGCGCACTCCTCGCTCTCGCTCTGGGCGCCGCCCTGGCCGTGCCCCTCACCCTCACGTCGCCGGCGACCGCAGCCGCCGACCCCTACACCGTCACGCCGCTGACGTTCACCGTCCGGGCGGGCGGGCGCACCTGCGCCATCGACGCCGACCTGTACCGTCCCGCCGGCGTGGACCGCGACCACCCGGCGCCGGCCGTGCTCGGCACCAACGGCTTCGGCGGCAGCAAGTCCGACGGTTCCACGGACACCATCGGCAAGGCCTTCGCCCGGCGCGGCTACGTCTCGCTGATCTACTCCGGGCTCGGATTCGGCCGCAGCGGCTGCCTCATCTCCCTCGACGACCCGGCCATCGACGGCGCCGCCGCCGCGCAGCTGGTCGACTTCCTGGGCGGCAAGCGCGCCGCCGACGACGGCACCACCGCCGACTTCGTCACCCGTGACGCGCCGGGCGACCCGCGCGTCGGCATGATCGGAGGCTCCTACGGCGGCGCCGTCCAGCTCGCGACGGCCGCCGTCGACCACCGCCTCGACGCGCTCGTCCCGATGATCACCTGGAACGACCTGGCGTACTCGCTCGCCCCCAACAACGCCCCCGGCAGCGGCGGCGTCCCCGGAGCCTTCAAATGGCAGTGGACGAACGGCTTCTACCTCATCGGTGAGGGCCAGCCGCTGCTCCAGCCCGGTCTCGATCCGTCCCGCATCAACTCCCTGGCGTGCCTGCACTTCGTCACCGAGGCCTGCCGGACCGTCCACACCCTCAACTCCGGGAGCTACCCGGCCGACCGGACCGCCGAGCTGCTCGCCTTCGCACGCCGTGTCTCCCCGGTGTCGTACCTCCACCGCGTCCACACGCCGACCCTGCTGGTCCAGGGGCAGGCCGACACCCTGTTCAACCTCAACGAGGCGACGGCGACGTACCGGACGCTCAAGGCCCAGGGCACGCCCGTGAAGATGATCTGGCAGTCCTGGGGCCACAGCGGCGGGCTCACCGGCCCGGCCACCGGTGAACTCGACCTGTCGAAGGGCAACCTGGACACCAGCTACGTCGGCCGGCGCGTCCTCGCCTGGTTCGACCGCCACCTGCGCAAGCGGACCCACGTCGACACCGGACCGCCCTTCGCCTACTACCGCGACTGGATCACCGACCCCGACCGCACCTACGCGACCGCCGGCCACCTCCCCGCCCTCAGCCGCACCCTGTACCTCTCGGGCGACGGCACACTCGTCGACCACCGCGGCAAGGTGGCCCGCGGCAGCCGCGGCTACACCAACTGGCTGATCCCCACGAGCCACTCGGAGAGCTCGCTCACCGGCCTCATCGGGCTCCAGGACTCACCGCCGCGCGACACCAAGGGCACCTACCTGGCCTGGACGAGCGCCCCACTGGAACGCCCCCTCGACGTCGTCGGCGCACCCCGGGCCACGCTCAAGGTCGTCTCCCCGAAGGCCGAGCGCACCCAGAACTCCGCCGACGCGGCCGACAAGCTCGTCCTGTTCGCCAAGCTCTACGACGTCGCCCCCGACGGCACCCGCACCCTGGTGCGCCGACTGGTCGCGCCGGTGCGCGTCCCGGACGTCACCAAGAGCTTCACCGTCACCCTGCCCGGCATCGTGCACCGGTACGAGAGAGGACACCGGCTGCGGTTCGTGATCGCCGCGAGCGACGACGCCTACTTCGGCAACCGGGGGATCAAGCCGGTGACCGTGATCAGCGGGCCGCGGAACACCGGGGTGCTCCAGCTGCCGGTCGCCGGCTCCTGACGCCACGACTGGGGACACACCGGCAGCGCGGTTACTGTGGCGGGGTGCCGCACCACGCATCCCGCCACCTCGCCGAAGGCCCCCGGGTGGGCATACGCCCCTTCACCTACGAGGACGGCGCCGAGTTCACCGCCCGCGCCCGGGAGAGCAAGGACCTGCACCACCCGTGGCTCTTCCCGCCCACCACGACACAGGCCTACACCGCCTACGCCGGGCGGCTGATCGAGGACCCCTCCAAGGCGGGGTTCCTGGTGTGCGAGAAGAGCGACGGGGCCATCGCCGGGTTCATCAACATCAACAACATCGTCGAGGGCGGCTTCCAGTCCGGGGCGCTGGGCTACGGCGCCTTCGCGCACGCCGCCGGGCGGGGGCTGATGCGCGAAGGGCTGGACCTCGTCGTGCGGTACGCGTTCGGCCCGATGCGGCTGCACCGGCTGGAGATCAACGTCCAGCCGGGGAACGCCGCGTCGATCGCCCTGGCCCGCGGCTGCGGGTTCCGCCCGGAGGGCTTCTCGCCGAAGATGCTCTTCGTCGACGGGGCCTGGCGCGACCACGAACGCTGGGCCATCACCACCGAGATGATCACCGGGCCGAGGCCGCGCTGAGCCCGCGCGGCGCCTACCCGTGGCGGTCCACGTACTCGTAGACCGACCCGTCCGGATGCAGGGCGATCAGATTGCGGCCCGCCGGTGAGGCGATCGGGCCCGCGACGATGTGGGCGCCCAGTTCGGTCAGCACCTTGTGGGTCTCCTCGACGTCCGTCACGGCGATCGTCGCGGCGACCTTGCGCAGCACCTCCAGTTCGGCCGGGGGACCGCTCATCAACAGGAAGCAGCCGATCGCCGCCACCTGGACACCTCCCCGCTCGAAGCGCTGGGCTCTGCCGCCCGCCAGCCGCTCGTAGAAGGGGATCGCGGTCTCGAGGTCGTCGACGCAGACGCGCAGTGTGGCACCCAGAATCTCCATGCGGCTGAGCCTAGTTACGCGCAGGGGGGCGAGGGTACCCGGCCGGGCATGAAGCCGTTGGATCACCTGGAGCATCTGGACAAGCATCTGGTCGACGAGCTGGCACAGGTGGCGCGCGAGACCGTACGGGAGGAGCTGCGCGAGCAGACGCGCAAGCAGCGCCGCAAGGCCGCGCTGTACGCCGCGTCCGGCGCGCTCGCCCTTTATGCCGGCGCGGCCCTCGCGCTCGCCGTGGGGCTGGCCCTCGCCCTCGGACTGCCCGACTGGGCCGCCGCGCTGATCACCGCCGTGATCCTGGGCGCCCTGGCCTATGTGCTGCGCGGCATGGCCCGGCCGTCCCGGCCCGGCCCGGAGCACGCGTCCGGCGTGGCGCCCGGCGGGGACAGCGCCCGCCGGACCGCCGCCGGTGCGGTCGGCGGCATGCCGTATCCGCCCGTGCCGCCGGCCCCGCCCGCCGGGACGGCCGCCCCGGGCACCGTGCCCCCGCGGCCGGCCGACGGCCCGGACGTACCCCACCGCGGGGTGTGATGCCGGGTGCGCAAGGCAGGAACATCGCACGAGCGCGGCCGTGTGGTCGTGGTGACCGGGGCCAGCGGCGGTGTCGGCCGGGCCACGGTCCGGGCCTTCGCCGCCCGCGGCGACAAGGTCGCCCTGCTCGCCCGCGGGCGTGCGGGACTCGCCGCCGCGGCGGACGAGGTGGAGCGCGCCGGGGGCGAGGCGCTCGTCGTCGGCGTGGACGTCTCCGACGCCAAGGCCGTCGACGACGCCGCCCAGCAGGTCGTCGACGCGTTCGGCCGTATCGACGTCTGGGTCAACAACGCCTTCACCGGGGTGTTCGCGCCGTTCACGGAGGTCGCCCCGGACGAGTTCCGGCGCGTGACCGAAGTGACGTACCTGGGCTATGTGTTCGGCACCCGGGCCGCCCTGCGCCACATGCTGCCGCGCGACCGCGGCACCATCGTGCAGGTCGGCTCCGCGCTCGCCTACCGGGGCATTCCGCTGCAGTCGGCGTACTGCGGGGCGAAGCACGCCATCCAGGGGTTCAACGAGTCGCTGCGCTGCGAGCTGCTGCACGCGCGCAGCGGGGTGCGGACGACGATGGTGCAGCTGCCGGGCCTCAACACCCCGCAGTTCGACTGGGTGCTCAACCGGATGCCGGGGCGGGCCCGGCCCGTCGCGCCCGTGTACCAGCCGGAGGTCGCGGCCCGGGCGATCGTGCACGCGTCGTCGCACGCGCGGCGCCGGGAGTACTGGGTGGGCGGCTCCACGGCCGCCACGCTCCTCGCCAACGCGGTGCTCCCCGGGCTGCTGGACCGCTATCTGGCCCGCACCAACGTCGACGCGCAACAGGAGGAGGGCCGCCCCGAGGGGCCGGCGAACCTGTGGTCCCCGGCGGACGGACCGCACGGGCGGGACCACGGCGCGCACGGGCGCTTCGACGACGAATCAACCGACGACAGCCCGCAGCAGTGGCTGTCGCGGAACCGCGGGTGGATGGGCGCGGCCCTCACTGCGGGAGCCGCCGCCCTCGCAGCCCGCAAGCTGGCCGCACCCGCCCGCCGCTAGGCGCCTTCCGCGGTGCCCTCGGCGCCGTCGAGGAAGCGCAGCAGCACGGCCGCCTCCGCACGCAGCCGTTCGGCACGGTCCGCGTGGGCGGGGGCGGTCAAGTGCGCCGCCGCCTCCAGCCGTTCGGCGGCCTCCGCGCGCACGATCTCCACCACCTCGCGCTCACCGAGCTCGCGCCGGGCCGCCTCGGTGGCGCCGGCGCCGACTGGTGAGGCTTCCAGAGCGGCGGCGTGGGGCACCGACCCGTCCACCGGCACCGCCTCGGCGTTGTCCAGTGCGGACAGGGTGCCGCGCAGGGCGCTCACCGCGGCCTTGTCCCGGGCCCGCATCGCTTCCGGCAGAGCGGCACGCATACGTAGACGAACAGACATGCGGGCGACTCTAGCTGCCCGCTGCCCCTCCACCTCTTGATTTTCGTCCCCGTCAGACGGACTGCTGGAGCTGCGGCAGCACCTTGGTGCGGTAGAAGTCGAAGAAGCCGCGCAGGTCCGGGCCGATCTGGTTCACATAGACCCGGTCGAAGCCCGCGTCGGCGAACTGCTTCAGCTCCGCCACGTGCTCGTCCACGTCGTCGCCGCACACCCTGTTCTCGCGCACCATGTCCTCGGTGACGAGCTGCTGCGCCTGCTCGAAGTGCTTGGGCGAGGGCAGGACCTGGCCCAGCTCGCCCGGCAGTTGCTCGTTCGCCCAGAGCCGGTGGACGGTCCGTACGGCCTCGTCCTTGTCGGTGCCGTAACAGACCTTGGTGCCGCCGCTGACCAGCTTTCCGCCGCCTCCGCCCTTGCGGTACTGCTCCACCATCGCCTCGTCCGGCGTGACCGTGATGTAGCCGTCGCCGACGCGGGAGGCGAGCTGGGTCGCGGCGGGGCCGAAGCCGGAGATGTCGATCGGGATCGGCTCGTCCGGGACGGTGTACACGCGGGCGTTCTCGACCGTGTAGTGCGGCCCGTGGTGGTTCACCTCCTCGCCGGTGAACAGCCGGCGCATCACCTGGACGGCCTCCTCCAGCATGTCGAGGCGGACGTGGGCCGGCGGCCAGTGGTCGCCCAGGATGTGCTCGTTGAGCGCCTCGCCGGAGCCGACACCGAGCCGGAAGCCGTTGTTCGTCATCACCGCGCTGGTCGCCGCGGCGTGCGCCACCACCGCCGGGTGCATGCGCACCGTCGGGCAGGTCACCGCCGTCTCGACCGGCAGGGACACCGCCTCGGACAGCGCGCCGATCACCGACCACACGAACGGGCTCTGCCCCTGCTCGTCGTTCCACGGGTGGTAGTGGTCCGAGATCCACAGCGCCTGGAATCCGGCCTGCTCGGCCATCCGCGCCTGCTCGATCAGCTCGGCGGGCCCGTACTGCTCGCACGAGAGGAAGTAGCCGTACTCAGGCATGGGGGAGTGCCTCCGCGACGTCGGCGGTCCGTATCCCGCACCGGGTACCCCCGCCCGGGGCCGGAAACCGGCGGCGTCCGGGCGAGCGGGACCCGGCCGACGTTTGGGTGCCCTGGCCAGGGGGACGCGGAAGGCTCCCGAGCTACGCGACAGCGCCGGAGGCGAGCGACCGTGAGTCGACCCCGCATCGTGATCGTCGGTGCCGGCTTCGCCGGGTACCGCACGGCCCGCACCCTGTCCCGGCTCACCCGGGGCCGGGCCCACATCACCCTGCTGAACCCGACCGACTACTTCCTGTACCTGCCCCTGCTGCCCCAGGTCGCGGCCGGCGTCCTGGAACCGCGCCGGGTCACGGTCTCCCTCTCGGACTCCCTGCCGGAGGTACGGCTGGTGCTGGGCGAGGCCGACCGGATCGACCTCGACGACCGCACGCTGCACTACACCGGCCCCGAGGGCGAGGAGGGCACGCTCTCCTACGACCGGCTGGTGCTGGCCGCGGGCAGCGTCAACAAACTCCTGCCCATCCCCGGTGTCGCCGAGCACGCGCACGGCTTCCGGGGGCTGCCGGAGGCGCTGTACCTGCGCGACCACGTGACCCGGCAGGTGGAGCTCGCGGCTTCCGCCGACGACCCCGGGACGTGCGCCGCGCGGTGCACCTTCGTCGTGGTCGGCGCGGGGTACACCGGCACCGAGGTCGCCGCGCACGGGCAGATGTTCACCGACGCGCAGGTCCGCAAGCACCCGCTGCGGCGGGGCATGCGGCCGCGCTGGATGCTGCTGGACGTGGCGCCGCGCGTGCTGCCGGAAATGGACGAGAAGCTCTCCGCCACCGCCGACCGGGTGCTGCGGCAGCGGGGCGTGGACGTGCGGATGGGAACCTCCGTGAAGGAGGCCACACACGACGGGGTGGTGCTGAGCGACGGCGAGTTCGTCGAGACCCGCACGCTGGTGTGGTGCGTGGGCGTACGTCCCGACCCGCTGGTCGAGTCCCTCGGGCTGCCGATGGAGAAGGGACGGCTGCTCGTCGACCCGCACCTCCAGGTGCCGGGCCGGCCCGAGCTGTTCGCGTGCGGTGACGTGGCCGCGGTACCGGATCTGGAGAAGCCGGGGAGCTATACGCCGATGACCGCGCAGCACGCCTGGCGGCACGGCAAGATCGCGGCGGAGAACGTCGCCGCGTCGCTCGGTCTCGGCGGTGCGCGCAAGCCCTACCGTCATCGCGACCTGGGCTTCGTCGTCGACCTGGGCGGGGCGAAGGCCGCCGCCAACCCGCTCGGGGTGCCCCTGTCCGGCGTACCGGCGGGCGCGGTGACGCGGGGCTACCACCTCGCCGCGATGCCCGGCAACCGGGTCCGGGTCGCGGCCGACTGGCTGCTGGACGCCGTACTGCCGCGCCAGGCCGTGCAGTTGGGGCTCGTACGGTCCTGGTCGGTGCCGCTGGACACGTCGTCGCCCGAGGTGGCCCGGGTACCGGGCGGGCCCGGGCGGCGGCAGGAGGCGAGCGCCCGTTCCGGGCCGGGGGCGGCGCTCGCGGCCGACACCGACGACGGGGGCCCCGGCACCGGAGGGCCCGGCCGGGCCGGGTCCCACGATGAGCCCGCGAAGGGGCGGCCCGGATCCGGGGCGACGCAGGTACGCCCTGGTTCCGGGGCCGCGCAACCGCGGTCCGAGCCGGAACTGGCGAAGGGCCGCCCGGCCGCGGGCCGGCCCGGCTCTGGGCACGGCGAGGTGCGGTCCGAGTCCGAGACGGCGAAGGGCCGCCCGGCGGAGGGGGCTGCCGCCGAGCCTGCCAGGAACCAGCCGGGTGGTGAGCCTGCCAGGAACCAGCCGGGTGGTGAGCCTGCCAGGAACCAGCCCGGTGGTGAGCCTGCCAGGAACCAGCCCGGTGGTGAGCCTGCCAAGAACCAGCCCGGCGGTGAGCACGCCAAAAATAGGCCCGGCGGTGAACCTGCGAAGCCCGGCCCCGTCAAACGAACCGACGCCCCGGACGACTCCGCGAAAGGAGACTCATGAACACCGGTGAACTCACCGACCTCGGACAACAGCTGCGGGTGGACAGCGTCCGCGCCGCCGCCTCGGCGGGTTCCGGGCACCCGACGTCCTCGATGTCCGCGGCCGACCTGATGGCCGTCCTGCTCGCACACCACCTCCGCTACGACTTCGACCGCCCCTCCCACCCCGGCAACGACCGCTTCGTCCTCTCCAAGGGCCACGCCTCTCCGCTGCTGTACTCCGCGTACAAGGCGGCCGGTGCCATCGACGACGAAGAGCTGCTCACCTTCCGCAAGCTGGGCAGCCGCCTCGAAGGGCACCCCACCCCGCAGCGCCTGCCGTGGGTCGAGACGGCCACCGGCTCGCTCGGCCAGGGCCTGTCCGTCGGGGTCGGCATCGCGCTGGCCGGCAAGCGGCTCGACCGCACCGGCTACCGCACCTGGGTGCTGTGCGGCGACAGTGAGCTGGCCGAGGGATCCGTGTGGGAGGCCGCCGAGCACGCCGGGTACGAGCACCTGGACAACCTCACCGTGATCGTCGACGTCAACCGGCTCGGCCAGCGCGGCCCCACCCGGCACGGCCACGACCTCGACGCCTACGCCCGCCGCTTCCAGGCCTTCGACTGGCACACCATCGAGGTCGACGGCCACGACGTGGACGCCGTCGACCGCGCCTACGGAGAGGCCGCGTCCACCACGGGCCAGCCCACCGCGATCCTCGCCCGCACCCTCAAGGGCAAGGGCGTCGAGGGCGTCCAGGACCGCGAGGGCCTGCACGGCAAGCCGCTGCCGGAGGCCGACGAGGCGATCGCCGAACTCGGGGGCCCGCGCGAGATCGGCGTCCGGGTGCAGGAGCCGCCCGCCGCCCGCATGCTGCACTCCGTCCACACCGGGAACTTCGAACTCCCGAGGTGGGACCAGGGTGAGGAAGTCGCCACCCGCAACGCCTTCGGCGAGGCGCTCGCCGCCCTCGGCACCGGCCGCGGCGACATCGTCGCCCTGGACGGCGAGGTCGGCGACTCCACCCGCGCCGAGTTCTTCGCCAAGGAGCATCCCGACCGCTACTTCGAGTGCTACATCGCCGAGCAGCAGCTGGTCGCCTCGGCCGTCGGCCTCGCGTCCCGCGGCTGGGTGCCGTACGCCACCACGTTCGCGGCGTTCCTCACCCGTGCCTACGACTTCATCCGGATGGCGTCCGTCAGCGGCTCCGGCATCAACCTCGTCGGCTCGCACGCGGGCGTCGCCATCGGCCAGGACGGGCCCAGCCAGATGGGCCTGGAGGACCTGGCGATGATGCGGGCGGTGCACGGCTCGACCGTGCTGTACCCGTGCGACGCCAACCAGACCGCACGGCTCGTCGGCACGATGGCCGGCCTGGAGGGTATCCGCTACCTGCGCACCTCGCGCGGCGAGAGCCCGGTGATCTACGCCCCCGACGAGGAGTTCCCGGTCGGCGGCAGCAAGGTGCTGCGCTCCTCCGGCCAGGACCGGCTGACCCTCGTGGCGGCGGGCGTCACCGTGCACGAGGCGCTGGCCGCCGCAGACTCCCTGGAGCAGGAGGGCATCGCGGTGCGGGTGATCGACCTGTACTCCGTGAAGCCCGTCGACGGGGCCACCCTGCGCCGGGCCGCCGAGGAGACCGGCTGCCTGGTGACCGTGGAGGACCACCACCCCGAGGGCGGCATCGGCGACGCGGTCCTCGACGCCTTCACCGACGGTCGCCCCGTGCCGCGTCTGGTGCGGCTCGGCGTCCGGTCGATGCCGGGCTCGGCGTCCCCGGAGGAGCAGCTGCACGCCGCGGGCATCGACGCGGAGTCCATCGCCGCGGCCGGACGCCTGCTGGTGGAGGAGGCGGTCGTGCGGTGAGCGGCGCCGACGGTACGCGCAAGGTGCGGGCGGGCCGTCGCACGGTGGAGGTGCACCGGCCGGACAAGGTGCTCTTCCCCGGCGGCGGCGACGCCAAGGAGTACACCAAGGGTGACCTGGTGGACTTCTACCGGGCCGTCGCGCCCTTCATGCTGCCGCACCTGCGCGGCCGCCCGCTGATGCTGGAGCGGCACCCGGACGGCATCGAGGGCCCGACGTTCATGCAGAAGAACACCCCGGAGCACTACCCGGAATGGATCCCCCGGGTCGAGGTGACCAAGGAGGGCGGCACCGTCCGCCACACCGTGTGCGACGACACCCCGACCCTCCTGTACCTGGCCGACCAGGCGAGCATCACGCTGCACCGCTGGCTGTCCCGCGCGGACGGCGTCGACCACCCCGACCGGTTGGTGTTCGACCTCGACCCTCCCCCAGTGCCTGAAGGGCCTGGGGGGACCCCCAGGGACGACTTCGAGGCCGTGCGCGAGGCCGCCCGGCTGCTCGGGGAGCTGCTCGACGAGCTGGAGCTGCCCTCGGCGCTGATGACCACGGGCTCGCGCGGGCTGCACGTGATCGTGCCGCTGAACGGACGGCACGACTTCGACGAGGTGCGCGCCTTCGCCCGGGACGTCGCCGACCTGCTCGCCGCAGCCCACCCCGACCGGCTCACCACCGCCGCCCGCAAGAAGGAGCGCGGTGAGCGGCTCTATCTCGACATCCAGCGCAACGCCTACGCCCAGACCGCCGTCGCGCCCTACTCGGTCCGGCCCCGCCCGGGCGCCCCGGTGGCCACTCCCATCACCTGGGGCCAGCTGGACGACCCGGAGCTGCTCGCCCGCCGCTGGACCGTCGCGGACGCCGTCGAGCAGGCCCGCACCAACCCCTGGTCAGGCCTGCTGAACCGCGGCAGGGCGCTGGGGCCGGCCCGGCGGCGGCTGAACGCCCTGCGCGGCTGAAGCGCCCCCGCGTTCAGCCGGACGGGTGGCAGATGCATGTGCCCGTAGAGGTTTGGCGAACACTCTTGCGGCCACACGGAGGGGGAGGTGGCCATGTCGAACACAAAAAACACGCAAGAGTCACAGGGTTCACAGAAGTCACAGGACTCTCAGAACTCGAGCAAATCGAACGACAACAGGTCGGCCCCGAAGCGGCCGAGCCCGATGGAAGTGCTGCGCCAGGCGCGCGGCCAGCTCGCGGAGCTCACCGGCATGGAAGCCGAATCCGTGTCGTCCTTCGAGCAGACGGAGGAGGGCTGGGCGCTGGAGGTCGAGGTTCTCGAACTCGAGCGCGTGCCCGACACGATGAGCCTGATGGCGAGCTACCAGGTGGAGCTCGACGCAGAGGGGCAGCTCACGGGTTACCGGCGCGTCCGCCGCTACGAACGCGGGCGGTCCGACGCGCGCAGGCCCGGCGGCCGCTAGGCCGCCCGACCGGACCCCCACCCAGACACGAGGAGGAACACCCGGCATGACAGTCGTACCGGCACAGCAGTCCGGCGGCGGAGGCGGCAGCAGCGGTCTCTACGACGTACTTGAGCTCGTCCTGGACAGGGGGCTCGTCATCGACGCATTCGTGCGAGTCTCCCTGGTCGGCATCGAGATCCTCAAGATCGACGTACGCGTCGTCGTCGCCAGCGTCGACACCTATCTGCGCTTCGCCGAGGCGTGCAACCGGCTCGACCTGGAGGCCGGGCCGCGCAAGGACCCGGGCCTGCCCGACCTGGTCGGGGAGATGACCGAGTCCGGCGCCCGCGGCAAGTCCAAGGGAGCGCTGTCCGGCGCCGCCGAGACCATCTCCGACGCCTTCAACCAGGCGCGGAGCGAAGGTTCCGAGCGTGAGACCGAGTCGCGTCCGCGAGCCCGCAAGAGCACGTCGTCCCGCCGTAAGGAGGAGCAGGAGTGAGCACTTATGTCTACGGCATCGCGGCGAGTTCGCACCCCGGCCTCCCCGAGGGCATGAGCGGCGTCGGAGACCCGCCCCGCCCGGTGCGCATCCTGCGCGAGGGGGACCTCGCGGCGATCGTCAGTGAGGCGCCCGACGGGCTGCGGCCCAAGCGCAAGGAGCTGCTCGCCCACCAGAACGTGCTCAGCGAGGCCGGCGCGGCCGGTTGCGTGCTGCCCATGCGGTTCGGCAGCGTCGCCCCGGACGACAACTCCATCACCGGGGTGCTCGCCGAGCGTGCCGAGCACTACAAGGAGCGGCTGCAGGCCCTGGACAACCGGGTCGAGTACAACGTCAAGGCCAACCACGTCGAAGAGGCCGTCCTGCACCAGGTGATGGCCGAGAGCCCCGACATCCGCGGTCTCGCGGAGGCCAACCGGCAGGCGGGCGGCGGCAGTTACGACGACAAGATCCGGCTCGGCGAGCTGGTCGCGGCCGCGGTCAAGGCCAAGGAGGCCGACGACGGCGCCGCGGTGCAGCGCGCCCTGGCCCCGGCCGCCGACGACGTGAGCGTGGGCCCCGAGTCCACGGGCTGGCTGGCCAACGTGTCGTTCCTGGTGGACCGGGATTCGGCCGAGTCCTTCCTGGCCGCGGTCGAGCAGCTCCGCAAGGACATGCCGCACCTGGAGGTGCGGGTCAACGGACCACTGCCGCCGTACAGCTTCGTCGAGCCCGGCCCGGCCGAGCCCGCGGGCACTGTGGCGAGCGGAACGGACACCGGAGCGGGGTGACGACGTGGGCCTGATCTCTGAGGTGCTGCTGCTGCCGTTCGCACCGGTACGCGGCAGCGCCTGGGCCATCAAACAGGTAGTCCAAGAGGCCGAGCGGATCTACTACGACCCCGCCACGATCCGGGCCGAACTGGCTCGCCTCGAGGAGCAGATGGAGGCCGGAGAGATCACGGAGGAGGAGTTCGACCGTCTCGAGGACGAACTCCTCGACCGACTGGAGAACGCTTCGCGCGGGAGCGCGGGAACAGGCAACGGGACAACACAATGAACCGAACGGGACTGGGTCTCGCCATAGGGGCCGGATACCTCCTGGGACGGACCAAGAAGCTGAAGATGGCAATGGCCGTCGGTGGCCTGGTCGCCGGGAAGAAGCTGAATCTGAGCCCGCGCATGGTCGCGGACCTGCTGCAGCAGCAGCTGAAGAACAACCCGCAGTTCAAGGAGATCGGCGACCAGCTGCGCGAGGACCTGCGCGGTGTCGGCAAGGCTGCCTCCGGCGCCATGGTCGAGCGGCAGATCGACGCGCTCGCCGACCGGCTGCACGGCCGGACCGCCCAGGTGCGCGACCAGCTGTCGGGTGTGGTGCCCGGCGGTCAGGACGACGACGCGGAGGACGCCGAGTACGAGGACGAGGAGCCCGAGGACTCCGGCGCCGACGAGGCGGACGAGCCCGAGGACTCCGGCGCCGACGAGGCGGACGAGCCCGAGGACTCCGGCGCCGACGAGGAGGACGAGCCCGAGGACTCCAGCGCCGACGAGGAGGACGAGCCCGAGGACTCCAGCGCCGACGAGGAGGACGAGGAAGAGGAGGAGGAGCCGCAGGCCAAGAGGGCCGCCAAGAAGGCGCCGGCCAAGAAGGCTCCCGCGAAGAAGACCGCCAAGAAGGCCCCCGCGAAGAAGACGGCGGCCGGACGCAAGACGGCGGCGAAGAAGACCACGGCCGCCAAGAAGGCGACCTCCGGGAGCAGAGGCGGCAGCGCCCGCTCCCGGCTGCCGAAGGGAGGCGGTGAGGGATGAGCGACACTCTCGGCTCGGCGAAGTCCGCCGCCAACGGAGCGAAGAACCCGCTCACCGACCTGGCCCACAGCGAGGCCGCCGACCGGCTCAAGGCCGAGTTGCAGGAGTACCTCGCCGCCCAGGCCACCCGCATGCTCACCGGTGCCGGCCGCAAGCTCGGCGAGACCACCGGCAAGCTGAATGACATCGCCGAGGGCAAGAGCCCCGGTTTCGCCAAGCTCGCCCTCGACGGCGGCCGCAAGATTGCCGAGGGCAAGGGGCCCCTGCGCTCCGCACTGGAGCTGGGCGGCTCGCGCATCAAGGACAAGGTCATGGGCGCCTTCAAGGGCCTGGGCGGCAAGGGCAAGGGCAAGGGCCGTTCCGGCAACAAGCCCACCGTCATCATCGAGCACATCGACGTCGGCGTGCCGCTGCGCACCGCCTACGACCAGTGGACCCAGTACCAGGACTTCAGCACCTTCGCGAAGGGTGTCAAAGCCGCGAGCAAGGCCGACGACACCACCTCCGACTGGCAGTTGAAGGTCTTCTGGTCCAACCGCAGCTGGAAGGCGAAGACGACCGAGCAGCTCCCCGACGACCGCATCGCCTGGACCTCCGAGGGGGCCAAGGGCACCACGAAGGGCGTCGTCTCCTTCCACCGGCTCACCGACAACCTGACCCGCGTCCTGCTGGTCATCGAGTACTACCCCTCCGGCTTCTTCGAGAAGACCGGCAACATCTGGCGCGCCCAGGGCCGCCGGGCCAGGCTCGACCTCAAGAACTTCGTCCGCTTCATCACGATCAAGGGCGAGGCGGAAGACGGCTGGCGAGGCGAGATCAGCGACGGCGAGGTCGTCCGCAGCCACGACGACGCGGTCGCCGAGGAGGAGTCCGAGCAGGAGTCCGAGGAGGAACGCCCCGAGGGTGAGGAGGCCGAGGGCGAGTACGACGAGGAGTCGGAAGAGGACGAAGAGGAGCCCGAGGGCGAGTACGAGGACGACTCCCAGGCCGAGGACGACGAGGAGGCCGAGGACGAGGAGGAGCCCGAGGAAGAGGAGGAGCCCGAGGGCGAGTACGAGGACGACGAGGACGAGGATGAGGAAGTCGAGGCAGGGAGCCGGCGATGACGACGCCCAGCAGGATGCCCGAACCCTATGGTCAGGGAAGCGGCGCCAACCTCGCCGACATCCTTGAACGAGTGCTCGACAAGGGCATCGTCATCGCGGGCGACATCCGGATCAATCTGCTCGACATCGAACTCCTCACGATCAAACTGCGGTTGATCGTCGCTTCGGTCGACAAGGCGAAGGAGATGGGCATCGACTGGTGGGAGACCGACCCGGCCCTGAGCTCGCGGGCCCGCCGTGACGAACTGACCCGTGAGAACGCCGAGTTGCGCGAGAGGCTGGCCCGGCTGGAGGAACTGGAGCCCGGCCGCGCGGAGAAGAAGGAGGCACCGTGACCGGACTGCGGTACGTCTACGCCGTCTGCCGCCCCTTCGGCACACCGCTCCAGTCCCAGCTGTCAGGTGTGGCGGGCGACCCGCCCAGGGCACTGACTCACCACGGCCTGGTGGCCGTGGTGAGTCACGTGCCGGAGCGGGACTTCGCCGAGGAGCCGCTCCGCGCCCATCTGGAGGACCTGGACTGGCTCACCGAGACCGCCCGCGCCCACCAGGGCGTCATCGACGCGCTCACCACCGTCACGACCCCGCTGCCGCTGCGGCTCGGCACCGTCTTCCACGACGACAGCGGCGTGCGGATGATGATGGAGGCCCGCGAGGAGGATTTCCGGAGCACGCTCGACCGGCTGGAGGGCCGGGTCGAGTGGGGCGTGAAGGTGTACGCCGAGTCCGAACCGCAGGAGAGGGCCCGGCCCCCGCAGAAAGCCGCGTCGGGCCGGGACTACCTGCGGCAGCGGCGCATGCAGACCAGGTCCCACGAGGAAAAGTGGCAGAAGGCCGAAGCCTTCTCGACCCGGCTGCACGAGGAGCTTTCCGCATTCGCGGAGGATTCCCGGATGCATCCCCCGCAGAATCCGGCGCTTTCCAAGGCCACCGGGCGGAACGTATTGAATGCCGCCTATCTCGTTCCGCGTGCGCATTCCGAGGAGTTCGTGGAACTGGTGGACCGCACAAAGGGTGAGGTGCCCGGGATGCGCATCGAACTCACCGGCCCCTGGGCGGCCTATTCGTTCGCCGGGGAGGCCACATGAACGACGGGGAGAATCCGTGACCGTAGTGGAACGCCGTGAGGTCGCCCTCGTGGACCTGCTCGACCGGCTGCTCGCCGGCGGCGTCGTGATCACGGGAGACATCACGCTGCGCATCGCCGACGTCGACCTCGTCCGTATCGACCTCAACGCGCTGATCAGCTCGGTGAACGCCCAGGTGCCCTCACCGTTCGAGGAGTTGCTGTGACCACCCCCGAGAATCCCCGGCCGCGCTCCAACCGGATGGATCTGGAGCCCGACACGGTCGAGCGTGACCTGGTCAAGCTCGTGCTGACGGTGGTGGAGCTGCTGCGCCAGCTCATGGAGCGCCAGGCGCTGCGCCGGTTCGACGTGGGCGACCTGAGCGAGGAGCAGGAGGAGCGGATCGGGCTCACGCTCATGCTGCTCGACGAGCGGATGACGGAGCTGCGCGACCGCTACGGGCTGCGGCCCGAGGACCTCAATCTGGACCTCGGGCCGCTCGGACCGCTGCTTCCGCGGGACTGACGCACACGCGCGCGCTTCCCCGGTCCTGGCTCAGGACCGGGGAAGCGGTTGTGTTCGTTTATTCACCACCTGTACCAGCGGCCCCTGCCGCCGGCTGCCGACGTGCCGCGGACGAAGAATCCCAGCAGCCACAGGACAAGGACCGCGAGCGCGATCCACCAGAGAATCTTTACTGCGAATCCGGCGCCGAACAGAACCAAAGCCAGAAGCAGCACCAGCAGGATGGGAACCATAATTCGAACCTCCTGCTTTAAGGGTGTCCCGGAAACGGTGTCTCAGGCTTCCTTGCGGCAGAGAATTTCTCCGTGCAGGACGCTGAACCAGCCGTCCTCCCGGGCGCCCCACTCCCGCCAGGCCTCGGCCACGCCCCGCAGCTCCGCCTCGTCGGTGTGCCCGCCCTCCAGGGCCCGGTCCGCGTAGGCCGACGCCAGGGTGCGGTCGGCCCACAGCCCGCTCCACCAGGCCCGCTCCTCGGGCGTGGCGAAGGTCCAGGTGCCGGAGGTCGCCGTGATGTCCGTGAGCCCGGCCCGCAGCGCCCAGGCCTTCAGTCGGCGCCCGGCGTCCGGCTCACCGCCGTTGGCCCGGGCGACCCGGCGATAGAGGTCCAGCCAGGCGTCGAGCCCACCGGACGCCGGATACCAGGTCATGGCCTCGTAGTCCGCGTCCCGTACGGCGATGAGACCGCCGGGCCTGACGACCCGCTTCATCTCCTGGAGCGCCCGTACCGGGTCGCCCACGTGCTGGAGCACCTGGTGGGCGTGGACCACGCAGAACGTGTCGTCCGGATAGTCCAGGGCGTGCACGTCGGCGACCGCGAAGTCCACGTTGGCCATCCCCCGCCCGGCCGCCGCGGCCCGCGCCTGCTCAAGGATCTCCGGCACCCGGTCGACGCCGGTGACCTGCCCGTCCGGTACGAGCGCCGCCAGGTCGGCGGTGATCGTGCCGGGCCCGCAGCCGATGTCCAGGATCTTCATGTGGGGCTTGAGCGAAGGCAGCAGGTACGCGGCCGAGTTGGCGGCGGTCCGCCAGGTGTGCGAGCGCAGTACGGACTCGTGGTGCCCATGGGTGTAGACAGCGGTCTCCCGGGGTTCCGGCATGGCGGATCCCACCCCTTCCGATCGGGTTGGCATGAGATCACCGTACGCAGACTGGCCGAATATTGAGATGTGCATCCTGCTATATGGACTGACGGTGTGTCAGTAGCCTGCGATCGGCCGGTACACGGTCAGCGCCTCCGGGAGCTTCTCCAGCGTCACGCGGCCTTCCACCTCGGTCACCTCGCCGTCGTAGGCGAGGAGCGTGCCCGGTGCCACGCCGTCCAGGCGCAGCCGCCCCACCTGGACGGCCGCGTGGGCGGGGGAGCGGGTCAAGGGCCCCGCGAGGGCAGCGGCGAGCAGCCGCGCGGCGGGCCGGCGGCCGCCGTGCACCACCCGCACGTCGAGCTGCCCGTCCGCGAGATCTCAGCCGCGGCAGCACGGGGTCCGCCCCCGGCCGGCGCCGGGCCCCGGCGGCCTCGAACAGGCGGCGGTCCAGGGCGAGGACGCGGTCGCGCAGGGGATGGTGCCCGGGCTTCGGGGTGGTGAGGTCCAGGTCGGGGGGCGTCATGCCGTGCGGGTACCCGGAGGGGGTGGACACACCGACGGTCCGGCGGCAGTCTCGGAGCTGATCACCATCATGGAACAGGGGGACCGAGAGATGAACGGGCACGTGACGGCGGTCAGCAGCAACGGAGAGTACTCCTTCACCAAGCCGAACCGGGACAGCATCACGCTGCTCACCGGGCTCGGGGTGGAGGGCGACGTGCACGCCGGGGTGACGGTCAGGCACCGCTCGCGCGTCGCGCAGGACCCCACCCAGCCGAACCTGCGCCAGGTCCACCTCATCCACGAGGAGCTTTTCGCCGAGGTCGGCGCGGACGGGTTCGAGGTGGCGCCCGGCGAACTCGGCGAGAACATCACCACCCGGGGCATCGACCTGCTCGCACTGCCCACCGGAACGCTGCTGCGCATCGGCGACAGCGCGGTCCTGCAGGTCACCGGGCTGCGCAACCCCTGCCGGCAGATCGACCACTTCCGGGACGGGCTGCTCAAGCGGGTCGTCGGACGGGACGAGGCGGGCCGCGTCGTGCGCAAGGCCGGGATCATGACGGTGGTGCGGGAGGGCGGCGTGGTGCGGCCCGGCGACACCGTCGAGGCGGAACTCCCCAGCGGGCCGCACCGGCCGCTGGAGCGGGTCTGACCGGCACCCGCAGACCGGAAACCCGTTTGCCCCGGACGCCCGCGCCCCCACAGAATCGCGCCCATGGGTCACCTCGAAGCCGCGCACCTGGAGTACTACCTGCCCGACGGAAGGGCGCTGCTGGGCGATGTCTCGTTCCGGGTGGGGGAGGGGGCCGTCGTGGCCCTCGTGGGGCCCAACGGCGCCGGGAAGACCACCCTGCTCCGGATGCTCGCCGGTGAGCTCAAACCGCACGGCGGGTCCGTGGTCGTCGGCGGCGGGCTCGGCGTGATGCGGCAGTTCGTGGGATCCGTACGCGACGAGACGACCGTGCGGGACCTGCTCGTCTCCGTCGCCACGCCCCGCATCCGCGAGGCGGCCCGCGCCGTGGACGCCGCCGAGCACGCCATCATGACCGTCGATGACGAGGCCGCCCAGCTGGCGTACGCGCAGGCCCTCGCCGACTGGGCCGAGGCCCGCGGCTACGAGGCCGAGACACTGTGGGACATGTGCACCACGGCCGCGCTCGGGGTGCCGTACGACAAGGCGCAGTTCCGGGAGGTCCGCACCCTCTCCGGCGGCGAGCAGAAGCGGCTCGTCCTGGAGGCGCTGCTGCGCGGCACCGACGAGGTGCTGCTCCTCGACGAGCCCGACAACTACCTCGACGTCCCCGGCAAGCGGTGGCTGGAGGAACGGCTGAAGGAGACCCGCAAGACGGTTCTGTTCGTCTCCCACGACCGTGAGCTCCTCGCCCGCGCGGCCCAGCGCATCATCTCCCTGGAGCCCGGCCCCGCCGGCGCCGACGCCTGGGTGCACGGCGGCGGCTTCGCCACCTTCCACGACGCCCGGCGCGAGCGCTTCGCCCGCTTCGAGGAGTTGCGCAGGCGCTGGGACGAGAAGCACGCTCAGCTGAAAAAGCTCGTGCTGAACCTTCGTCAGGCAGCCGCGGTCAGCCATGAGATGGCCTCCCGCTACGCGGCCGCCCAGACCCGACTGCGCAAGTTCGAGGAGGCCGGACCGCCCCCGGAGCCGCCGCGCGAGCAGGACATCAAGATGCGGATCAAGGGCGGCCGCACCGGCGTCCGGGCCGTCACCTGCGAGAACCTCGAGCTCACCGGCCTGATGAAACCCTTCGACCTGGAGGTCTTCTACGGCGAGCGCGTCGCCGTCCTCGGTTCGAACGGCTCCGGCAAGTCCCACTTCCTGCGCCTGCTCGCCGGCGACGACGTGGCACACACCGGCAACTGGAAGCTGGGCGCCCGGGTCGTCCCCGGCCACTTCGCGCAGACGCACGCGCACCCGGAGCTGGAGGGCCGCACGCTCCTCGACATTCTGTGGAAGGAGCACGCACAGGACCGCGGCGCCGCGATGTCCCGCCTGCGCCGCTATGAGCTGACCCACCAGGCGGAGCAGACGTTCGAACGGCTCTCCGGCGGGCAGCAGGCCCGTTTCCAGATCCTCCTGCTGGAGCTCCAGGGCGTGACGGCGCTGTTGCTGGACGAGCCCACCGACAACCTGGACCTGGAGTCCGCCGAGGCGCTCCAGGAGGGTCTGGAGGCCTTCGACGGGACGGTCCTCGCGGTCACCCACGACCGCTGGTTCGCCCGCTCCTTCGACCGCTTCCTGGTCTTCGGCAGCGACGGCCGGGTCCGGGAGACCTCGGACCCGGTCTGGGACGAACGCAGGGTGGAGCGGGCCCGTTAGGGCCCGCTCCGGATCACTTCCAGCGCAGCAGCGCCCCCAGGCCGCCCACGGGAACCTCCCGCTCGGAGACCGACAGCGCGGGCGCGTCCGTGGCCACCGCGGAGCGGATGAGCGCGTCGTCCGCCCGGGCCGGCCACGAGTGCTGCTCGCCCAGGACCTTCAGGTCCGTCCGGCGCACCGCGAGCTGGTCGGGGTCCTCCCCGATCCACACCTCACGGTGCGCGTCGGGCCCGTCGACCCTGATCAGCAGCTCGTCGATACGGTGCTCCCGTGCCGCCTCGACCAGCGCGGGCACGCCCTCGACGGCCCCGGCCCGGCCCTCGTCGTCCGGGTTGCGGGCGGCGCGGAAGCGCTCCAGCTCCGCCTCGGCCTGCCGCCCCACATGCTCGGCCCGGGCCCGCTCCACGTCCTCGTCGAGCAGCCGGCTGCCGGTGCCGTGCGGCGCCTCGACCACCAGGTCGTGCAGCCGCTTGGGCAGCCGCTCGTGCACGGACCGCCGCTCCCGGTCGTCGCCGACGAGAATCAGCAAGTCGGCCTTGGTCTCCTCCTGGCACACGGCGAGCGCGTCGGCGATCTCCGCGGCGTTGTGCTCCCAGGTGTTCTCCACCCGCAGCTGGAAATGCCGCTCGGACCAGTCCGCGGAGCCCGTCCGGTGCATCGGCCACTGCCGCCCGGTGACGCTCCCGGCGTCCTGCCGGCCCAGCGCGTTGCGCAGCTCGAAGTCCGCGCCCTTGCGGTCGACGTACGCCACCACGCACACCGGGTCCTCACCGGCCAGCTCCAGCAGCGGCGCGACCCGCGGCAGCGGCGCCCATTCGGCCCAGTCACCGCCCTGCGGGGGACGGACCAGCGGCGGGTCGAGAACGACCTCGCCGGCGCGGGCGAACAGGGCCCGGCCGTGCGGCTCGGAGGAGTGCCGCAAATCCTCGATCGCGCCCTGCACAGCCCGGCACGTCGCCTCGTCGGCCCCCTGCGCGGCCAGCTCCCTGGCCATCGCCTGGGCCGTCAGCTCCCGCTCGTGGGGAGTGCCCTCCGTGTGCCGTGAGGTGTCGACGTACACGGACGCCCAAGGCCCGGGGTGTTCGTACAGTGGGTGCAGAAAGGCGAGATCCATGGTTCCTCCCGGATGCCGCTCGGGGGTAGTGCTCAGTTGCTCCGGGGGCGGGTACCCGGACCGCATGAACGAACACGACGAGCGGGGCGACACGATGACCGGAGTGGACCCTGACCGGCTGGACGACCAGCAGCTCATGAAAGAGCTGGAGACCATCCACCGCACGCGCCACGACACGCTGCTGTACGGCTCGAACGACGCGCTGCGCGCCCACAACGAGCGCATGGCCCAGCTCGAGGGCGAGTACCTGCGCCGCAATCCGCGCCGCCCGGTGGCCGCGGGCCGCACGCGCGAAGGGGCCCGGGAGCGGGGGAGCGGGGAGTCGGCGACTCCCACGGCCCCCGGCACCTGAGCCCCTCGAGGACGCGACCGGAACAGCACCGGCACGCACGCGCACCACAGGGCCGGACCGATGGCCACCGGACCGGCCCCGCAGGTCAGCGCCGTATCGCCGGCCTTCCCCAGGGGCGATGCCCGGCGACGGCCGTCACGAACGCGTCCAGAACTCCTCGCTCGCCGGCTCCGGCGACGTGTCCGGGCTGTCAGGCGGCCTGCTGGGCGAAGACGTCGAGGAAGGTCTCGCAGAACGCCTTCAGATCGTCCGGCTTGCGGCTGGTGACCAGCTTGTTCGCCCCGTGGTCACAGACCTTGACCTGCTTGTCGACCCAGGTGCCGCCCGCGTTGCGGATGTCCGTCTGCAGGCTCGGCCAGGACGTGAGTTCCCGGCCGCGCACGACGTCCGCCTCGACCAGCGTCCACGGCGCGTGGCAGATCGCCGCCACCGGGCGGCCGTGCTCGAAGAAGTCCCGGACGAACGCGACGGCCTTGTCGTCCATCCGCAGGAAGTCCGGGTTGGCGACGCCGCCGGGCAGCACGAGAGCACCGAACGAGTCCGGCGAGGTGTCGCCCACGACCTCGTCCACGGGGAACGTGTCCGCCTTGTCGAGATGGTTGAAGGCCTGGATCTCGCCCTGTTGCGTCGATACCAGCACGGGCTCGTGGCCCGCGTCCTTCGCGGCCTGCCACGGCTCGGTCAGCTCGACCTGTTCGACACCCTCGGGTGCGACCAGAAACGCGATACGCATGATGTTCCACGTCCTTTCCGGGAGCGGGCGGCGATCCGGTGCGCCGCGTCGCCCCTCGTGTTCTTCCTGCTCTTCTCGTTCCGGTGGCCGGTACACACGCCGACGCTGATCCGCCCGGCCCGGTCCGGGCTCACGCACCACCGCGGGCGTCGGGCTCGGCCCGGCTGATGTCGGCGAGCGCCGACGCGGGGTCCTCGGCCTCGGCCACGTCGCCGAGGCTCACCATCCCGACCGGCAGCCCGTTCTCCACCACCGGGAGCCGGCGCACCGCGTGCTCGCGCATCAGCGTCACCGCCGTCGCCACCCGGTCGTCCGGCGTCACCGTCACCGGATTCCTCGTGCACACGGTCTGCGCGCTGACCGTCATCGGGTCGGCGCCGTCGGCGACGGCCCGTACCGTGATGTCACGGTCGGTGAGCACACCGATCACGTCCTGCCCTTCGGCCACCACCACGTCACCGATGTTCTGCGTACGCATCAGCTGTGCCGCCTCGACGAGCGAGGCGTCCGGGCGCACGGCGACCACACCCGCTGTCATCACGTCTTTGACGTACTCGGCCATCACTGGGGCCTTCCCTCCGTTTCCAGGCCGGTGGGGGCGCCGCGGCATGCCGCGGCGCCCCCTGCGCGGTCCCTACGCGTACTCCTCCGGCCCGGTCTCGCGGGCCCGGATCAGGGCCTGGGCCAGCTCCTGGACGTTGCCGTAGCGCTCCTGTCGCGGCAGCTCCTCCAGGGCCTCGACCAGTGCGTCGGGTGCCTGGTGGCCGCGCAGCTCGCGGGCCAGCTCGCGCGGACTCGCGGGGAACACCCTGCGACCCAGGATCCGGGCCAGCTCCAGCCGCACCGACTCCAGGGACGTCGGCGCACGGCTCGGCGTCACCGGCCCGTGGGCGACCTCGGGATCGTCCTCGGCGGACGGCTCCGGGTCGTGCCACTCCTCACTGCGGGTGGGGTGCCCGGACCTGAGCAGACCCTGCAGTTCGTGTTTCATCTCGTCGTCCCGGTGGACGCTCAGCCGGTCGCTGCCTCGCTGCATGTCTCCCTCCAGACGTTCGGGGGCCCGCACCGCGTACCCGTACACCGGAGGCCGACACAGGTTCCCGGGCACGCTCGCCGCCGGCCGCACTGGTTTGCGCCATGTCCTGCGGGAGACCCGGATCACACCCCCCACACCTCTCTGGGGAAGGACCCGTCATGGCGATGCTCGCTGTGCTCATCCCGCTGCTCATGCTCGGAGTGGTGCTGGTGCTGGGCCGTTACGAGGAGTTGCTGCTGCCGCAGGAGGACGCCGACCGGCGCGAACCGGCCGGCGTACCCCCCGCCGCCGCTACTTCTTCTCCCGCCCCGGCAGGAACTCCTGCACCTTCGCCTTGAAGCCCCGCTTGACCATCGATCCCCGGTCCGCGTCGCCCTTCAGGACCGACGCGGCGGTCGCCTCCATCTGGTCCCAGGTGGCGTGCGGCGGGATCGGTGGGACAGCCGGATCGGTCAGGAACTCCACCACCGCGGGACCGTCCGCCTCCAGCGCGGCCCGCCAGGCCGCCTCCACGTCCTCAGGCTTCTCCACCCGGATGCCGGTCAGCCCCAGGGAACGGGCGAACGCGGCGTACTGCACGTCCGGAAGCTCCTGCGAGGGCAGGAACGACGGTGCTCCCCCCATGGCCCGCAGCTCCCACGTGACCTGATTCAGATCGTGGTTGTTGAACACCGCGATCACCAGCCGCGGGTCCTCCCACAGGTGCCGGTACTTGGCCGCCGTGATCAGCTCCGCCATCCCGTTCATCTGCATCGCACCGTCCCCGACCAGCGCGATCGCCGGCCGGTCCGGGTGCGCGAACTTCGCGCCGATCGCATACGGCACCCCGCAGCCCATCGTCGCGAGCGTGCCGGAGAGCGAGCCGCGCATGCCCGGCTTCATGGTCAGGTGCCGCGCGTACCAGTTGGCCGTCGAGCCCGAGTCGCACGTGACGATCGCGTCGTCCGGCAGCAGCGGGTCCAGCGCGCGGGCCACGTACTCCGGGTTGACCGGGTCGGCGTCGAGCCCCGCCCGGCGCTCCATCACGTCACGCCAGCGCGTCACGTTGTCGCACACGGTGTCGTACCACTCCCGCCCGCGCCCCTCCTCGATCAGCGGGATCAGCCGTTCCAGGGTGGCCTTCGCGTCCCCGACCAGGTTCACCTCGTACGGGTAGCGCATCCCGACCATGTGCGGATCGATGTCGATCTGCACGCCCCGCGCCTTGCCGAACTCCGGCAGGAACTGGCTGTACGGGAACGACGACCCGATGGTCAGCAGCGTGTCGCAGTCCCGCATCAGCTCGTACGAGGGGCGGGTGCCCAGCAGGCCGATCGAGCCGGTGACGTACGGCAGTTCGTCGCTGAGGACGTCCTTGCCGAGCAGCGCCTTGGCGACACCCGCGCCGAGCAGCTCGGCGATCCGCTGCACCTCGGCCCGTGCGCCGGCCGCGCCCTGGCCGGCCAGGATCGCCACCTTGTCACCGGAGTTGAGAATCTCGGCGGCCCGCCGCACCGAGTCGTCGGACGGCACGGCCGTCCACGAGCTGCGGTCCAGGCTGGAGGGCACCATCTTGAACTCGTGCGTGGGCGGCGTGTAGTCGAGCTCCTGCACGTCGCCGGGGATGATGAGCGCGGTCGGGCAGCGGCGCGCGTACGCCGTGCGGATCGCCCGGTCCAGCACGTTCGGCAGCTGCTCCGGCACCGTCACCGTCTCCACGAACTCGGAGGCGACGTCCTTGAACAGCGTGTGCAGATCCACTTCCTGCTGGTACGACCCGCCCATCGCGGTGCGGTGCGTCTGGCCGACGATCGCCAGCACCGGCACATGGTCCAGCTTGGCGTCGTACAGGCCGTTCAGCAGATGGATCGCGCCCGGCCCCGACGTCGCCGCGCACACCCCGAGACGGCCGCTGAACTTGGCGTAGCCGACCGCCTGGAACGCGGACATCTCCTCGTGCCGTGACTGCACGAACCGCGGCTCGTTCTCGGCCCTGCCCCACGCGGCGAGCAGGCCGTTGATGCCGTCGCCCGGATAGCCGAAGACCTGCTCCACTCCCCATTCGCGCAGCCTTCGCAGGACATGGTCGGCGACCTTGGTGCTCATGTACGACCTCCCGGGCGTTCGGGGACAGAGCCAGCCGTACGAGTCACCCTGCGCCACGGCGGAAAACCTCTCCGGGTTTGCGGGTGAGGGCCGGGGGCAGGCGCCCTTCAGTGCTTCGGACAGGAGGCACGCCCGTGGGAGCGGCGTCGCGCGCCGCCACCGAGGCCCTGTCCCCCAGCGGATGCGCTTCCACGGTGACCGTCCGACCCGCAGCATTTTCAAGGGAATTGCGACGCATCATGCAGACCCGAACCAGCGCGAAGCGGCACTCCCACGACGACGCCCCCGACACCGCCGAAGCCTTCCGCAGGCTCACTTCGATGCCCGCCGGTCCGGAGCGCGACGCGCTCCGCGACGAGATCGTCGAGGCCTGGCTGCCCATGGCGGACCGCCTCGCCGGACGCTTCCGCAGCCGCGGCGAGAGCTTCGAGGACCTGCGCCAGGTCGCCGCCCTCGGCCTGGTCAAGGCCGTCGACCGGTACGACCCCGAGCGCGGCCACGCCTTCGAGAGCTACGCCGTGCCGACCATCACCGGCGAGATCAAGCGGCACTTCCGTGACCACATGTGGACCCTGCACGTGCCCCGCCGCGTCCAGGACCTGCGCAACCGCGTGCGGACCGCCGGCCAGGACCTCTCCCAGACGATCTCCGGCCGCCGCCCCACCGTGACCGAGATCGCCGAGCACGCGGACATGAGCGAGGAGGACGTCCGGGCCGGCCTGGAGGCACTGGAGAGCTTCACGGCGCTGTCCCTGGACGCGGAGCTGCCCGGCAGCGAGGACGGGTACTCCCTGAGCGACGCGATGGGGTCCCAGGACCCGGCGCTGGACACGGTCGTCGACCGCGAGTCCGTGAAGGCCCGGCTGGCGGCGCTGCCCGAGCGGGAGCGGGCGATCCTGTACATGCGGTTCTTCGGAGACATGACACAGAGCCGGATCGCCGAGGAGCTGGGGATCTCGCAGATGCACGTGTCCCGGCTGATCAGCCGGTGCTGCGGCCGGGTGCGGGAGCAGGTCATGCGGGATGTCGCCTAGCGCCGCAGGGGTTGACGCGGTCGTGCGAGTGCGGGCCGGTGGTGGCTTGTCGCGCCCACGCGGCGGAGCCGCAGATCGATACCGCTCCGCGCCCCTGGGTCGCTCCGATTCACCCGGTTGAGTGGCACCGTCCCGCCAATGGGGCCTCGCCGCGCGCGGCGACAGAGAGACCTGGCTGTCATGGCAGAGGGGTATGACCACCGAAGGAGTCCCCTCGATGCGCCGCAGCCTGCACGCCCTGTCCGCCGCCGCCCTGGCCGGCTCAGCCCTCGTGGGCTTCGCGCCGGCCGTCTTCGCCGAACCGGCCGCCGAGGTCGCTCCCGCCACCGTCCACCCCGGAGAAACGCTCACCGTCTCGGTCAGCTGCGATCCGGCCGGGGGGCCGCCGCCCGACACCCTCGACGCCACCTCGCAGGCCTTCGACGAGGGCACGGTGCCGCTGCGCCGGGTCACCGGCAACGACGACAAGGTGTCCGGCCCCGCCTACCGCGGAACGGCCCGTATCGCCTCCGCGGAGAACTTCGAGGGTGATCCGGACGCGCCGGGGGAGGACTCGGCGTGGACCGTCGACGGCACCTGCCCGGCCGCTCCCGGCGGAGAGGGCAAGCAGTGGAGCGCGACGTTCACCGTGGCGCACGGCTCCGGGCCCCACAAGCCCACGCACAGACCCACCCACAAGCCCTGCCCCGAGCCCTCGCACCACGGCGGACAGCACCACACCGAGTGCGACGCGGCAGCGGTCCAGCGCGGGGTGCGGGCCGGTGACGGCGGCACCTTCACCGACTCCGTACCGGCCCTGGTCGCGGGCGGGGTGCTGATCGCGGGAGCGTTCGGAGCCGCCCTGCACCGGCTGCGCAACCGGGAGCACGACCCCTGCCGCTGACCCGCCCGGCCCGTTCCACCGTCCCGGAAGGACCCGGTTTCCCCGGCCCGGGCCCGCTCATGCTGTGACCGTCACAACCCGGCCGGGCGCCCATGGGGCGGCGGCACCCTGGGTACTCAGTGGCCCAGGACAGGCGGCACAACACGGCGGCACCAGGCACTGGCACTGCGGAGGTACGGATGCGGCGGACGGCCCCGGAAGGTCACGGCCCCGTCCGGTTCGGGCCGCCGCTCCCCGAGGACGGGCTGCCCGTCCTGCCGGAACTGTCCGCGGTGCTCGCCGCCGCGGCGTCCCGGGGCGGCCACGAGCCGGTCGGCGGCGGCACGACTCTGCGCGAGGCCGCCTGCGGCTACTGGGACCGGCGCGGACTGCACTGCGATCCGGACCGCGTGGCCGCCGGCCCCGGCTCGCCCGCCCTGCTGCTCGCGCTGACCGCCGCCCTCGGCGGCGACGTCCTCGTCCCGAGACCCTGCGCCGCCTGGTGGGCGCCGTACGCACGCCTGCTGGGGCGCCCCGCCTTCCACGTGCCGACCCCGCCCGAGAGCGGCGGGGTTCCGGACCCGTACGCGCTGCTGGAGACCGTACGCCGGGTCCGCGCCGAGGGCGGCGACCCGCGCCTGCTCGTGCTGTCCGTCGCCGACGACCCCACCGCGACCGTCGCCCCTCCCGAACTGCTCCACGAGACCGTCGAGGCCGCCCAGGGCGAGGGCCTGCACCTCGTCAGTGACGAGACCTGGCGCGACACCCTGCACGAGCCGCGCGACACCGTGCTGCTCAGCCCCGCCGAGATGGTGCCCGACCGGGTCACCGTCGTCACCGATCTGGCCGGGGCCCTGCTCCCGCCCGGCTGGCCGGCCGCCGCGGCCCGCTTCCCCGGCGGGGAGGACGGCGAGGACCTCCACGCGCGCGTGCTCGACATCCTCACCGCCCTCGACGCCCGCGTCGCCGCGCCCATCGCCGCGGCGGCCGCGTACGCCCTGGGGGAGCCGGAACCGGTCACCGCGCGCACGGCGACCTCCGTGCGCCTGCACGCGCTCCTGGCCGCCGAGGCGCACGCCGCCGTCGTCGCCGCGGGCGCCCTCGCCCGGCCCCCGCGCTCCGGCCGCCACCTGTACGTGGACCTGGCCCCGCTGCGTCCCGCGCTGACCGCGCACGACGTCGGCGACGCACAGGAACTGGAGGACTTCCTCACCGCGCGCCTCGGCATGCCCGCCCCGGGCGGACACCGCTTCGGCGACGACCTCGAAGCCCCGCGCGTGCGGCTTTCCACCGGCGCACTGGTGGCGGGTGACGACACGGAACGCGCGGAATGCCTCACCTCACCCACGCCGTTGGAACTGCCGCAGGTGCAACGCGCGTTGATCCGGCTGAAGTCGGTCTTCGACGATCTCCGCGACGACGCTCAGCGATGGGAGCCTCCTCGATGACGCAGCAGTCCGAGTCGACCACCGGCACGACCATTCGGGAAACCGACGAGCCCCCGCTCCCGTCACCCCTCGCGCCCCCGCATCCGCCCCTGGCCGAACCCCGCCCGCTGGCCGAGCGCCGGGTGTGGCCGCGCACCTTCCACGACCGGCTGACCGCGCCGCTCCCGGGCCTGAAGGCCATGGCCCGCTTCGCCAGGGAGGGCGCGGTGAGACCGGGCCCCGAGGGCCTCGCCGACATCCCCCGGCTGCCCTACGCCCCGGCCCCGCTGCCCCGCGTCGACGCCCGCACCGTCGCCGTCACGTGGGCGGGACACGCCAGTTGGGTGCTGCGCATCGGCGGACTGACCGTCCTCACCGACCCGGTGTGGTCCCGCCGCATCCTCGGCACCCCGGCCCGGATCACCCCCGTGGGCGTCCCCTGGGAGGACCTGCCGCGCGTCGACGCCGTCGTCATCAGCCACAACCACTACGACCACCTGGACGCCCCCACACTGCGCCGCCTCCCGCGCGACACCCCGGTGTTCGCCCCGGCCGGGCTCGCCCGCTGGTTCCACCGCCGTCGCTTCACGCGCGTGACGGAACTCGACTGGTGGGAGGCGGCCGAACTGGACGGCGTCCGCTTCGACTTCGTCCCGTCCCACCACTGGTCCAAGCGCAGCCTCACCGACACCTGCCACAGCCTGTGGGGCGGCTGGGTCCTCACCGACCGGGACGGCCGGCGCGTCTACTTCGCGGGTGACACTGGCTACGGCCACTGGTTCTCCCGCATCGGCCGCCGCTACCCCGGCATCGACCTGGCCCTCCTGCCCATCGGCGCCTACGACCCCCGCTGGTGGCTCCGCGACGTCCACTGCGACCCGGAGGAAGCGGTCCGCGCGGCCCAGGACCTGGGCGCGCGCCGGATGGCCCCCATGCACTGGGGCACGTTCGTGCTGTCGGCGGAGCCGGTCATGGAGCCCCTGACGCGCGTGCGGGCGGCGTGGGAGAAGACGGGGCTGCCCCGGGAAGACCTGTGGGACATGCCGGTGGGCGCCTCACGAGTGCTGTCCGGGGGCTGACCTCAGGGCCGTCGCGGGGAACTGCGCACCCGCCGTACCACCGTCGGCACCGCGCTGACCAGCAAGGTCAGCCCGATCGCCGCCACCACGCCCTCCCACGGCTCGGCGAACAGCGACCCCCCGAGGATCCCGATCAACTGATAGGTCACGGCCCAGGCCAGACACGCCGGCAGGTTCCCGCGGGAGAACCTCCGCAACGGCCACTCGGCCAGCAGACAGGACAGCATCACCGGGATACGCCCCGCCGGCACCAGCCGGGACAGCACCAGCACCGCCACCCCGTGCGCGGCCAGTTTCTCCTGCGCCTGCTCCAGCCGGTCCTCCGGCGCCCGTGACCGGATCGCCTCCAGCCACCGCGAGCCGTTCTTCGACTTCAGCCCGCGCCGCCCCAGCCAGTACAGCGCCGCATCACCCAGGAACGCCGCCAGCGACGCCGTCACGAAGACCATCGCCAGCGAGAACGGCGCCGTCTGATGCACGGCGACCACCGCCGCCGAACTCACCAGCGCCCCGGTCGGAATCACCGGCACCAGCGCCCCGGCCAGCACCAGCAGAAAGAGCGTCGGATACCCGATCGCCTGCTGCGTGGACTCCGGAACCAGGGACGCCGGTGTGACGGCCGACGCCGCGAACAGGGGCGCGAGCGCCAGGGGCGCGGACCAGTTCACCGGGCGGCTTCCAGGCGCACGCTCTCCCCGTGCCCGAGCCGGTGCACCGCCACGGCCGGCGCGTGCCGGGCCGCCAGCCGGACGAACTCGTCCCCCGGCGCGTGGAACTCGTGGGGGCGTACGGCCTCCATGCCGATCGGCCAGTACGTGCCGTAGTGCACCGGCACCGCACTGTGCGGCGCCAGCCGTTCCAGCGCCTGCGCCGCCCGGCCCGCGTCCAGGTGCCCCTCGCCAAGGTACGGCCCCCAGCCGCCCACCGGCAGCAGCGCCACCTCGACCGGCCCTACCTCCTTGGCCATCTCGTCGAACAACCCGGTGTCCCCGGCGAAGTACGTCCGGGCCTCCCCGGCTATGACATATCCGAGCGCGGGGGAGCGGTGCGGCCCGAACGGCAGCCGCCGCCCGTCGTGCAGCGCGGGCACGGCCCGTACGACGATGTCGCCGACCGGGATCTCGTCCCCGGGGGCCACCTCGCTCACCCGCAGGTGCGTGAGCCGGCGCAGTCGGGGCACCGCCCGGCGCGCGCCCCGGGGCACGAGCAGGCGCGTGCCGGGAGCCAGCCGCATCAGCGACGGCACGTGCAGATGGTCGGCGTGCAGATGCGACACGAGCGCCACGTCCGCGTGCGGGGCACCCGGGGGCGGCAGGGCTCCGCGCCGACGGCGCAAGTGTGCGAGCCGGCGCGCGAACAGGGGATCCGTGAGCACGCGCACGTTCGAGTCCTCGACGGTGCAAGTGGCGTGACCCCACCAGGTGATCTCCACCGGCACTTCTTTGCCTCCTTCGCGCGACTCCCCGAAGCCTACGTGCAGGAGTAGGGTCGGCGGCGAAACCGGAGGTGAGGGGGACGCCATGGTGCCGGTGCGGGTCACGGCGATCGCGAGTCTGACGCCGCTGGAGGAGCTGGACCACGATCCGTTCCTGGTCGACTCCCGCAGTCAGCACGCGATGTGCGCCCGCTGGGCCGCCGAGCGGGGCTACGTGGTCAGCCGGGAGTTACTGGTCCGCGGGCTGCGGCCCGACCACGGCGCGCTGTGGGACGGCGTCCGGCCCGGCCTCGACCTGTTCGTCGCGCCCAGCCGGCGGGTACTGGAGAGCGCGCTCGCCTCCGTCGAGGAATTCACCGCCGAGTGCGCCCGGCGCGGTGTACGCGTCGAGACGGTGGGGCAGGCGGAACCGGCGTACGACGCGGCGATGAAGGCGTGCGTGCACCGGCGGCTGTCGATGCCGACGGCCGGATACGACGGGCGCTGACCTCCCCTCCGGGGGTGCGGCCCGGGGACGAAGAGGCCCGACCGGGCGTTGGGACACTGTGGGGGAGGACCCGCGACGGCTGCGGGCCAGGGACGTGAGGTGGCTGGGCGTGCGGGGCGTGTGGTGGCGGCGGGTCGCCAGTCAGGTGGGGCGGAGTGTCGCCGTGTGGGCGGTCTCCACCGTCACCATGCTCGTGCTCGCCGGGATCCTGCCGGACTTCCGGCTCCGCTCGGAGAACGGCGACAGCGCGACCGACATCGCCGTCACGGCGGCCTTCGGCGCCGGCGCCTTCGGTCTGCTGTCGGCCGTGGTGTGGCCGCTGCTCGTCCGGCTCCTGCTCCTCGTGCCGGCGCTCGTGCTCGGGCTGCTGGTGTTCTTCCTCAACGGCGCGCTGCTGCTGCTCGCCCTCAACCTCAACCCGGCCGAGCGCGGCGCCGCCGCGCCGGAGACCGCCGTCGTGGTCGCCGCCGTGATGTCGGCCGTGGCGTCCGCGACCGGCGCCGCCCTGGCCGTGCGGGACGACGACGCCTACCGCCGCAGGCTGTACCGCCTCTCCGACCGCCGCCGCCGGTCCGGGCCGCCCTCCCCCGCCGGCCCCGGCACGGTCTTCGTGCAGCTCGACGGCGTCGGCCACGACACCCTGCTCGACGCGGTCGGCCAGGGCCTGATGCCCACCGTCGCCCGCTGGCTCGACATAGGCGACGGCGGCCGCCCCACCCACCGGCTCACCCCCTGGCGCACCGACTGGTCCAGCCAGACCGGCGCCAGCCAGCTCGGCATCCTGCACGGCAGCAACCATGACGTCCCCGCCTTCCGCTGGTACGAGAAGGACACCCGCGAAGTGGTCGTCTGCAACCGCCCGACCAGCGCGGCCGAACTCCAGCGCCGCGCCGTCGAGTACGCCGGGCACGGCGGGCTGCTCACCGTCGACGGCGCCAGCCGCGGCAACCTCTTCAGCGGCGGCGCCGACCAGCAGGCCCTCGTGCTGTCCATCGCCGCCCGCCGCCGCAGCCGGGAGAACCGCTCCCGCGCGGGCTACTTCGCCTACTTCTCCGACCCGGCCAACGCCGTGCGCACCGCGCTGTCCTTCATCGCCGAGGTGGGCCGGGAGATCGGCCAGTCCACCCGGGCGCGGCTGCGCGAGCAACGCCCGCGCGTCTCCCGAGGCGGCCTCTACCCCCTCGTCCGGGCCTTCGCGACCGTCGTGGAGCGCGACGTCGTCGTCGCCGCCGTGACGGGCGACATGCTCGTCGGCCGCACGGCCGTCTTCGCCGACCTGGTGGCCTACGACGAGGTCGCCCACCACTCCGGCCCGGCGAGCCGCGACGCGCAGAAGGTCCTCGAACGCCTCGACAGCTCGCTCGCGCTCATCGAGAACGTCGCCGAGCACGCCCCGCGCCCCTACCGGATCGTCGTGCTGTCCGACCACGGCCAGAGCCCCGGCGAGACCTTCCGTTCCCGCTACGGCCTCACCCTCGGCGACCTGGTGCGGGCCGGCTGCGGCATGCCCGTACCGCGCAAGGCGGAGCGCACCCGCAGTGGGGCGGAGGCCCGCGCCGCCGTCCGCGCCGCGCTGCGCATCCCCGTGGAGGAGACCGGCGACCAGCACCGCCCCGGGCGCCGCGAGGAGCCGATCGTGCTGGCCTCCGGCAACCTCGGTCTGATCTCCTTCCCGGACGTCACGCACCGCATGAGCAAGGAGGAGATCGACGCCCGCCACCCCGCGCTGCTGACGACCCTCGCCAACCACCCCGGCATCGGCTTCCTGCTCGTCCGCAGCGAGGAGCACGGCGGTGTCGTCCTCGGCGCGTACGGCGCCGAGATCCCGCTGGCCGACCTCGACGACAACCCGGGCCCGCTCGCCGCGTTCGGCCCGGGCGCCGCCGACGCGGTCCGCCGTACGCACTCCTTCCCGCACACCGCCGACATCATGGTCAACTCCTTCCACGACCCGGCCGACGGCGAAGTCCTCGCCTTCGAGGAGCAGATCGGCTCCCACGGCGGCCTCGGCGGCGCCCAGGGCAGACCCTTCCTGCTGTCGCCGCTCGGCCTGTCGGCACCGGCCGCCCAGGGCGAGGAACTCGTGGGCGCCGAGCACGTGCACCGGGTGCTGCGCCGCTGGCTGCGCGAGTCGAACGGACCGCAGGTGCCGCTGGAGGCCACCGAGGAGGAGCACGCCGCCTGAGAACCCGGCCGCACCTGCCGGGCCGTACGCACACCCAGGGGAGCGCGGCTGCCGTTCACCACCAGAGGGAAGGTCTCTCGCGTGAGTTGAGCCGTAGTGTGATCGGATGGGGGGCACGGGGCCCGGAGACGGGCCCGCAGGCGAGTCCGTACGCGAAAGGAAGAACTCGTGGCTACCACGCGCTCCGCACACACCGTCTGGGAAGGCAACCTGCTCGAGGGCAATGGTGTCGTCACCTTCGACTCCTCCGGCGCCATCGGCGAGCAGCCGGTCACGTGGGCGTCGCGCGCCCAGGAGGCGAACGGCAAGACCAGCCCCGAGGAGCTGATCGCGGCCGCCCACTCCAGCTGCTTCTCCATGGCCTTCTCCAACATCCTCGACAAGGCCGGGACGCCGCCCACCAAGCTCATCACCTCGGCCGACGTCTCCTTCCAGCCCGGTGAGGGCATCACCGGCATCCACCTCACCGTCGAGGGCACCGTCCCCGGCATCGACGAGGAGGCCTTCCAGGCCGCCGCCGACGAGGCCAAGGTCGGCTGCCCGGTCAGCCAGGCCCTCAAGGCCACGCCCATCACGCTGACCGCCAAGCTCGCCTGACCTGCCGCACCCCGTCGCGCGGGCCCGCCCACCAGGGGCGGCCCGCGCGTCGTCGTCGGTTCACCACCCCCGGCCGGGGTATGAACCAGACGCCTCGAACCGCCGGGCCGGAAGGAACGCGATGCTGCCGGGAACGTCCACGAACGCGACGGTGCTCGACTCCGCCACCCGTGACCGGACCCGTGTCCTGCTGCTGTTCAGCCTTTCCGGACGGCTCCGCCCCCGGAGCACCGCCCTCGGCGCCCTCGTCGACCGCTACGACTACGGCCGCTTCGCCTCCCATCTGCTGACCAGCCAGGACGTGTTGCCCGTCCCGGTCCTCGACGAGGAGGTCGCGCCCCGGCGGCTGCGGCTGCCGCACGGCGACCACGGCCTGGGCCTCGCGGCCTTGCGGATCCTCGTCGTCACCACCCCGCGCGGCGATGCCACCCTCGTCGTGGACTGCGCCTTCGCGGGCGAGACCACCGCCGGCGACCTCGCCGTCTGGCTGGCCACCACCTGTTTCGACCGGGAGCGGATCGAGCTCGACGACCGCCCAATCCTGCAGACACTGACCGCACGACTCGGCGGCCGGCCGCTCGCCCTCGGCCAGAACGTGCACCAACTCGTCTTCCCCGGCGGTCGGTTACAGCGGGAACTGCTCAGTGCCGACGAGGCCCGCAAGGCCGTCCTGCTGAACGAGATCGTCTACCGCGGCCGGATGCCGTGGAACCCCGCCACGCCCTACGACGCGAGCCTCGCACCGCACCTCCGCAACCACGGCCTCACCCTGTCCGTCCTCGGGCGGGGCGTGTCCGTCCAGGCCGGCTGGGCCCCGCACGTGGAGAACGGCCTGGCCCTCGTCGCCGTCGGCATGATCTCCGCCCTGTCCGTGCTCCAGCGCACCCGGCTGGCGGCCTTCGCGATGATGAAGGCCAACGAGCAGGCGCTGACCGACTCGCCCACCGAGATCCGCTCCCTGATCTCCCGCCTCTCCGCCGGCGTCAACGAAGTCCAGCTGGACCTGGCCTTCGGCGTCGAGGCGTACGTCGACAGCCTGCTGATCCCCGAGATGGTCACGGAGGCGTTCCAGTCCTCCCTGCGCGACGCCCTCGGCATCCGCGACAGCCTGGAGAACTCGGCCCGCATGGTCGAACGGCTCACCTCGGTGACCAGCGCCCGCTCCGCCGCCCTGGACGCCGAACTCGCCGAACGCGACGACCGCCGCGACCGCACGGTCTCCGGCCTGGTCGCCGCCGCCACCCTGATCGCCCTGCCGCCGACCCTGCTGCTGGCCTTCTTCGGCGTGAACGGCACGAACGTCGACGAACACCGCTCCATCCTCGACCTGCGCGCCTACGGCGCCGCCTACGCGCTGGCGTGGCTGCCCTTCGTCGTCCTCGTGGCGATCGGCTGGGTCCTGCTCAGACGGGTCAGCACCCGCTCCGGTTCGCTGCTGCCCGCGCCCGACGAGAGCTTCGTACCCGTCCCGCCTCCTCGCGCGCCCGACGGAAGCCGACGACCGTGACGCCACCGCCCGCCGTCTCCGCCCACCGGGGCGGCTCCGAGCGCGCCGGCCCCGCCACCTGGGAGGCATACGAGGACGCGATCGGGTCCGGTGCCGAGTACGTCGAGTTCGACATCCGCCGCACCGGGGACGGGGTCCTCGTCGTCTACCACGACCCCCGGGTCGGGCCCGCCGGCCCGCCGCTGTCCGCGCTCACGCACGCCGGGCTGTGCGAGCGGGCCGGGTACGCCGTGCCCGTGGTGGACGAGGTCATGGCGCTGATCGCCGGGAAACTCGTGGCCCACCTGGACCTCAAGGAGGTCGGTTACGAGCAGGAGGTGGTCGACCGGGCGGTCGCCCTGCTCGGCGCGGACGGGCTCGTCGTGACGACCCTGGAGGACCGGTCCGTCGCCGCCGTGACCCGGGGCTTCCCCGCGGTGCGCACCGCCCTGTCCCTCGGGCGCGACCGCAGGGAGCTGGCCCTGGCCCGGCTGCCCGGCACCCGGCTGAGCGAGCTGTTCCCCGCCCGCCGCATCCGGGCCTGCGGGGCGCACGGCGTCGCCGTGCACCAGCGGCTGGCCAGGACCAACGTGCTGCGCGAGGCGACCCGGCACGGCCTGTTCACCATGGTCTGGACCGTCAACGACGACACCCTGATGCGGGCTTTCCTCGCCCACCCGCGCGTCGACGTGCTCATCACCGACCGGCCCCGGCGCGCCGTGGCGCTGCGCGGGCCGATCACCCCATCGCGGCATTGACAACAGCGCACTCAAGTTTTGTGCTGGAGGGGGTGGAGTGTCGTCGCCCTGGCGGAAGGGGACAGCGATGGGACGAGCGGTCGGGATCGACCTCGGAACCACGAACTCGGTGGTCGCCGTGCTGGAGGGCGGTGAGCCCACCGTCATCGCCAACGCGGAGGGGGCCAGGACCACCCCCTCGGTCGTGGCGTTCGCCAAGAACGGCGAGGTGCTGGTCGGGGAGGTGGCCAAGCGGCAGGCCGTGACGAACGTGGAGCGCACCGCCCGCTCGGTCAAGCGGTACATGGGCGACGCGCACTGGCGCTTCCCCGACGAGGGCGACGTGGACGGCACCCGCTACCGGGCGCAGGAGCTGTCCGCGCGGGTGCTGCAGAAGCTGAAGCGGGACGCGGAGTCCTACCTCGGCGAGGACGTCACCGACGCGGTGATCACCGTCCCGGCGTACTTCGACGACAGCCAGCGGCAGGCGACCAAGGAAGCCGGTGAGGTCGCGGGCCTGAAGGTGCTGCGGATCATCAACGAGCCGACGGCCGCGGCACTCGCCTACGGACTGGACAAGGAGAACGACCAGACGGTGCTCGTCTTCGACCTCGGCGGCGGCACCTTCGACGTGTCACTGCTGGAGATGGGCGAGGGCGTCATCGAGGTGAAGGCCACCAACGGCGACACGCACCTCGGCGGCGACGACTGGGACCAGCGGATCGTCGAGTACCTGATCAAGCGTTTCAAGGGCCAGAACGGCGTCGACCTCGCGCGCGACAAGATGGCGGTGCAGCGGCTGCGCGAGGGCGCCGAGCGGGCCAAGATCGAGCTGTCCAGCTCGACGGAGACGACGATCAACCTGCCCTACATCACGGCCTCCGCCGAAGGACCCCTCCATCTCGACGAGAAGCTGACCCGGGCCCAGTTCCAGGAGCTCACCGCGGATCTGCTGGACCGCTGCAAGGCCCCGTTCCACCAGGCGGTCCAGGACGCCGGCGTGCAGCTCTCGGCGATCGACCACGTGATCCTCGTCGGCGGCTCGACGCGGATGCCCGCGGTGACGGACCTGGTCAAGGAACTCACCGGCAAGGAGCCGCACAAGGGCGTCAACCCCGACGAGGTCGTGGCCGTGGGCGCGGCGCTCCAGGCGGGCGTCATCCGCGGCGACGTCAAGGACGTCCTGCTGCTCGACGTCACCCCGCTGTCCCTGGGCATCGAGACCAAGGGCGGCATCATGACGAAGCTCATCGAACGCAACACCACCATCCCGACCCGGCGTTCGGAGATCTTCACGACGGCGGCCGACAACCAGCCCTCGGTCGGCATCCAGGTCTACCAGGGCGAACGGGAGATCGCCGCGTACAACAAGAAGCTCGGCGTCTTCGACCTGACGGGCCTGCCGCCGGCGCCACGTGGTGTGCCGCAGATCGAGGTGGCGTTCGACATCGACGCCAACGGCATCATGCACGTCTCCGCCAAGGACATGGCGACCGGCCGCGAGCAGAAGATGACCGTCACCGGCGGCTCGGCCCTGCCCAAGGACGACATCGACCGCATGATGCGCGAGGCCGAGCAGTACGCCGAGGAGGACGGCAAACGCCGGGAGGCCGCCGAGACCCGCAACCAGGCCGAGCAACTCGTCTACCAGACCGAGAACTTCCTCCGCGAGAACGGCGACCGGGTCCCGGCCGACACGAAGTCCGAGGTCGAGTCGGCCGTCGCCGAGGTGAAGGAGCGGCTGGAACAGCAGGCGGACACCGCCGCCCTGCGCGCCGGCGTCGAGAAACTCGCCTCCGTCAGCCAGAAGATGGGCCAGGCGATGTACGCCCAGACCCAGCAGCCCCCCACGGAGGAGCCCCCCACCGCGCCGCAGGACGAGGAGGGAGTCGTGGACGCGGAGATCGTGGACGAGGAGAAGAACGGACGGGACGAGAAGGGCGGCGCCGCCTAGCCCAACTCCCCGCGCGCACCGGAAGGGGAAAACCCTTACTGCGAAGTCAGTGCCCCCTGTTAACCTCCAGCAGCTCGTGTGACCGGCGGGCCGAGGGAAGTTCACAGGGGAGGGACAGGTGGACGCACTGAAGAGATCCGGCGGACACAGACTGCTGGCGGTGGGGTGTGCGGTGGCGGCCGTGATGACGACCGGTACCGGCGTGGCACAGGCCGCGGACAACCTGCCGCCGAAGCAGCCGCTCG
Source organism: Streptomyces flavovariabilis (assembly GCF_000725785.1). NCBI lineage: Bacteria > Bacillati > Actinomycetota > Actinomycetes > Kitasatosporales > Streptomycetaceae > Streptomyces > Streptomyces flavovariabilis. Next base: position 107,157 of record NZ_JNXD01000008.1, on the reverse strand, counting down.
TCCAGGATCTGGAGACGGGGCACAAGGAGTGCGCGGCGGGGGACCAGAGGGCGTACGTCTCCGGGCCGCCCGTCCTGAGCGCGGTCCTGTACGACCCGGAGGAGGACAACCACCCCGCCGAGGCCAACCTGGTCAAGGGCGAGTTCGAGGCGTGGTGGACGGACGCCGACGGGGTGGAACAGCGCCTCACGCGCACGACGCTCGAAGGACACTCCGGCGATCCGCAGCGGTGGCACATGCCGGAGGGCTCCGTCCCGCCGAACACCGTCATCTCCTGGCGGGTCCGCGCGAACGACGGCAAGGCGACCTCCCCCTGGAGCTCCGAGGGTGACGGCTCCGTCTGCGAGTTCGTCTACGACGACGAGAACCCGGAGAAGGCGGCCATCTCCTCGCCCGAGTACCCGGAGAACGTCCACTGGGTCGACGGAGTCGGCGTCTACGGCCACTTCACCATGGACTCGCCCTCCGACGACGTCGTGTCCTACACCTACGGCTTCATCGGCGGCCCCTACGGAACCGTCCGCCCCGAGCGGCCCGGCGGGCCGGTGACCATCCCCTTCCTGCCCCTCGACTCGGGCCCCGAGAGCCTGACCGTCCGGGCCATCGACCGTGCCGGACGCAGCAGCGCCCAGTCGTCGTACGACTTCTTGGTGAAGTCCGGCCGCGCGCCCGTGGCCCACTGGCCCCTGGCCGACGCGAAGGGGGCCACGTCCGCCGACGCCGAGGCGGGCACCGACGCGGCCGCCGGCTCCGGCGTCACCTTCGGCGCCCCTGCCCCCGCGCGCACGAAGCTCAGCGCGTCGGCGACCCTGGACGGCAGCAGCCACGGCCACCTCACCACGGACGCCCCGGCCGTCGCCGACCCCCGCAAGAGCTTTGCGGTCAGCGCCTGGGCCCGCCCGGCCGAGACCGACCGGAACATGACCGTCGCCGGCCAGGACGCGGGGGAGTCGGCCGCTTTCGCCCTCGGTCTGAACGCCCGGGGAGAGACTCCGGACTGGTCGTTCACCGTCGGCGGCGCAACCGTGTCGGGCGGTGCTCCGGAGACCGGCGAATGGGCCCACCTGCTGGGCGTGTACGACGCCGAGACGGGCGAGGCGCAGCTGTACGTCAACGGCCATGAGGCCGGCACCAGGGCCGAGGCCACACCTGCCGCCACCGCCGGCGCCTTCCAGATCGGCCGGGTCCGCGACGGAAACGGCTACCACGACCGCTGGCACGGCGAACTGGGCGGCGTCAGGGTCCACGACCGGGTGGTCGTGCCCGACGAGGCTGCCGAACTGGCGCACCGCGAGCCGTCATTGCGTGGGCACTGGTCCCTGGAGACGGCCCCGGACGGCGCCAGCCCCGACCTGAACGGTGGCGCGCCCCTGAAGCTGGGACCCGGTGCGACGATCTACCGCGTCCCGGACGGCTCGTGCGAGTGGTGGCTGGACCCGGACTGCACGCCCGCGCCGCAGCCTCTTGCCGGCGACGGCCACCTGGCACTCGACGGCAAGACCGGTCACGCGATCGCCGAGGGGCCCGTGGTCGACACATCGGACAGCTTCACCATCGGCGTGGTCGTGCAGCTGGCGGACAGGGAACCAGACCGCCCCATGACCGTGCTGTCGCTGCCCGGCGAGCACACCGACGCCTTCAAGGTGCGATACCAGCCCGAGCAGCACGCCTGGCAGCTGGTGATGCCGCACAAGGACGAGCGGGGCGCCCCCGAGGCCGTGGTGGCCCGGTTCGCGAGGTCGGACGGCCGCGACGGCATCGGCCACCGCGTCGCCGTGGTCTACGACGACGCGACCGACAAGGTGAAGCTCTACGTCGACGGCCAGACCGGCGCCGACGCGACAGCGGTCCTCCCGAACGGCTGGCGCGCCTCCGGCCCCCTCCAGATCGGCAGGGCCCGGACGGGCGACGGCTGGGGCGAGTACCTGCACGGCGACGTGGACGAGGTGCGCGCCTTCGCCGGCGCGCTGCCCGACGGCCGCATCCCGTAACCGGGCCAGGTCAGGAACCGGTGTGCGCGGGCGGCAGCGTCGCGCACACCGCGTCCAGTACCGTCGCGTACGGCGTGCCGAAGCCGGTGAGGCCGCACCGGAGCTGGTCCAGACCGTCGCGGTGGTCCACGAGCAGCTCTGTGGTGCCGGTGCGGGCCGCGAACTCCAGCACCGCGGGCAGGAAGTCCGGCGGCTCCTCACCGGTGGTCTCCAGGCCGTGCGCCCGGTACAGCTCCTCGGAGGGCGCCGGGGCGGCCTCGCGCCAGACGCTCAGATACAGGCTGTGCTCCTGCCCGGCCTCGAACACCTCGACGTAGTGCGCGGCCAGCTCCATCGGCGGGGTGACGGCCGCATGGTCGGCGAACTCCCGCAGCTGCGGGGCGGCTTCGCGCAACAACGGCAGCCGCGCGCGGAAGTCGTCGTCGGGGTACATCAGGCACAGCGCGGCCGCCTGGTACAGCACCTCGAATCCGGGCATCGGACCTCCTTCGCGTGCGCTCCCTTGCCTGCCGTCATCCCGACGCTAGGGGCGGTCCGTAAGGCACACCTGCCGACGGCGCCCGTACGGGTCAGAACCCGTGCCATGACGTCAGGGCGGAGGCGAGGACCTCAGTAGTGCTCGCGGTACTCCCGCAGCAGCTCCTGCGTGCGCTGCGCCGAGCCCGCCCCGGCCGTCATGTGGTCCAGCACCTCCAGATGCGCCGAGACCTCCTTGCGGGAGTCCAGGTACAGCGCGCCGGTCAGATACTCGGTGAAGACCATGTCGGGCAGCTCCGGCTCGGCGAAGCGGAACAGCGAGAACGGCGCGTACGTCCCCGGATGGGGGCCGTCCGCGAATTCGGCGATCTGGAGCGTGACCCGGTCGCGCGTGGCGTACTCCAGCAGTGCGTCCAGCTGGTCGCGCATCACCCGGCCGTCGACGCTCACCGGGCGGCGCAGCACCGTCTCGTCCATGATGACCCACAGGTGGGGCGGGTTCGGCCGGTCCAGGAGCCGCTGCCGCTCCATCCGCAGCGACACATGCCGCTCGACGGCCTCCGGCCCGGCGTTAGCGATGGTGCCGGCCTCCAGCACGGCCCGCGCATATCCCTCGGTCTGCAGCAGCCCCGGCACGAAATGCGGCTCGTACGACCGGATGATCCGGGCGGCGCCCTCCAGGCTCACGTACAGGCTGAACCACTCCGGCAGCACGTCGTGGAACCGCTGCCACCAGCCCGGCCGGTTCGCCTCCTCGGCGAGGTCGACGAACGCGGTCACCTCGTCCTCGGCCACCCCGTAGACCGTGAGCAGGACCTGCACGTACGGGATCTTCAGCGCGACGTCGGCGGTCTCCATCCGCCGGACGGTCGCGGGGGCGACCCGCAGCACCTTGGCGGCCTCGTCACGACTGAGGCCCGCGGCCTCGCGCAGCTCCTGCAACCGCTTGCCGAGGACCACCTGGCCCACGGTGGGTGCGGCCCGCCGTTCACTCACGCCACGCCTCCCCGAACGTGCCCAAGCCTGTGATCAGTCTGTCACGACCGGGCGGCCGCGTCACAGGGCTCGCACCGAGGAGATCGACGAAGCGGAGGAACCACACGGGCATTACCCCGCGGGTAATCGACCGGACGCCGCCGGACCGGGATCGTGAACGTACCGGCTCCCGGGCCGGCGCACTCCGGCCCGGGACCCGGCCCAGCCGCCGCACCACGACCCGACGGAGGGTGATTCCCCATGTCCGCGATCCAGCTCGCCGCACTCGCCCGGACCTCCGAGCCGCAGTCCATGCTGCGCCGCTTCCTCGCCCTTGACGCCCTCGTGACCGGCGCCAACGCGCTCGCCTACCTGGCGTTCTCCGGCCCGCTCGGACGGTTCCTCGGCGTCGACGCGACGCTGCTGCTCGCCCTGGGCGCGTTCCTCGCTCTCTACACCGCGGGCGTGGGCCTGCTGGCGGCCCGCAGGGAGCCGCCGGCGTTCGGCGTACGGGCCGTCGTGGAGGCCAACCTCGCCTGGGCGGCGGTGAGCCTCGCGGCCCTGGCGCTGTGGCTCACGCCGAGCACGCCGGGCGCCGTGTGGACGGTGCTCCAGGCCCTGGCCGTGGCAGGGTTCGCCGCCCTCCAGCACACGGCCCTGAGGGCCCGTCAGAGCATGAGCGTCTGAAGGTACTTGGCCGTCGCCGGGTCGGCCGGGAGCAGTGTCTCGATGGCCAGCTCGGCGACCGTCACGTCCATCGGCGTGTTGAACGTGGAGATCGAGGAGATGAACGACAGCGTCCGCCCCTCGTGCTCGATGTGCAGCGGCAGCGCGAAATACGGCACCGGCTCCGACGGCTCGTCCGCCGGACCGGCGGCGGGCACGGGATACGCCGCCACCTCCTCGTACAGCGCCCGCAGCGGCTCCGAGCGATGCAGTGCGATCTGCCGCTCCATCTGCTCCAGCAGGTGCCCGCGCCAGGCGCGCAGATTGCGGATGCGGGGCGCGAGGCCCTGCGGGTGCAGGGCCAGCCGCATCGCGTTCAGCGGCGGTTCGAGCAGTGCCTCGCCGACGCCGTCGACCAGCGTCATGATCCCCCGGTTGGCGGCCACCACGTTGTACAGCGCGTCCACCACCAGCGCCGGATACGGCTCGTAGCCGCTGATCAGCCGTTCGATGCCCTCCCGGAGCGCGCCCAGCGCCGGGTCGTCCAGCGGGGTCTCCGGGTAGCGGGGGGCGTAACCGGCCGCCAGCAGCAGCGCGTTGCGCTCCCGGACGGGGACGTCCAGATGCTCGGCCAGCCGCAGCACCATCTCCTCGCTGGGCCGGGAGCGGCCGGTCTCGACGAAGCTGATGTGCCGGGCCGAGGAGTCCGCGCGCAGGGCCAGCTCCAGCTGGCTGACCCGCCGCTGCTCCCGCCAGGCCCGCAGCAGTGGGCCCACGCCCTGCTCGACGGTGGACGGGTGAGTGGTCATGCCGGGACCGTAGTCGAGAACCGGTCGTGCCGGACAGGTACACCCTCTGACCAGGGTCCCGGACGCCTTGCTGTGGCAGGCTGAGAGGACACAGCAGCCAGGGAAGGAGCGCGGCCCATGCCCGTCGAACCGCTGTCGCAGAAGGAGGTCGAGGACCGGCTGGCCGAGCTGCCGGGCTGGTCGCTCGACAAGGACCACCTCATCCGCTCCTACCGGCTCGGCTCGCACTTCGCGGCGACGGCGATGGTCGTGCACATCGCCCAGGTCCAGGAGGAACTGAACCACCACTCCGACCTCACGCTCGGCTACAACACCGTCTCCCTGGCCGTGCACACGCACAGCGCGGGCGGCGCCGTCACCGAGAAGGACTTCGAGCTCGCCCGCAGGGTGGAGGACCTCGCCCCCGGGCACGGGGCACACTGACCGGGTGCTCGACTACGACAAGGAAGCGGAGCGGTACGACGCCTCGCGCGGCGGCGAACCCCGGGCGGCCGCCGCCGCGGAAGCCGTGCTGAGTCTCGTACCGCCGGACACCCGCAGTCTGCTCGACGTCGCCTGCGGCACCGGCATCGTGACCCACCGGCTCGCGGCCGCCCGTGACGGCATGCGGGTGACCGGCGTCGACCTCGCCCCGGCGATGGCCCGGCGGGCCTCCACCAGGCTCCCCGGTGCCGTCGTGCGTGCCGACAGCCGCCGGCTGCCCTTCCGGGACGGGCAGTTCGACGCCGTGTGCAGCGTGTGGCTGCTGCACCTGGCCGCCGGGCCCGCCGAGGTGCGGGCCATCGTCGGCGAGTGCGCCCGGGTGCTGCGGCCCGGCGGGATCTACGTCACCACGGTCGACAAGGCCGCCTCCCACAACGTGGGCAGTGACATCGATGTCGTCCTGTCCTCCCGGCCGCCCAGCCCGGTCCGGGACGCGGCGTTGGACGTCGAGTATCGCGCCGCGGCCCACGGCCTGGTCCCGGCCGGGCAGGCCCGCTTCACCGGTCACGGCCAGGGCCGCAGCCCTCGCCGCACGATCGCCGACCTGCGCCGGGGCTGGTTCGTCACCCTGCCGCCGGGCGACCCCCTCGCCGACGGATTCGCCACCCGGCTCGCCCGCCTCCCCGAGCAGGGCCGCCCGCGCCCCGACCCGGTGTTCAGTCTGCGGGCGTTCCGGAAGGCCGGGTGAACGGCAGGGCGAGGGCGCGGGCGAGGGCGGCCGTGACGGTTGTGGAGTGGCCGGGCAGGTACCGAGCACCCCAGCCGGCCGCCGCCGCGAGAAAACCGGTCAGGTCGCGCTCGGCATCGCGCAGGAGTTCGTGCAGCTCGGTGACGGACAGCTCGATCACAGGGCTGTCGCTCCGCTCGGCGTCGACGGTCAACCGGACGGTGTCTCCGAGGCGCTCGGCGTACGGGTCCGGGTCGTGGCCGAAGGAGGCCCGGCCGCTGCCGTGGAGGACCTCGTGCCAGTCACGCCAGTCCTCCAGCCCGTTGCAGCATCCGGGGGTGAAGGCAGTGCCGTCGGAGCGGTCCGTGACCCGCATGCCGCCGGCCGCGAAGAGGGTGTCGAAGGTCAGCAGGCCGTGGAGGAAGGTCCCGAGCGGGTCGGCGGGCCGGGGCGGGCGGTCGTCCAGCTCGGGGTCGATGTCGTTGCAGCGGGCGATGCACATCACCGCCGTCCCGACCTCGGCGGGGGAGAGCCCGCCGCTGAGCGGCAGGTAGCCGAACGGCTCGACCTCGGCGACAGGCCAGAGGCCGAAGCCGTCAGGGGCGCCGGTCTCCAGAACCGGCTGCATCACGATCATTCGGGCAAGTGTTCCGCATCCCCTGCCCCTGTCGCCTCTCGATTCGCGCCGACGGGGGCGCCCGCGCGTCCGGCACGCCCCCGCCGGCACCCCTCAGGTGACCGTGCAGGTCCGGTCGCCCAGTCTGAAGGCGGCCGGATTCGTGTTCGTGGCCGACCGGTTCGCCGTGAAGCCGAAGCTCACCGATGATCCCGCCGCCACGTTCGCGTTCCAGCCGACGTTCTTCGCCGTCACCGCCGAACCCGACTGGGCCGCTTCGGTGTTCCACGCCTGGGTCAGCTTCTGGCCGTCGGGGAAGGCCCAGTTCAGGGACCAGCCGTTCCAGGCGCCGGTGCCCGTGTTGGTGAGCTGGACGTCCGCCTGGAAGCCGCCCGACCACTGGCTGGTGACCTTGTAGGTCACCTTGCAGGCGCCGGTCGGTGTCGGGTCGGGGCCCGGCCCCGGATCCGTCGTGCCGCCACCGGAGCTGTCGCCGTAGATGACGCCCCGGCCGTTGGTGGAGACGTAGACACGGCCGTACACCCGCGGGTCGCCGGTGATCGCCGCGCCCGTCCAGCCCCACCGGTGGGCGTCGTCGTTGATGCGCGTCCAGCTCGCGCCCTTGTCCGTGGAGCGGAAGACGCCGCGCACGCCGCCGATCTTCGCGCTGGTGAAGAGGGTCTGGTAGGAGGCGCCGGGCGCCGCCTTGCCGAAGCCGATGGTGTCGGCCTGCTCGACACCGGGGAGCTTGGTGAAGCTCGTCCCGCCGTCCGTGGAGTGCCACAGGCCGTACGCGCCGTCCGTCGCGCCACCCGCCAGCCAGACATCGCCCTTCCCGCCCGGCAGCGCCTTGAAACGGACGCTGTCGCCGCTGGGCAGCCCACCGGCCGGTGACTCCTTGAACGTGGCCCCGCCGTCCGTGCTGACGTAGAACTTCCCGGACTTGAAGCCGTAGAAGGTCTTCGTGTCGACCCGGTCCGACTCGACGATCGCCCCGGCGGGGATCCCGGCGGACGCCTGCCACGACGTGCCGAAACCCGTGGTGTGGTGCACGCCGGCGCCCTCAGGGCTCCAGACGAACCGGCTGCCGTCGGCCGCCGACGCGACCGTGCCGCCACCGCTCACGCCCGAAGGGTCGGTCCCGGCGAACCAGTGGGCGCCGTTGTCCGTCGAGAACGCGATGTGCGGGCCCGCGTCCAGGTTGCCCACCCGGACGACGGTGTCCGGGTTCGACTCGGCGAAGTCCAGGCTCGTGGTCGTCGTGAAGTTCGGCTGGGTGAACATCATCGACGGCACCTTCGTCAGGTCCGTGTGCCGGAAGCCGCCGATGTCACCGAGCGCGCTCAGCAGCGGGGCACCGGACGGGGGAGAGGCGAGGTCGTTGACCGCCGTCTCCTCCAGGCCCTGGACCATCGGCTTGACGGCGAACTTGCTTCCGCTGTCCCAGTTCGTGAGGTTCTCGGTGCCGTAGATCGTCGCACCCGTGCCGTACATCATGCGGTTCGAGTCGAACGGGTCGATCTCCAGGGCCTCCGTCATCCAGCCCAGCTTCGGCGTCTGCTCGGGCGGTTGCGGGTTCGCGCCCCAGGTCAGCCACGGCGAGGAGGAGACGTCCATCGTGTAGCGGTTCTCGCGGTTCGGATACGACGTGTAGTCCCACGCCTTGCTCCAGGTCGCACCGCTGTCCGTGGAGCGGAAGATCTGCGTGTCCGGCCACCAGGAGCTGTACGCGGTCGCCATGACCGTGCCCGGCTTCTGCCGGTCCACCGTCAGCCCGCTGAAGCCGTAGGAGGTGTCGGCCTCCGCCACCGGGCTGATGTTCGTCCAGGTCCCCGTCCCGGTCGCGTACCGCCACAACCGGCCCTTGCCTCCGTCGTACGGGCCGCCCTTGTCGCTGTAGGCCAGGTAGAGGTGGCCGTTCTTCGCGTCCAGGACGCCCTTGTGGGCGAGGTGGCCGGTGGGCTGCCCGGCCAGCCGCTGCCAGGTCGCGCCCGCGTCTGTCGACCGGTACACCGCGTTGTCCTGGTCGGCCACCCCGACGTAGATCGTCTTCGTGGCGTTCCCGGCGGTGCCGGTGGACTCGTCGAAGGTGACCCAGACGATGCCCTGGTTGTCGCTGGAGTAGCCGGACGTGTCGCTCGGATCCGCCACGTAGTTGCCCACGTTGGGGAAGTTCGCCACCTGCGACCAGGTGGCCCCCGAGTCCGTCGACCGCCACAGCCCCTTGCCGCTGGGCGCGCCCAGGTACAGCACGCTGTTGCGGTTCGGGTCGACGGCCAGCCGCTCGCCCATGCCCCGCCCCGGCATGTTGCCGCCCAGCTTGAACGGCAGCTGCGCCTTCTGCCAGCTCGCGCCCCGGTCGGCGGAGCGCATGACGGCGCCGTTCTTCGGGTCCCAGCTGTTGGTGTACGTCCCGACCGCCGCGTACACCCGGTTCGGATCGACGGAGTCGGACGCGATGCTGATGACGCCCGTGTGCCCCCAGTCGTCCCACCCGACCGAGTCCAGCAGCGGCGTCCAGGTCTTCGAGGACTCCTGCCAGCGGTAGGCGCCGCCGATGTCCGTGCGGGCGTAGGCCAGGTTCTTCTCGGAGCGGTTGAAGACGATGCCGGGCACGAACCCGCCCCCGTCGATCCGGGCGTTCTTCCAGGTGTAGGTGTCCGCGGCGAGCTTCGCCGCCGGAGGATCGGCGGCCAGGGCGGTGGGGGCACCCGACAGCAGGCCGGCCGCCAGCGCCAGCACCGCCGTGAGGATACGGGTTCTTCGCACGGTGGGGGTCCTTCCGTGAGGGGGAACGTGCGAGGGCCGGGCGGCTCCCAGTGCGGGTGGGAACCGCCCGGCCGTGGCCCCGCGTCAGGTGCAGGGCCAAGTACGCAGAGCTTCGGACGCGCCTACCTCTCGAGGGGAGCGCCCGGCGGGGGCTATTCGAGGAGCTCCGCGTACGAGCCCATGGCCAAGGCGATATCCGCCTGAGCCCAGAACCGGTGATACGTGAACGACGGAACGGCACCGCCCGCCAGATAACTCTCGATCTTCGACCAGGCGGGATCGTCCTCGTAGAAGGACCGGATCGAGTCGAACGTCGACGACGAGTTGATCGCGTCACCGTTCGGCATCGTGCCCGTCCAGCCGCTCGGGATGGACACCGGGTCGTCGAACCGGTTGTAGTCCGCGCGGTTCTCCGGGACGGCGATCCCGAGATCGTCCTGGTGGTTCGCCCACATACCGTCCAGCAGCTTCTTCGCCGCTGCCGCGGCCTCCGTGTCACCGGAGCGGTCCGCGTAGTACGTCAGGGTCTTGGCGAACGAGGCCGCCACACCGACATCGTTGGTGTAGTCGGCGACGGTGACGTGCAGCCCGCTGTTGGCCCCGGGGCTCGACGCGTTCCAGGTGTCGGGCTGGCCCGACCACTGCAGCGTCGACGGGATGCGGTAGGTGCCGTCCGGGTTGAACGTGGTCTTGGACAGCGCCCAGTCGACCCACTTGTCGAGGACCGCCTTGGCCTTCGCGTTCCCCGTCTGCTGGTACAGCTCGGCGACCCGCTCCACGGACCACGCCTGGAAGCCGAACCACTGGTTGGACGGCGGGTCGTGGTACACGGGCTTCTCGTCGTAGTACATGCCGTAGAACGTCGACTTCCCGGCGGGCGGGGTCGCGTACCGGCCCGCCCAGCTGTTGGTCGCGCCGCCCGCGATGGCGCCTTCGTCCGACTGCAGCCAGCGGTAGAACTCCAGCTGCCGGTCGAGGGACTTGGCCCAGTCGGCCGCGCCCGTCGCCGACTTGGGCTTCAGCGGGGCGTAGTTGCTCAGCGCGTAAGCGGCGAGCGGGTTCTGGTAGCCGCCGTGGGCGTGGCTGGAGCCGATGCGCCACGACCAGCCGGCCGAGGTGTCGGTGGCACCGCCCCATGCGTAGTACCAGGACATCAGGTACATCGAGGCGTCCTTGCCGGTGCCGGCCGGACAGGTCGACGGCCCGACACAGTTGCCGATCTTCTTGAAGTACTTGTCGAACATGGAGTAGCGCAGGTAGTCGCCCATCTTGGCGGCCTTGCCGACGGTCGCGGACACGGCACTGCCCTTGCCCTGCTCCTTCGCCCAGATGTCCGCCCAGTACGCGGCCTGTACGGCCCGTGCGTCGGCGTCCGGCGCGTTGGTGAACTTCCACTGCTTGGCGTAGGAGGCGTCACCGGTGAACAGGTCCAGATAGCCGTTCTTGCCGCCGTACTTGAAGGCGTCGCAGGTCGGCTGCGGCACCGTCTCCCACACCGACTCCTGCGCGCCGCGCTGGAAGGTGTTGATGTACGACGGGCCGGTGTCCGACGGGCCCGCCTCGCACTTGCCGGGCGAGTTGCCGTAGCCGTAGACGTTGTCGACGTCCTGGAGCCAGTGCATGCCGTAGACGTCGTCCGTGCCGTACGCGCTCTTCAGCTCGGCCGCGATCGGGTCAGGGCCGACCGAGACGCCGGTGTCGAGCTTGGCCGGGTACTCGCCCGGCGTGTCCAGCTCGGGCGCGTAGGTCGCCGGCTTCGAGGCGTTGTAGAAGGAGTTGGTCGGCTGGTCGGCGTGGGTGGGGATCATGTACTTCTCCATGAGGTCCCACGCCCCGTTGAACTTCGACCAGTCACCCGTCACCTTGCCGTACATGGCCTGGAGCCACAGGAGGTAGCTGTACGCCTCCGAGGTGGTCTCGTGGCCGTGGTCCGGCGCCTCGACGATCAGCGTCTCGACCGAGTGGTAGGGGATGCCCTCGGGGGAGAAGTAGCCGTTCGCCGGGTTGGTGATCTTCCCGTAGAGCTCCAGGAAGCGGGCGTCGTACACCTTCGCCGCCGCCAGCTGGGTCACGGTGACCGAGGCCTTGGCGTGGCCCTGCGCCGTCGACTCGAACACGGCGGATCCGCTGCCGGAGCCCGCGGCGGTGACGGTCACCTTCTGCGCGGTGTTCCAGTTCTGCGGCGTGAAGGTCAGCGAGGCGCCGGCCGAGACCGACAGCCCCGAGTTGCCACTGGCCCGGGCCGAGGCCACCGTCACGTTCGCGGAGGGCTGCTTGGACAGCTTCACCTCGTAGGTGCCCGACTTGCCCGACTGGACGCCCAGTTGGAGCGGCGAGGCCACGACGGTCGGGCCGGAGGCGACGGTGATGCCGACCGGGGTGGAGTCGGCGGAGGCGCCCGTGCTGTCGTAGGCCTTCGCCACCAGGGAGTGGCTGCCCACGGTCAGGTCCGAGACGGACAGCGCGTAGGGCGCACTCGTGTCCGTGCCCAGCAGCTTGGTGTCGTCGTAGAACTCCACCTTGCTGATCGTGGCGTTGTCCGCGGCGGCGGCGGTGGCCGCCAGCGGCACCGCCTGGCCCTGGGTGTACACGGCGCCCGCGCTCGGGCTGGTCAGCACGGCGATCGGCGGCTGGTGCGCGCCGGTGCAGGGTGTGCCGTTGACCGAGAAGGATGTCGGCGCCGTGTTGCCGCCGCTGTAGGAGAACTGCGCGCCGGTGGAGACGGCGGCGCCCGCGGCGACCCGTGCGTTGTGGCCGGCGTTCTTCACGGTGATGTTCTGGCCGGACTGCGACCAGGTGCCGTTCCAGCCGTTCCCCAGCTTCTGGTTGCCGGAGTAGGCGTAGGTCAGCGTCCAGCCGTCGATGACGTCCGTGCCGCGGTTGGTGAGGGTCAGGTCCACCGTGAAACCGGAGCCCCAGTCGTTCGTCTTGTAGTCGACACTGCACTGAAGTGCCGCCGCCTGCGCGGGAGTCGACCCTGAGGAGAGCATCGTCAACGGAAGCGCGAGAGCTGCGAGGGCGGCGGTCCACAACCGCCGTACCGCTCCGCGTCTCCGGGGTGGGGGATGCATGGTGCTGGTTCCTCCTTGCGGCTCGGAGAAGTCAAGGCTTGAACCAGTGGGAGCGCTCCCATAGTGCGGACGCGTCAGGTACCGGTCAAGGTCCTTGAAGAGTCGAAAAGATTCGACGCCGCGCGTTGAGCAAAAGTCAGTGACTCCCCTGTTCTTTACCGTCACTTGGCGCTACCTTCCTTGACACCAGTGGGAGCGGTTCCATCAGTCGACGCGTCCGTAACGGCACGCCCGACCTGCAAGGAGTCGCTCATGCGACACCCCCCGCGTTCAGTACTTTGAGCCGCCGCCGGCGCGAGACGCCGCGTGCGGCGGACAGTTGCTGCCCCGCGTCGGCCGCGTACGGCGCCGCACCGGCTCCGGCATGCCCGCGAAGCCTCACCGCACCTGAAGAACCCCCCACGGAACCGCGGAAATCGCAAGGAACCCAACGGAAGAGGGACCCCCACTCATGAGCCGTACGAGAACCGCGTTACTGGCCGCCGTCACCCTGGTCGCCGGCGCGACCGGCACCGCCTTCGCCGTCGACCCGGGCAGTGCCGGCATCGCCGCCGTTCCCTGCACCGTCGACTACAAGATCCAGAACCAGTGGAGCACCGGCTTCACCGCCGCCGTGACCCTCACCAACAACAGCGCCGCCAAGTCCTCGTGGTCGCTGAAGTGGTCGTACGCCGGGAACCAGAAGGTCACCAGCGGCTGGAACGCCAAGATCAGCCAGAGCGGGGCCGCCGTCACCGCCGCCAACGAGAGCTACAACGCCCAGCTGGCGACCGGCGGCTCGGTCAGCTTCGGCTTCCAGGGCAGCTACAGCGGCAGCAACGCGATCCCGGCCACCTTCACTCTCGACGGCGTGACCTGCAACGTCGACGACGGCGGTCCCGGCGGCCCCACCGATCCGCCGGACCCGGGCGGCCCCGCCAACCGGGTGAACAACCCCTACGAGGGCGCCAAGGTGTACGTGAACCCGGAGTGGTCCGCGAAGGCCGCCGCCGAGCCGGGCGGCAGCCGTGTCTCCAACCAGCCCACGGGTGTCTGGCTGGACCGGACCGCGGCCATCAACGGCGCGGGCGGCAAGATGGGCCTGCGCGCTCACCTCGACGAGGCGCTGCGCCAGAAGGGCTCCGGCGAACTCGTCGTCCAGCTCGTCATCTACAACCTGCCCGGCCGTGACTGCGCGGCCCTCGCCTCCAACGGCGAGCTGAAGCCCGACGAGATCGACAAGTACAAGACGCAGTACATCGACCCGATCAAGGCGATCCTCGCCGACTCGAAGTACTCCTCGCTGCGGATCGTCACCACGGTCGAGATCGACTCTCTGCCCAACCTAGTCACCAACACCGGCAGCCGCCCGACGGCCGTCCCGCAGTGCGACGTGATGAAGGCCAACGGCAACTACGTCAAGGGCGTCGGCTACGCGCTCAACAAGCTCGGTGACGTGCCGAACGTCTACAACTACGTCGACGCCGGGCACCACGGCTGGATCGGCTGGGACGACAACTTCGGTGCCTCCGCGACCCTGTTCAAGGAGGCCGCGTCCGCCGAGGGCGCGACCGTGAACGACGTCCACGGCTTCATCACCAACACGGCGAACTACAGCGCCCTGAAGGAGAACAACTTCACCATCAACGACACCGTGGCCGGCAAGTCCGTCCGCGAGTCGAAGTGGCTCGACTGGAACCGTTACACCGACGAGTTGTCCTTCGCCCAGGCCTTCCGCAACCAGCTGGTCACGACGGGCTTCAACGCGAACATCGGCATGCTGATCGACACCTCCCGCAACGGTTGGGGCGGCACCGCACGGCCCACCGGACCGGGCGCGACGACCAGCGTCGACACGTACGTCGACGGCGGGCGCTACGACCGCCGCTTCAACACCGGCAACTGGTGCAACCAGTCCGGAGCCGGTCTCGGCGAGCGCCCGCAGGCCGCCCCGGCGGCGGGGATCGACGCGTACGTGTGGATGAAGCCGCCGGGCGAGTCCGACGGGGCGAGCAAGGTCATCCCGAACGACGAAGGCAAGGGGTTCGACCGCATGTGCGACCCGACCTACACGGGCAACCCGCGCAACAACAACAACATGTCCGGTGCCCTGGCGGACGCGCCGCTGTCCGGGCACTGGTTCTCCGCCCAGTTCCGGCAGCTGATGCAGAACGCGTACCCGCCGCTGTCCTGACCTGTCTGTGCTGATCCGCTGATCCGCCGGGGCTCGCGCCCCGGCGGATTTTGCGGGACCGGCAACAGCGGTGGCCTCCGCACGGTGCGTCGGCGCACGCTGACCGCATCCGAGCGAGAGGCTGACCACCATGGCGCACCAGCACGACCACGACCACGAGCCCGAGCGTGGTCATCACCACGACCACACCGACATGGACTGGGCCGAGATGGGCCACATGCTGGAGTCCTCGGCGGAGCTCTTCGCGTCCCTGTACGAGCGGGCACTGGGCTGGCTGGCGAAGGAGGTGACCGAGCCGGGGCTGATCGTCGACGCGGGCAGCGGGCCGGGCGTCGTGGCGTGCCTGTTCGCGGAGACGTTCCCCGGTGCGCGGATCGTGGCCGTGGACGGCTCCGAGCCGCTGCTGGAACGGGCCCGGGCGCGGGCCGAGCGGCAGGGGGTCGCCGACCGCTTCAGCACTCTGGCCGGGCAACTCCCCCACGTGCTGGGCGAGTTGGAGTATCCGGCGGACCTGCTGTGGGCGAGCCGCAGCCTGCACCACCTCGGCGACCAGCGGGCGGCACTCGCCGCGTTCGCGGCACGGCTGGCACCCGGCGGCACGCTGGCTCTCATGGAGGGCGGTCTGCCCGCGCGGTTCCTGCCGCGCGACATCGGCATCGGCCGGCCCGGCCTCCAGGCCCGGATCGGCGCCGTGGAGTCGGAGTGGTTCACCCGGATGCGCACCGATCTGCCCGGGCACGTCGCCGAGACGGAGGACTGGCCGGCCCTGCTGGCCGCCGCGGGCCTGAAGCACACGAGGACGCACAGCTTCCTGCTCGACCTCCCGGCGCCCGCCTCGGACCGGGCGCGTGCGTATGTCGTGGCGTCCCTGTCGCACATGCGCGACAAGCTCACCGAGGGGCTCGACGCCGAGGACCTCGCGACTGTCGACCGCCTGCTCGACCCCGACGACGAGGCGAGCCTGCACCGCCGCCCGGACGTGTTCGTCCTGGAGGCCCACACGGTGCACACGGCGGTCCGGCCCGCGTAGCGCCGACGGCCCTGCTACGGCCGGTGAGGCGGCCGGACCGAGCGGGCGGGAGAAACGGCGGCGCCCCGGTCCCGGCCCATCAGGGCATCGGGACCGGGGCGCCGGCGGTGCGGCTCAGGCTCCGTTGAACTCCGCCGGGTCCGGGCCAAGGCGCCGGTCCTCGTTCAGGGCGCTGATCGCCGCCAGGTCCTCGTCGTCGAGGCTGAAGTCGAAGACCTCGATGTTCTCCTTGATCCGCGACGGCGTCACGGACTTCGGGATCACCACGTTGCCCAGCTGGAGGTGCCACCGCAGCACCACCTGGGCCGGGGTGCGGTCGTGCTTGCGGGCGATGGCCACGATCGCCGGGACCTCCAGCAGGCCCTTGCCCTGGCCGAGCGGCGACCAGGCCTCCGTGGCGATGCCCTGCTCCGCGTGGTACTCACGGGCGGCCTGCTGCTGGAGGTGGGGGTGCAGCTCGATCTGGTTCACCGCCGGGACGACCGACGTCTCACCGATCAGCTTCTGAAGGTGCTCGGGAAGGAAGTTGGAGACACCGATGGCCCGGATCCGGCCGTCGGCGTGCAGCTTCTCGAACGCCTTGTAGGTGTCGACGTACAGAGCACGCTCCGGCGTCGGCCAGTGGATCAGGTACAGGTCGACGTAGTCCAGGCCGAGCTTGTCCAGCGACGTGTCGAAGGCGCGCAGCGTGGAGTCGTACCCCTGGTCGGCGTTCCAGAGCTTCGTGGTGACGAAGAGTTCCTCGCGGGGGAGACCGGCGGCGGCGATGGCCTTGCCGGTGCCCTCCTCGTTGCCGTAGATCGCCGCGGTGTCGATGCTGCGGTACCCGGCCTCCAGCGCCGCCGCGACGGCCGTCTCGGCCTCGTCGTCCGGCACCTGCCAGACGCCGAAGCCCAGCTGGGGCATCTCGACGCCGTTGTTCAGGATGATCTGGGGGACCTTGCTCACGAGCTCTCGATCCTTCGGTAAGTGGTCAGGTGTGCTTCCCATCGTCAACGATCACGGGCGGTGATGCATTCCTGACGGGAGAATTCCGAAGTCCCACCTGCCCCGTGGGGCGCACGTCACGCCCGGTAGAGCGCCTCGACCTCGTTCTCGTACGCCTTCTCGATCGCCTTCCGCTTCAGCTTCAGGGACGGGGTCAGCAATCCGTGCTCCTCAGTGAACGGCTGGGCCAGTATGCGGAAGGTACGGATCGCCTCGGCCTGCGAGACCAGGGTATTGGCGGCGACCACCGCGCGGCGCACCTCCGTCTCGAGATCCGCGTCGCGCACCAGCTCCGCCGGGGACAGCTGTGGCTTGGCCCGCATGGCCAGCCAGTGCTCCACGGCCTCCTGGTCGAGGGTCACCAGGGCGGCGATGTACGGGCGGTCGTTGCCGACGAGGATGCACTGGTTGACCAGCGGATGGTCCCGGACGCGTTCCTCCAGCACACCGGGCGAAACGCTCTTGCCGCCGGATGTGACCAGGATCTCCTTCTTGCGGCCGGTGATGGTGAGGAAGCCGTCCTCGTCCAGCGCGCCGAGGTCACCGGTGGCGAGCCAGCCGTCGTGAAGGGTCGCGTCGGTGGCCTTCTGGTTGTTGAGGTACCCCTGGAAGACGTTCTCGCCGTGCAGCCAGATCTCGCCGTCGTCCGCGATGTGCACGGTCATGCCGGGGATGGCCTGTCCGACCGTGCCGAAGCGGGTGCGCCCGGGCGGGTTGGCGGTCGCGGCGGCCGTGGACTCGGTCAGGCCGTAGCCCTCGTAGATGTGCACGCCCGCCCCGGCGAAGAACAGACCGAGCCGGCGGTCCATCGCCGAGCCGCCCGACATCGCGTGCTTGATCCGGCCGCCCATCGCGGCGCGGATCTTGGCGTAGACCAGCTTGTCGAACAGCTGGTGCTGCATGCGCAGCCCCGCCGACGGGCCGGGACCGGTGCCCCAGGCCTTGGCCTCCATCGCGTCCGCGTACTTGATCGCGACGTCGACGGCCTTCTCGAAGGCCCCGGAGCGGCCCTCCTTCTCGGCCTTGCGGCGGGCCGCGTTGAACACCTTCTCGAAGATGTACGGCACCGCCAGGAAGAACGTCGGCCGGAACGCGGCGAGGTCGGGCAGCAGGGCCGCGGCGTTCAGCTGCGGCTGATGGCCGAACTTCACCCTGCCGCGGATCCCCGCGACCTGGACCATCCGCCCGAAGACGTGCGCGAGCGGCAGGAACAGCAGGGTCGCCGCCTCGTCGCCGCGCCTGGAGTGGAACACCGGCTCCCAGCGCTCGATGACGGTGTCCGCCTCGTACATGAAGTTGCCGTGCGTGATGACACAGCCCTTGGGGCGCCCGGTGGTGCCCGACGTGTAGATGATCGTGGCGACCGAGTCGGGTGTGACGGCCTGCCGGTGGCGGTGCACCACCTCGTCGTCCAGGTGCGCGCCCGCGTCGTACAGCTCGTGCACGGCGCCGGAGTCGAGCTGCCACAGCAGGCGCAGCTGGGGCAGCCGGTCGATGACGGTGGCGATCGTCATCGCGTGGTCCTCGTGCTCCACGACCGCGGCCGTCACCTCGGCGTCGTACAGCATCCAGAAGCACTGCTCGGCCGAGGACGTCGGGTAGACCGGTACGACCTGGGCGCCGATCGTCCACAGCGCGTAGTCGAACAGGGTCCACTCGTAGCGCGTGCGGGACATGATCGCGACCCGGTCGCCGAACCGGATGCCGCTCGCCAGCAGACCCTTGGCCAGGGCGAGCACCTCGTCGCGGAACTCGGCGCTGGTGACGTCCCGCCACTGGCCGGACTCGTCCTTGCGGCCCAGCGCGATGCGCAGCGGGTCCTGCTGGGCATGCTCGAAGACCACGTCGGCCAGACCGCCCACCGGAGGTGCCAACGCCAACGGAGGGTTGGTGAACTCGCGCAAACCCCGCTCCCCGCTCCTCAGCGCTCCTGTCGAGTGACGCTCCGCACAGCGCCGTGAAAGCTACCCCACACAGGCAGGGGGCGGGAGGGGGTACGAAGGCGAGCATCGCTCTTGTCTGCGCTGGTCAGCGAGGGAAAAAGCGCTCACATGGGGAAGGGTCGGACACATTCCTGACGGTTGAGTAAGTTTCGGTGCCGTAATCTCCACCGAATCTGTACGAGTCCGGCCGGAGTGCGACGCGCCTTCGAACGGGGCCTCTTCTGTCAGCGGAGTGGCGGCGGATTCCGTCACTCCGGTTCGTCACAGGCCCTTGCGCTCACTGCGGTGCAGCCGGTCCCCGCCCGCGAGGATCGCCGCCGCCAGAGCGTCTGCCGCGCCCTGGGCGGAGGTCCGGCGCCGGCCGTGGACGAGCACGAAGTCGACCTGTCCCAGTTCCGGCAGCCCCGCCCGGTCCGGGACCCGGGCCAGTCCCGGCGGGATGAGGCCGCGGGAGTGCGCCATCACGCCGAGACCGGCCCGGGCCGCCGCGACGAGGCCGTTGAGGCTGCCGCTGGTGCACACCACGCGCCACTGGAGGCCCTGCCGCTCCAGGGCCTCCAGGGCGAGCGCGCGGGTGATGCCCGGCGGCGGGTAGACGATGAGCGGCACCGGGCGGTCCGGGTCGAGCCGGAGGCGTTCCGCGCCGATCCACACCAGCCGGTCGTGCCGGACCAGCTCGCCCCGCGGGTCCTCGGGCCGCCGCTTGGCCAGCACCAGATCCAGCTTCCCGGCGGCCAGCTGCTCGTGCAGCGTGCCCGACAGTTCGACCGTCAGCTCCAGGTCGACCTCCGGGTGCTCGTGCCGGAAGCCCTCGAGGATCTCGGGCAGCCGGGTCAGCACGAAGTCCTCCGAGGCGCCGAAGCGCAGCCGGCCGCGCAGCCGGGTGCCCGTGAAGAACGCCGCCGCCTGCTCGTGCACCTCAAGGATCCGGCGAGCGAAGCCGAGCATGGCCTCGCCGTCCTCCGTCAGCTCCACCGAGTGCGTGTCCCGGGTGAACAGCGTCCGCCCTGCCGCGTCCTCCAGTCGCCGCACGTGCTGGCTGACCGTCGACTGCCGCAGCCCGAGCCGCCGTGCGGCCTGCGTGAAGCTCAGCGTCTGCGCCACCGACAGGAACGTGCGCAGCTGGGACGGGTCGTACATGCCTTCCACGTTATCGCGGAACGTGATGACAGTGAGAGCCGTGTACGGGATTCCCGATCGCCAAGTCGGGGAGCAGGATGGAAGGGGGCCGCTGCGGCCCCGGACCGACCGAAGTACCCAGCAAGTGGAGCACCGTGAAACGCCTGCACTGGCCGAGTTGGATGCCGATCGACCCCTACATCCTGCTACTCCTCGGGACGGTGGGCCTCGCCGCACTGTTCCCGGCGCGTGGACCGGCCGCCGATGTCGCCTCCGGTGCCTCCACAGCCGCGGTCGCCCTCCTCTTCTTCCTCTACGGCGCGAGGCTCTCCACCCGTGAGGCGCTCGACGGCCTGCGGCACTGGCGGCTCCACGTCACCGTCCTGGCCTGCACCTTCCTCGTCTTCCCGCTGCTCGGGCTCGCGGCCCGCGGACTGGTGCCGGTGATCCTGACGCACCCGCTCTACCAGGGCCTGCTCTTCCTCACGCTCGTCCCCTCGACCGTCCAGTCGTCGATCGCCTTCACCTCGATGGCCCGCGGCAACGTGCCCGCCGCGATCTGCGCGGGCTCCTTCTCCTCCCTCGTCGGCATCATCGCCACCCCGCTGCTCGCGGCCTCGCTGCTCGGCGGCCACGGCGGCGGATTCTCCGCAGGCTCGCTGCTGCGGATCGTGCTGCAACTGCTGGTCCCCTTCCTCGCGGGGCAGCTGCTGCGGCGCTGGATCGGCGGCTTCGTCACCCGCCGCAAGCAGGTCCTCGGGCTGGTGGACCGCGGCTCGATCCTGCTCGTCGTCTACACCGCGTTCAGCGCGGGCATGGTCCAGGGCATCTGGCACCAGGTCAGCCCCGCGCGGCTGGGCGGCCTGTTCGTCGTCGAGGCGGTGATCCTGGCCGTGATGCTGCTGGCCACCTGGTACGGCGGCAAGGCGCTGCGCTTCGGCCGGGCGGACCGGATCGCGATCCAGTTCGCCGGCTCGAAGAAGTCCCTGGCCGCCGGGCTGCCCATGGCGAGCGTCCTGTTCGGCGCGCAGGCGGCGCTCGCCGTGCTGCCGCTGATGCTCTTCCACCAGATGCAGCTGATCGTGTGCGCGGTGATCGCCAAGCGGCGCGCGCGGGAAGCGGCGGGCGAGGTCACCGCGCCGCAGCCAGCCGCAACGACACGAACCGCGGTCGGTACAGGGACACGTTCCGGCTGAGCTGGGCGGCGGCGCCCGTCGTCTCCAGCCAGTTGACGTCGTAGCTCAGGACGAGCCGTCCGCCACCGCTCAGCACCGGATGCGCCTGCGGGTTGTAGGCGGCCACCTGCCCCTGCGGCAGCGGTGGGGTGAACTCCTTCCCCGGCCCGTGCCAGGGCCCGGCCGGGGAGCAGGCCCAGTAAGACGCCACCGTGGTCAGCCCCTTCGGGCCGGCGGCCATCGTGAACAGCAGGTACGTGCCGCCCTCCCGGACGACCGTGAACGCGCTGCCCACGCCCTTGCGCCGTCCGTCCCCGAGCACCGGCCGGGGGCGGGCGCCGGGCACCCACGCCGAGCCGCTCCAGTACTGCCAGGCGTCCGGGTCGGCGAGCCCGCCCTCCGGTATCCGGGCCGCGTACGCGTGCGAGGCGGGACGGGAGGCGGCCCGGCCGTCGTCGCCGCCGAACACATAGGTCCAGCCGTCCTCCTCGACCAGCGTCGTGCCGAACAGCACGCGCCGGGACGGGTCGGGGACCGGCTGCTGGTCGAGCACCTCGACGATCGACTCCAGGCGCAGGCCGGGCAGCGACAGGGTGGCGACCTCGGTGGCGGTGGGCACCCCGTAGATCCAGGGGGCCTGCCCTGCCGTGCGCACCCACAGCAGCACCCGGACGACCTGCTCCGAGGCACCGGGGGAGCGGGGTTCGACGCGGGCGGCGACCGGCCAGCGCCACTGGTTCGGCGCCGGGTCGGCGAACAGCGGGGCGGGCAGCGTGGATTCGAGCCGGCCGTCGCGCATCAGCACGGCGGAGTTGCGCACCAGCGGCGTGGTGGCGTCCCGCCAGGCGTAGGACTCGCCGTGCGGGTTGGGCGGGCCGTACACCCGGCCCAGGTAGGTGTCCGAGAACAGCCACAGCACCCGCCCGTCCGGCAGCCGCACCGAGTGGGTGCCGTCGCCGCCGGTCCAGTCGTCGGTGCGGCTCGCGTCGTCGCCGTAGCGGGAGAACTCGGCGGTGAGGCCGCCGTCCGCCTCCCAGGAGCCGACCGTGAGGCCCCGGCATGCGCCGTCGCCGCTCGAACCGTCGTCGTCCGGCAGGGCGATGAGCAGGACAGCGCCGAGAACCAGGACCAGCAGCAGGCCGATCCCGGTTCCCGTGCGCTGTCGTGCTCGTGCTGCTCCTGAGTCGTCGGGCACGTTCCGCGACGTTAGTTGCTGCCGCTCACCTGGTCCATGGGCAGCCACAGCACCGTGCCCCGGGGAGCCGCGTCCGAGGCACCTGAGGCCAGCTCCTTGTCGCTCAGGGCCCGGTTCCACACCCGGACGTCGTCGATCGCCCCGGTGAGGAACGCCCGGCTGTCCATGCGCTGGCCGATGTGCACGCCGAACGGGGAGTTGCGACTGACCGAGCCCGGCACGTCCGCGGTGCCGAGCGCCTCGCCGTCGAGGAAGAGCGTCAGCCGCCCTCCGCCGCGGCGCAGCGCCAGATGGTGCCAACGGCCGTCGTTGTGGGCGCCGTCGGTCCAGACCGAGGCCGACCTGACGGTCGTCGCACCCGACCGGGTGGTGATCAGCCCCCGGACCCGGTCGCTCGCCGGCTCCCCGCGCAGCCAGATCTGCGGCTGGGTGGTGCCGATGCCGCCCATCCACAGGAAGGGCTGTTCGCCGGTCGTGGCCGTGTAGCGGAAGTGCAACGAGGCCGTGAAGTCCCCCTCCCCGAGCGGGAGCCGCGACCGGTAGGGCAGCCGTACGGCGTCGTCGGTGCCGTCGAAGGACAGCGCTCCGCCGCGGACGCCGGCCGTCCGCACGGCACCGCCGAGCACCGCCGCGGGCTTGGCGCCCGCCGCCGCGTCGCGCGTGGTCGGGTCGGCGCCCCGGCGCGGTGTGAGCCAGTCCTCGGTGAAGCGGGCGAAGCGGATCTCGTCGCGGGCGTCGACCGCGCCGCCCTCGTACAGCAGGCCCACCGTCGTGCCGCCCACCGCCGCCATGTCGGAGTAGCCGGACCAGTCGGTGGTGACGACCGTGCCCCGGTCCACGCTCTCCCAGGTGCGCCCGCCGTCGTAGGAGGAGCGGACCATCATCGTGCGGCGGCGGTCGGGGTCCGCCGGAGCGGACAGCAGCATCCGGTGGCCCAGGCGCAAGGTCGCGCCCTGGACCTGCGGGGTGTACAGGTCCGGGAGGCCGCGGAACGGTGCGGCGAAACTGTCGCCGCCGTCCAGGCTGAGGGTCTGGGAGCGGTGGCCCAGGTCGGTGCCGTCCTGTTCCCGGCCGCTGACGAGCAGCGCGCCGTCGGCGCGCTCGGTGAGCGTCACCTCGGACGGCTTCTGCCGGAACGTGCCGTCCTGCGCTATGGGCCAGGTGTCCGTGGCGCCGGCCCGCCAGGAGTCGCCGCCGTCGTCGCTGACGATGAGCGCGGCGTGGTTGGCGGAGACCCGGCTGCCGTTCCACGTCTCGGTGTTGACGCCGAACACGAGCCGCCCGGCGTGCTCGCCGCGGGTCAGCTGGATACCGTGCACCGGGCCGGTCGCGTACCAGGAGTTCCAGTGCTCGGGCAGGATCTCGTCGCTCAGATCGCGCGGCTCGGACCAGGTCCGGCCGTCGTCGTCGCTGTACTGCAGGTGCGGGGTGCGGTCGCAGGGGACGGTGCAGTTGCCGGCGTCCGTACGGCCGGTGTTGAACGTCTCGGCCAGCAGGATCCGGCCGGTCCTGCGGTCCACGAGGGGCACCGGGTTGCCGTGCGTGTCGCCCGCGCCCTCGGTGACGACCTGGAGCGGCCCCCAGGTGCGGCCGCCGTCGGTGGAGCGCTTGACGACGATGTCGATGTCGGCCGCGTCACCGCAGTTGAGGACGCGGCCCTCGGCGAAGGCCAGCAGGGTGCCGCTGGTGGTGCGCACGATCGCCGGGATCCGGAAGCAGGCGTAGCCCGGGTCCTGGGACGCCTTGAAGAGCACCTGCTGTTCGAACTCCGGTAAGGCCGTGACGGACTGACTGTGTGCCGGCGCGGTGGGCGCGAGCAGCGCCCCGGCGGCGAGAGCGGCTGTCAGGGTGGATCTCAGACGTGCGCGAAGACTTGACGGCATGGTGCGACCTGCCCTTCATGCGGCTGTCGGCACCGGACCACCGGAGCATGGGACAGACATCCGGTCATCCGGACATTCCACGTCCAATGTGCGGGCCACAGACGGTACTTGGGTTCACAGACCCCCCACAAGAAGCGTGCGTCAGGGGATCAGGACGACCTTGCCGAGGTTGGACCGCTCGTCGATCTCCCCGTGTGCCTTGGCCGCGTCCTCCAGGGCGAACTCCCCGTGGACGGCGGGCCTGAGCTCGCCCGCCGCGAACAGCCGCCACAGCTCCTCGCGCCACTGCTCGTACAACTCCGGCTTCCCGCGGGCGATGCGGGCCAGCTGGAACCCGATCACCGACTTGGCGCCCACGAGCAGGTCGTACGCCTGGATGATGCCGCCCCCCGAGCTGTACGCCACCAGCCGCCCCTCCGGGGCGAGTGCGGCGAGAGCCGGGGTGAGCAGCTCCCCGCCGACCGCGTCCAGGACGTAGTCGACCGGGGTGCCCCAGCCGTCGTCGCCGTACGTGATGACGTGGTCGGCGCCGAGGCCCCGGACGAAGTCGGCCTTGGCCGGGTCGGAGACGGCTCCCACGACCCGTCCGGCGCCGCGCGTGGTGGCCAGTTGCACGGCCAGCTGGCCGACGCCGCTCGCGGCCGCGGTGACCAGGGCCGCCTCGCCCGGCTGGGGCCGGGCCGCCTCCAGGGCGCCGAGGGCGACCAGGCCGCTGCGGACCAGGGCGACGGCGTCGACGGCGCTCGCGTCCCGCGGGACCGGGGAGGCCATGGCCTCGTGCAGCAGTGCGAAGTCGGCGTAGCCGTGGCCGAGGCACAGCCCGGTCACCCGGTCGCCGGTGCCGTAGCGGGTGACGCCCTCGCCGACGGCCGTGACCTCCCCGGCGATCTCGCCGCCGAGCGGGGCGGGCTCGGCCGCCTCGGTGACCTTGCGTACGACCGGAAGCGTGACGCCGATCGCCTCCGCGCGCACGAGCAGCTCTCCGGGGCCGGGCTCGGGGAGCGGCGCCTCCTCCACGAACAGGGGACCGCCTCGGGATTCGTAGCGGACGCGGCGCATCGCACCTCCGGGGTCGTTGGTGTGCCCCACGGATTCGTTGGGGAGCCCAACGGTATAGGAGGATCATAGGAAGAACCAACGATTACTTGGTTAGGCTGCGGCCATGTCGGAAGCCCCCCTGCCCGCGATCCGCTCCCTGCCCAGCTGGCTGCTCGGCCGCGCCGCCGCCCGCGGCCGCGCCCTGGTGGCCGAGGCGCTGGCCGAGGAGGACATGCGGATGTGGCACCACGTGGTGCTGTCCGCCGTCCGCGACCTCGCCCCCGTCGCCCAGGCCGATCTCGGGCGCGCGGTGCGGCTGGACCCCAAGGATCTGGTCGGCGTGCTCAACGACCTCCAGACGGCCGGTCTGGTGGTACGCGAGCCGGACGCGAGGGACCGCCGCAAGAACGCGGTGTCCCTCACCGGGGAGGGCGCCCGGCTGCTGAAGCGCTGCGAGGTGGCGGCCCGCGCCGCCAACGACGAGCTGCTCGCCCCGCTGTCGGCGGCCGAACGGGAGCGGTTCACGGACATGCTGCTGCGGATATCCGGCGTGACCGACTGAGGCCGACGTCAGGCCGAGACGGGGCCCCTGCGGCGCAGGGGGCGCTCCCCGCCGGTCGGGGCCCCGCCGCCGTGTCGCGGAGGAACCTGCTCAGCCCTGGGCGGCCGCGGCCCGCAGGGCGATACGGTCCTCACCCGCGTACACGTTCATGGAGCTGCCCCGCAGGAAGCCCACCAGCGTCAGGCCCGTCTCGGCGGCCAGGTCCACCGCCAGCGAGGACGGGGCCGACACCGCCGCCAGGACCGGAATGCCGGCCATCACGGCCTTCTGCGCCAGCTCGAAGGAGGCCCGGCCCGACACGAGCAGGACCGCCCGGGACAGCGGCAGCTCGCCGTTCTGCAGGGCGCGGCCGACCAGCTTGTCGACCGCGTTGTGCCGGCCCACGTCCTCCCGGACGTCCAGCAGCTCGCCCTCCTCGGAGAACAGGGCCGCCGCGTGCAGGCCGCCGGTCCGGTCGAAGACCCGCTGGGCCGCGCGCAGCCGGTCGGGGAGGCTCGCGAGCAGCTCGGGGGTGACCCGGACCGGGGGAGTGTCGGCGATGGGCCACCGGGCTGTGGTGCGCACCGCGTCCAGCGACGCCTTGCCGCACAGACCGCAGGAGGACGTCGTGTAGACGTTCCGTTCCAGCGTGATGTCGGGGATCACCACGTCCGGGGCCGTCTGCACGTCGACCACGTTGTACGTGTTCGACCCGTCGGCGGTGGCCCCCGCGCAGTAGACGATGTTCCGCAGGTCACGCTGCCCGCCCAGCACCCCCTCGCTCACCAGGAAGCCCGCCGCCAGCGCGAAGTCGTCGCCGGGGGTGCGCATGGTGATCGCCAGGGGCTTGCCGTTGAGCCGGATCTCCAGGGGTTCCTCGGCGACGAGCGTGTCCGGGCGGCTGGAGACCACCCCGTCCCGGATGCGGAGCACCTTGCGTCGTTCCGTGACTCGTCCCATGTCCTGATCAGCCCCGGTTCTGTACGTGCTGGTAGCCGAAGCGGCCCTTGATGCAGAGGTTGCCGTGGGTCACCGGGTTGTCGTGCGGCGAGGTGACCTTCACGATCTCATTGTCCTGCACGTGCAGCGTCAGGTTGCAGCCCACTCCGCAGTACGCGCACACCGTGGTCGTCTCCGTCTGCCGCGACTCGTCCCAGGTGCCCGCCGCGCGCATATCGAACTCGGACTTGAAGGACAGCGCGCCGGTGGGGCACACCTCGATGCAGTTCCCGCAGTACACGCACGCCGAGTCGGTCAGCGGCGCGTCGTGCTCCACGGCGATCCGGGCGTCGAAACCCCGCCCGGCGACCGAGATCGCGAAGGAGTTCTGCCACTGGTCGCCGCAGGCGTCGACGCACTTGTAGCAGAGGATGCACTTGTCGTAGTCGCGCACGTACAGGTCGTTGTCGACCTTCGGCTCCTCGTTGAGCCGCGCCGCGGCCGGGCCGAAGCGGTCCGGCTTCGCCTCGTACTCCTTGAGCCACCCGGCGACCTTCGGCGTCGTCGACAGGTCGACCGAGGACGCGAGCAGCTCCAGGACGACCTTGCGGCTGTGCCGGGCGCGTTCGGTGTCGGTGCGCACCTCCATGCCCGGCTCGGCCTTGCGGGAGCAGGCCGGGACGAGCGTCCTGGCCCCCTCGACCTCCACGACACAGACCCGGCAGGCGTTCTTCGGCCGCAGTGTGTCGCCCTCGCACAGGGTCGGGATGTCCTTCCCGGCCGCCCGGCAGGCGTCCAGGACGGTCGAGCCCTCGGGGACCCGGGCCTCCTCGCCGTCGAGGGTGAACTCCAGCATGCGGCGCGGGATCCCCAGCGGTGTGACGGTCATTCGTACGCCCCCAGACGGTCGATGGCGGATTCCACGGCGTTCCACGCGGTCTGGCCGAGACCGCAGATGGAGGCGTCCCGCATGGCGCGGCCGACCTCCCGCAGCAGCGCGATGTCCCCGGCGGCGCCGGCGCCGGTGCGCTCCACGATCCGGTGCAGCGCCTCCTCCTGCCGCACCGTCCCGACGCGGCACGGCACGCACTGCCCGCACGACTCGTCCCGGAAGAACTCCGCGATGCGCAGCAGCAGCCGTGGGAGGGGCACGGTGTCGTCGAAGGCCATGACCACTCCCGAGCCCAGTGTCGTGCCGGCCTCGCGCGTGCCCTCGAAGGTGAGCGGGATGTCCAGCTCGTCGGCGCGCACGAACCCACCGGCCGCGCCGCCGAGCAGCACCGCCCGCAGCCCGTCACGCACCCCCGCTCGCGTGAGCAGATCGCCCAGTGTCGCGCCGAACGGCAGCTCGTAGACACCAGGCCGCTCCACGGTCCCGGACACGCAGAACAGCTTGGGTCCGGTGGAACGCCGGGTGCCGATCGCCGCGTACGCCGGGGCGCCCATGGTCAGGATCGGCAGGACGTTGACCAGGGTCTCCACGTTGTTCTCGACCGTCGGCTTGCCGAACAGGCCCTTCTCCACGGGGAACGGCGGCTTCGAGCGCGGCTCGCCCCGGTACCCCTCGATGGAGTTGAACAGGGCCGTCTCCTCACCGCAGATGTAGGCGCCCGCGCCGCGCCGGATCTCGATGTCGAAGGCGTAGCCCTGCCCGAGGACGTCGTCGCCGAGCAGTCCCCGCGCGCGGGCCTGCGCGATCGCGTGCTCCAGCAGGTGCAGGGCGCGCGGGTACTCGCCGCGCAGGTAGAGGTAGCCCCGGTGTGCCCCGGTCGCGTAACCGGCGATCGTCATCGCCTCGACGAGCGCGTACGGGTCGCCCTCCATGAGCACCCGGTCCTTGAAAGTGCCCGGCTCGGACTCGTCGGCGTTGCAGACGAGGTGGTGCGGACGGTCCGGCTGGGACGCCGTGGCCTGCCACTTGCGGCCGGTGGGGAATGCGGCGCCGCCGCGCCCGACCAGGCCCGAGTCGGTGACCTCGCGGATGACCCCGGCGGGACCCAGCTCGAAGGCCCGGCGCAGGGCGGTGTAGCCGCCGTGGGCGCGGTAGTCGTCGAGGGACGCGGGGTCGACCACGCCGACGCGGTGCAGCAGCAGCAGACCGTCCTGCCCCGCCTGGGGCACCGCCAGCGCGGCCGGCGGTTCCTCGGGCGCGGAGCCGGGCGAACTCGCGGCGAGCACGGCGCCCTGGACGGTCGCCGGCGCCGAGACCGCGGTACGCACGGGGTCCCCGGCCTTGATCGCGAGGGCGGCCGGGGCCCGTTCGCACAGGCCCAGGCAGGGGCTGCGCTCGACACTCACGCCGCTGCCGAGGCCCAGCCGCTCCTCGATCCCGGCGCACAGCTCCGGCGCCCCGGCCGCCGCGCACGCCAGGTCCGTGCACACGTGGAGCACGGTCGCAGGACGCGGCCGGACGGAGAACATGGCGTAGAAGGTGGCGACCCCGTACGCCTCCGCCGGCGGCACCGTCAGCCGCCGGCACAGGTAGTCGAGGGCGCCGTCACTGATCCAGCCGACCCGGTCGTTGATCGCGTGCAGCCCCGGCAACAGCAGGTCGCGGCGGTCCCGGGCCTCGCGTCCGCCACGCGCCCACCTCAGATCGGCGTCGGAACGGTCGGCGCCCTCCCAGGAGGACTCCGGAGGCCCCAGCAGGGCGTCGACGGCCGTCCGTTCCTCGTCCGTCGGTTTGCTGTCGCCGAAGTGCAGGTCCACTTACGTCACCCCACGATGGTCGCGATGGGCAGCTTCTCGATCCGGATCGCCGACGCCTTGAACTCCGCCGTCCCCGCGATCGGGCAGTTCGCCTCGATCGTCAGCCGGTTGGTGTCCACCTCGTCCGGGAAGTGCATGGTCATGAAGGCGAGCCCCGGCCGCAGCGCGGGGTCCACCCACACCGGCGCGGTCACCGACCCGCGCCGCGAGGTCACCTGGACGTGCTCGCCGACCACGACCCCGTGGTGCTCGGCGTCCTCCGGGCTCAGCTCGATGAACTCGCCGCGCCGCAGTGGCGAGGAGTAACTCCCGCTCTGCACTCCGGTGTTGTACGAGTCGAGCCGCCGCCCGGTGGTGAGCCGGATCGGATACCGCTCGTCGGTGAGGTCCACGGGCGGGTCGTGCCGCACGATCCCGAACGGAGCGAGCGGGCCGCGCCTGACGGGGTCGGTCTCCCACAACCGGCCGTGCAGATAGGTGGGTTCGATCCCGTCCGTGCTCGGGCAGGGCCACTGGATGCCCTGGTGCTCCTCCAGACGCTCGTACGTCATGCCGTAGTGGTCGGGCGAGACGGCCCTCAGCTCGTTCCACACGGTCTCGGCGTCGGCGTACTTCCAGTCGTGGCCGAGGCGGGCCGCGAGGTCGCAGAGGATGTCGATGTCCTCGCGGGCCTCGCCGGGCGGGGTGACGGCCTTGCGGACGCGCTGGACCCGCCGCTCGCTGTTGGTGGTGGTGCCGTCGGTCTCCGCCCAGCCGGCCGTGGCGGGCAGGACGACGTCCGCGAGCTCGGCGGTCTTCGTCAGGAAGATGTCCTGCACGACCAGGAAGTCGAGCGACGTCAGCCGCCGTACGGCCTGCTCGCTGTCGGCCTCGGACTGGGCCGGGTTCTCGCCGATGCAGTACACGGCCTTGAGCGTGCCGTCCTCCATGGCCTCGAACATCTCCGTGAGGTTCAGGCCGTAGTGCGGCTGGATCACGGTGTCCCAGGCCGACTCGAACTTCAGACGGACGCTCGCGTCCAGGATGTCCTGGAAGCCGGGCAGCCGGTTGGGGATCGCGCCCATGTCACCGCCGCCCTGCACATTGTTCTGCCCGCGCAGGGGTTGCAGGCCGGAGCCGTAGCGGCCGACGTGCCCGGTGAGCAGGGACAGGTTGATCAGGGCGCGGACGTTGTCGGTGCCGTTGTGGTGCTCGGTGATGCCCAGGGTCCAGCACAACTGGGCCCGTTCGGCACGGGCGTAGGCGTGCGCCAGCTCGCGGATCGCCGCGGCCGGTACGCCCGTCACCTTCTCGGCGAGCGACAGCGTCCACGGCTCGACCAGGGCCCTGTACTCCTCGAAACCGCTGGTCGCCCGCTCGATGAACGCCTCGTTCGCGAGCCCCGCGTGGATGATCTCGCGGCCGATCGCGTGCGCCATCGGGATGTCCGTGCCGACGTTCAGCCCCATCCAGCTCTCCGCCCACTCGGCGGTCGAGGTCCGGCGCGGATCGACCGCGTACATCCGGGCGCCGTTCCTGATCCCCTTCAGCACGTGCTGGAAGAAGATCGGGTGCGCGAACCGGGCGTTGGAACCCCACATCACGATGACGTCGGTGTGCTCGATCTCCTCGTACGACGACGTCCCGCCGCCGGAGCCGAACGCCGCCGACAGGCCCGCCACGCTCGGGGCGTGACAGGTGCGGTTGCAGGAGTCGACGTTGTTGGTGCCCATGACGACCCGGGCGAACTTCTGCGCCACGTAGTTCATCTCGTTGGTGGCGCGGGCGCAGCTGAACATGCCGAAGGCGTCGCGGTTGCGTCCGAGGCCCTGGGCGGCCCGGTCCAGGGCCTCCTCCCAGGTGGCCTGCCGGAAGGGCTCGTCGCGGGAGTCCCGGACGAGCGGGTGGGTGAGCCGGGCGTAGGTCTTGGGGGTCCGGTCGCGTTTGCTCATGCGGCGCTCCTCAGCGCGAGCAGGTCCGAGATGGCGTGCACGGTGCGCAGGGTGGGCACCTCCACGCCGGTGATCTCCGCCAGTTCGACGACCGCTGCGAGCAGCACGTCGAGTTCGAGCGGCTTGCCGCGCTCCAGGTCCTGGAGCGTGGAGGTGCGGTGGTCGCCGACCCGCTCGGCCCCCGCGAGCCGGCGCTCGATGGAGACGCCGACCTCGCAGCCGAGGGCCTGGGCGACCGACAGCGTCTCGGCCATCATGATCTCGATGACCTTGCGGGTGCCGCCGTGCAGGCACATCTGCCGCATGGTGGCGCGGGCCAGCGCGCTGATCGGGTTGAAGGAGATGTTGCCGAGCAGCTTGACCCAGATGTCGCTCCGCAGGTCCGGTTCGACCGGGCACTTCAGTCCGCCCGCCTGCATGGCCTCGCTGAAGGCGAGACAGCGGGCGGAGCGGCTGCGGTCGGGCTCGCCGATGGAGAACCGCGTGCCCTCCAAGTGCCGGACCACTCCCGGCTGTTCGAGCTCGGTCGCCGCATAGACGACGCATCCGATGGCCCGTTCGGGCGCGAGCACCGCACTGACCGCGCCGTGCGGGTCGACACTCTCGACACGGTGGCCGTCGTACGGGCCGCCGTGCCGGTGGAAGTACCACCAGGGGATGCCGTTCTGGGCCGCGACGACCGAGGTCGTCTCGTGCAGCAGGGGCGCGATCAGCGGCCCGCACGCCGCGTACGCGTTGGCCTTCAGGCCCAGGAAGACATGGTCGGCCGGACCGACTTCGGCCGGGTCGTCGGTGGCGTGGGGGTGCGCGGTGAAGTCGCCGCGTGGGCTGCGCACCCGGACTCCGTGCTGCCTCATGGCCGCCAGATGCGGTCCACGGGCGATGAGATGCACCTCGGCACCCGCGCGGTGGAGCGCGGCGCCGACGTAGGCGCCGATGGCACCGGCGCCGAGAACTGCGACTTTCACGGGAACACTCCGTTCGGTTTGAGGGATACCGCGGAGGTGGCTGCCGGCCGGCCGCCCACGGGCCGCGTATGGCTCGCGGACGGCTTGTGTCGACGAAATATTGTCTACAGTATGGAGGTTGGGGCGGCAAGGGTCTGGGCGCCGACCGTTCGGCGCATGCTGAATACCGCTCACCGCATACGGTCGACGCGCCGCCTTCTCAACTTCCGTGCGGATCCCTACCGTCCGGGGTTCATGAGTCCCCCAGTCGCGCCCCCGGGCTGGAGCCGCTGGCTCGTTCCGCCCGCCGCTCTCTCCGTCCACCTCTCCATCGGCCAGGCCTACGCCTGGAGCGTGTTCAAGCCGCCCCTGGAGTCCGCGCTCGGTCTCAGCGGCACACAGAGCGCGCTGCCCTTCCAGCTGGGCATCGTCATGCTGGGCCTGTCCGCCGCGTTCGGCGGCACGCTCGTGGAGCGCAAGGGCCCGCGCTGGGCCATGACCGTCGCCCTGATCTGCTTCTCCTCCGGCTTCCTGCTCTCCGCGCTGGGCGCGTCCCTGGAGCAGTACTGGCTGATCGTCTTCGGCTACGGCTTCGTCGGCGGCATCGGCCTCGGCATCGGATACATATCGCCCGTCTCCACGCTGATCAAGTGGTTCCCGGACCGGCCCGGCATGGCCACCGGCATCGCCATCATGGGCTTCGGCGGCGGGGCGCTCATCGCCTCACCGTGGTCGTCCCAGATGCTGGAGTCGTTCGGGAGCGACAGCTCCGGCATCGCGCTCGCCTTCCTCGTGCACGGACTGTCGTACGCCGTCTTCATGCTCCTGGGCGTGCTCTTGGTCCGGGTTCCGCGTCATGCCCCAGAGGCCCGGGGAACTGCGCGACAAGCCCCCGCCGGCCCGCAGGTCTCCGCGAACCGGGCCATCCGCACCCCGCAGTTCTGGCTCCTGTGGATCGTGCTCTGCATGAACGTCACCGCCGGCATCGGCATCCTGGAGAAGGCCGCGCCGATGATCACGGACTTCTTCGCGGACACCTCCACCCCCGTGTCGGTGACGGCCGCCGCCGGCTTCGTCGCGCTGCTGTCCGCGGCGAACATGGCGGGCCGCATCGGCTGGTCGTCGACGTCCGACCTCATCGGCCGCAAGAACATCTACCGCGTCTACCTGGGCGTCGGTGCGCTGATGTACGCGCTCATCGCCCTGTTCGGCGACTCCTCCAAGCCGCTGTTCATCCTGAGCGCACTGGTCATCCTCTCCTTCTATGGCGGTGGTTTCGCCACGGTTCCGGCCTATTTGAAGGATTTGTTCGGTACGTACCAGGTCGGTGCCATCCACGGACGGCTGCTCACCGCCTGGTCCACGGCCGGGGTGCTCGGCCCGCTGATCGTGAACTGGATCGCCGACCGCCAGGAGGAGGCGGGCCGGCACGGCGCGTCCCTGTACGGGCTGTCGTTCGTCATCATGATCGGGCTGCTCGTCGTCGGCTTCGTCGCCAACGAACTGATCCGGCCCGTCGACCCCCGCCACCACGTCCCCGCCCCGAAGGAGGCCGCCCATGTCCGGCGACAGCGCTCAGAGTCCGCCTAGCCCGGACCGGCGGTGGCTGATCGCCTTCGCCTGGGTGTGGGTGGGCGTACCGCTCGCCTACGGGCTGTACGAACTGGTGCGCAAGGCGACGCAGCTGTTCACCGGCTAGGAGTTCGACAGGTGCCCGGGAGCCCGAGGTGCTGACCGAAGCTGACAACCCCGGGGCCTGTTTCCTGTCACCTTGGCTGCCGTCGTACCCGTGAGTCACTGATCAGACTGGAGGATCCGCTACCCAAGGCAACGAGGGGGATCCACCCAATGAACGGCTCGCGCATCGCCGCCGTCGGCCACTACCAGCCCGCCAAGGTGCTCACCAACGAGGACCTGGCGGGCCTGGTGGACACCAGTGACGAGTGGATCAGGAGCCGGGTGGGCATCCGCACGCGCCACATCGCCGGACCGGACGAACCGGTCGACGAACTGGCCGCCCACGCCGCCGCCAAGGCCCTCGCGGCCGCCGGACTGACCCCGGCGGACATCGACCTGGTGCTGGTCGCCACCTCCACCGCCGTCGACCGCTCACCCAACACGGCCGCCCGGGTCGCGGCCCGCCTGGGCATCCCGCAGGCCGCCACCATGGACCTCAACGTCGTGTGCGCCGGCTTCACCCACGCCCTGGCCACCGCCGACCACGCCGTCCGCGCGGGGGGCGCGAGCCGGGTGCTG
Organism: Streptomyces flavovariabilis; assembly: GCF_000725785.1. Taxonomy (NCBI): domain Bacteria; kingdom Bacillati; phylum Actinomycetota; class Actinomycetes; order Kitasatosporales; family Streptomycetaceae; genus Streptomyces; species Streptomyces flavovariabilis. Next base: position 72,767 of record NZ_JNXD01000008.1, on the reverse strand, counting down.
GTCATCGGGGCCGACAAGATGTCCGACGTGACCGACTGGAGCGACCGCAGTACGTGCGTGCTCGTCGGCGACGGGGCGGGGGCCGCGGTGGTCGAGGCCGCCGACGAGCCGGCGATCGGGCCGGTGCTGTGGGGCTCGGTGCCCGAGATGGGCAACGCGGTGCGCATCGAGGGCACCCCGCCGCGCTTCGCCCAGGAGGGCCAGAGCGTCTACCGCTGGGCCACCACGCAGCTGCCGGCCATCGCGCGCCGGGCCTGCGAGCGTGCCGGGCTGGAACCGGCCGACCTCGCCGGAGTCGTGCTGCACCAGGCGAACCTGCGCATCATCGAGCCCCTCGCGGAGAAGATCGGCGCCGTCAACGCGGTCGTCGCGCGCGATGTCACCGAGTCCGGCAACACCTCGGCCGCGAGCATCCCGCTGGCCTTCTCCAAGCTCGTCGAGCAGGGGGCCCTCGTCACGGGCGACCCGGTGCTGCTGTTCGGCTTCGGCGGGAACCTGTCGTACGCGGGGCAGGTCGTGCGCTGCCCGTGAGGGCCAGGGCGGTGTGACGCGGTCAACTCCCCGAACCCCTGGCTCTTGTGCGCCGTAGACTGTAGACGAAAGACAATCGATACTGGCTCTGCGGCGGCACCGGCTCGCGCCGCACCGTGCACGGCCCTGCCGAGGAGGGGGACCGCGATGCTGTCGACAGGCCTGCCCCAGGGGGCGGTACCCAAGCTGGAACGCCCGGGTCCGCTGCGTGACCGTGTCTACGAGGCGCTGCTCGAACTCATCACCACCCGTGCGCTGCAGCCCGGCCAGCATCTCGTCGAGAGCGAACTCGCCGGGCATCTCGGAGTCTCCCGGCAGCCGGTGCGCGAGGCGCTGCAGCGGCTCAACACCGAGGGGTGGGTCGATCTGCGGCCCGCTCAGGGCGCGTTCGTGCACGAGCCGACGGAGGAGGAGGCCGACCAGCTCCTCACGGTCCGTACGCTCCTGGAGGCCGAGGCGGCCCGCCTCGCGGCGGCCAACGCGAACAGCGCGGGTATCGCCGCCCTGGAAGCGCTGTGCGCGGAGGGTGAGAAGGCCGTCGAGGCCGACGACGTGGACGGGGCCGTCGCCATGAACGCCCGCTTCCACGCCAAGGTCATGGAGCTCGCCGGCAACGCGGTCCTCGCCGAACTCGCCGCCCAGGTCGACCGGCGTGTGCGCTGGTACTACACGCCGGTGGCCCGCCAACGGGGCCACCAGTCCTGGATCGAGCACCGCGAACTGATCGCCGCGATCGCCGGCCGGGACGAACAGCGCGCCACCCAGCTGATGCGCGACCACACGGAACACACGCGCCGGTCGTACCACGCGCGTTCCCGCTCGTAGCGCCGCCTCGCCCGTCCTGCGAGGCAAGGCACCCGTCACCGCTTCTTTGTCCTGTGAGTGGAAAAAGTAGAGGGCAATTCCTGCGCGACTTCTTCCCACCTCCGGCAGCCGCTGCTACGTTCCCTCCGAAAGCAAGCCACCGAGGTGGCGGAAAACCGGCGCGCACAGGCCGATCGAGGCGGGGAGGGGCTCGTGAGACGCATGACCGCACGACCCGCGAACGCCCATCAGGCCCGCCTCCTCAAGCTGTTGCGTGACGGCGGGCCCAACTCCCGTGCCCAGCTGGGCGACCAGGTCGACCTCTCGCGGTCCAAGCTGGCCGTGGAGGTGGACCGGCTGCTGGAGACGGGCCTGGTCGTGGCCGACGGACTCGCCGCCTCGCGCGGTGGCCGTCGTTCCCACAACGTCCGGCTCAACCCCGAACTGCGTTTCCTCGGCGTCGACATCGGCGCGACCTCGATCGACGTCGCCGTCACCAACGCCGAACTGGAGACCCTCGGGCACCTCAACCAGCCCATGGACGTGCGCGAAGGCCCCGTCGCGGTCTTCGAGCAGGTCCTCGCCATGGCCGCGAAACTGAGGGCCTCCGGGCTCGCGGAAGGGTTCGACGGCGCCGGCATCGGCGTCCCGGGCCCGGTCCGCTTCCCCGAGGGCATCCCGGTGGCACCGCCGATCATGCCCGGCTGGGACGGCTTCCCCGTGCGGGAGGCGCTCAGCCAGGAACTCGGCTGCCCCGTCATGGTCGACAACGACGTGAACCTCATGGCGATGGGGGAGCAGCACGCGGGCGTCGCCCGCACCGTCGCCGACTTCCTCTGCGTCAAGATCGGCACCGGCATCGGCTGTGGCATCGTCGTCGGCGGTGAGGTCTACCGCGGTACGACGGGCAGCGCCGGCGACATCGGGCACATCCAGGCCGTCCCCGACGGCCGCCCGTGCGCCTGCGGCAACCGGGGCTGCCTGGAGGCCCACTTCAGCGGGGCGGCCCTCGCCCGCGACGCCGTGGAGGCCGCCCAGCAGGGGCTCTCGGCCGAACTGGCCTCACGGCTGGAGACGAACGGCGGCCTCACCGCCGTCGACGTCGCCGCCGCGGCCGCCGCCGGCGACGCCACCGCCCTCGAGCTGATCCGCGAGGGCGGCAACCGCACCGGCCAGGTCATCGCCGGCCTGGTCAGCTTCTTCAACCCGGGCCTGGTGGTGATCGGCGGCGGGGTGACCGGCCTCGGCCACACTCTGCTCGCCGCGATCCGCACCCAGGTCTATCGCCAGTCGCTGCCACTGGCGACCGGCAACCTGCCCATCGTCCTGGGCGAGTTGGGCCCCACCGCCGGAGTCATCGGCGCGGCCCGGCTCATCAGCGACCACCTGTTCTCACCCGCGTAAGCACTCGGTCCAGTACGGCGTACCAGCACCGCGCCCTGCTTTGCCCTGCCCTGAAACCGGCCCGCACGCCCGCCAAGGGGACCTCATGGCATCAGAACCACCGCTGCTCAGCATGTCCGGCATCACCAAGTCGTTCCCCGGAGTCCGGGCCCTCGACGCCGTCGACCTCGACGTCCAGGCCGGCGAGGTGCACTGCCTGCTCGGCCAGAACGGGGCCGGCAAGTCCACCCTCATCAAGGTGCTCGCCGGCGCCCACCAGCCCGACACCGGCCGCCTCCGCTGGCGCGGCGACGAGGTCACCCTCCGCTCGCCGATCGCCGCCATGCGCCTCGGCATCGCCACCATCTACCAGGAACTCGACCTCGTGGAGCACCTGTCGGTCGCCGAGAACGTCCACCTCGGGCATGAGCCGACCACCGCCGGCTTCGTCGTACGGGGAAAGGCCGCCAGGTCCTCAACAGCCGCACTGCTGAAGCGGCTTGGACATGCGGAGATCGATCCGGCCCGGCTCGTGGGGGAGCTGTCGGCGGCCCAGCAGCAGATCGTGTCCATGGCGCGGGCGCTCTCCCACGACGTACGGCTCATCGTGATGGACGAACCGTCCGCCGCCCTCGACCCGGACGAGGTCGACAACCTCTTCCGCATCGTCGGCGACCTCACCGCCGCCGGAGTCGCCGTCGTCTACATCTCGCACCGTCTGGAGGAGATCCGCCGCATCGGCGACCGGGTGACGGTGCTGAAGGACGGACGGGCCGTCGCGAACGGGCTTCCCGCGAAGTCGACCCCGACCCGCGAGGTCGTCGCGCTGATGACCGGTCGCAACGTCGAGTACGTCTTCCCGGACCGGCCCGTCTCCCCGCCCCCCGGCGAGCCCGTGCTGAAGGTACAAGGACTGTCCAGGAAAGGAGAGTTCGAGCCCTTCGACCTGGAGGTGCGGCCGGGTGAGATCGTCGGGCTCGCGGGCCTGGTGGGCTCGGGCCGCTCCGAGATCCTGGAGACCGTCTACGGCGCCCGCAAACCGACGACCGGTCACGTACGGGTCGACGGCGAGGCGCTGAAGCCGGGCAGCGTACGGGCCGCCGTCCGGGCCGGACTCGGGCTCGCCCCCGAGGAACGCAAGGCGCAGGCCCTGCTGATGCTGGAGTCCGTCACCCGCAACGTGTCGGTCTCCTCCATGTCCCGCTTCGCGCGCGGCGGCTGGATCGACCGGGGCGCCGAACTCGGCGCCGCCCGGGCCGCGACCCGCGAGCTGTCGCTGAGGCCCGACAACCCGTCCGTGCCCGTGCGCACCCTGTCCGGCGGCAACCAGCAGAAGGCCGTCCTGGCCCGCTGGCTGCTGCGCGGCTGCAAGGTGCTGCTGCTCGACGAACCCACCCGCGGCGTCGACGTCGGCGCCCGCGCCGAGCTCTACGCGGTCATCCGCCGCCTCGCCGACGAGGGCCTCGCCGTGCTGCTGGTCTCCAGTGAGGTGCCCGAGGTGCTCGGCCTCGCCGACCGTGTCCTGGTGCTGCGCGAAGGGCGTGTCGTCCACACGGCGCCCGCGCGCGAACTCGACGAACACCGCGTACTCGACCTGGTCATGGAAGGAAGCCCGGCGTCATGACGCAGCCCGTCTCCCCGCCGCGGGACAGCAGCACCGACAAGGTGCCCCCGGCCCGGCCCCCCGCCTGGCGCGGCACGCTGATCCGCGCCGACGTCCGCACCCTGTCCCTGCTCGGCGTGCTCGCCGCGCTGATCCTCATCGGCGGCATCACCAAACCCGACGAGTTCCTCGACACCCGCAACCTCCAACTCGTCCTCACCCAGGCGTCCGTGATCGGCGTCGTCACCGTCGGCATGACCTTCGTCATCGTCTCCGGCGGCATCGACCTGTCGATCGGCGCGATCGTGGCCCTCGCCTCCGTGTGGGCCACCACCGTCGCCACCCAGGAGTACGGCTTCGCCGGCATCCTCTTCACGGCGATGGTCGTCGGAGTCGGCTGCGGTCTGGTCAACGGGGTGCTCATCGCCTACGGCGCGATGGTTCCGTTCATCGCCACCCTCGCCATGCTGGCCTCCGCCCGCGGCCTCGCCCTGCAGATCACCGACGGCAAGACGCAGATCGTCACCGTGCCGTCCGTCCTCGACCTGGGGGAGCGCGACGCCTACGTCCTCGGCATCCCGCCGCTGGTCATGGTGTTCGCCGTCGTCACCGTCATCGGCTGGCTGGTCCTCAACCGCACCACCTTCGGACGCCGCACGGTCGCCGTCGGCGGCAACCCGGAGGCCGCCCGGCTCGCCGGCATCGACGTCCGCCGCCAGCGGCTCTACCTCTACCTGCTGTCCGGGCTGTGCTGCGGCATCGCCGCCTTCCTGCTGATCATCCTGTCCGGCTCCGGCCAGAACACCAACGGCAACCTCTACGAACTCGACGCCATCGCCGCCGCGATCATCGGCGGCACCCTCCTCACCGGCGGCCGGGGCACCATCACCGGCTCGGTGCTCGGCGTCCTGATCTTCACCACGATCACCAACATCTTCGCCCTGAACAACCTGCAGAGCGACGTCCAGCAGATCGCCAAGGGCGCGATCATCGTCGCCGCCGTGCTGGTCCAGCGCCGTACCGCGAGCACGACCTGAGGAAAGGGTTCACCGCCATGCCAGAGAACACGAGCCGCAGAGGGCTGCTCTTCGGGGCCGCCGCCGTCTCCGCCGGTGCCCTCCTCACGGGGTGCACCAGCAATGAGCCGTCCGACTCCAAGGACGAGCCGGCCGCCAACGACCAGCCGGCCGCCGACGACAAGCCCGGCAAGCAGGTCACCATCGGCTTCGCCGGACCGCAGGCGGACCACGGCTGGCTCAACGCCATCAACGACAACGCCAAGAGCCGCGCCGAGAAGTACTCCGACGTCACCCTGGAGATCACCGAGGGCTCCAACGACACCGCTCAGCAGATCGGCCAGATCGAGACCCTCATCAACAAGAAGGTCGACGTCCTGGTCGTGCTCCCGGCGGACGGCAAGGCCCTCACCCAGGTCGGGCTGAAGGCCATGCGCGCCGGCATCCCGGTCGTCAACCTCGACCGCATCTTCAACACCCCGCAGGCCTACCGCTGCTGGATCGGCGGCGACAACTACGGCATGGGCCTCAGCGCCGGGCACTACATCGGCGAGAAACTCAAGGGCAAGTCGGGCGCCCGCGTCATCGAACTGGCCGGCCTGGACAACCTGGAACTCACCAAGCAGCGCACCCAGGGCTTCGACGACGCCCTGAAGAACTACCCCGACATCAAGAAGGTCGCCCGGCAGGCCGCCGACTTCACCGTCGAGTCCGGGCAGGCCAAGATGGCCCAGCTGCTCCAGGCCCAGTCGAAGTTCGACGCACTGTGGAACCACGACGACGACCAGGGTGTCGGTGCGCTGCGCGCCATCGAGCAGGCCGGGCGCGACGACTTCCTGATGGTCGGCGGCGCCGGCGCGCTCTCCGCGTTCCAGGCCATCAAGCAGGACGACGGCGTACTCAAGGCGACCGTGCTGTACCCGCCGACCATGGCCGCCTCCGCGATCGACCTCGCCCGCGCCCTCGGCCAGAGCAAGGGCATCGGCGGCCTCGCCGAGTTCGAGATCCCGTCGTCGCTCACGCTCTACTCGGCCGTCGTCGACAAGACCAACGTCGACCAGTACATGTCCACCGGCTTCAAGTGAGCCACCCCGCACCCCCCACGTGCGCCACCCCGACCAGGACGAGGAGGACACCCGTATGGGACAGCCGCAAGCGCAGTCAGATGGGACCGAGGCAGGCAAACCACCCCTGCGCGTGGGGATGGTGGGCTACGCCTTCATGGGCGCCGCGCACTCCCAGGGCTGGCGCACCGCGGGCCGCGTCTTCGACCTGCCGCTGAACCCCGTGCAGGCCGTGATCTGCGGCCGGGACGCCGCCGCCGTCCGCGCGGCGGCCGACCGGCACGGCTGGGCCTCCACCGAGACCGACTGGCGGGCCCTCGTCGAACGGGACGACGTCGACCTCGTCGACATCTGCACCCCCGGCGACAGCCACGCCGAGATCGCGCTCGCCGCCCTGGCCGCCGGCAAGCACGTGCTGTGCGAGAAGCCGCTGGCCAACACCGTCGAGGAGGCCACCTCGATGGCCCGGGCGGCCGAAGCGGCCCACGCGCGCGGCCAGATGGCCATGGTCGGCTTCAACTACCGCCGGGTGCCGGCCACCGCCCAGGCCCGCCGGATGGTCGCCGAGGGCCGCCTGGGCAGGCTGCGGCACGTCCGCGTGACGTACCTCCAGGACTGGCTGGTCGACCCCGGCTTCCCGCTGACCTGGCGGCTGCGCAAGGAGCAGGCCGGCTCGGGCTCGCTCGGCGACCTGGGCGCGCACATCATCGACCTCGCGCAGTACCTGGTGGGGGAGCCGCTGGCCGGCGTCTCCGCGCTGACGGAGACCTTCGTACGGCAGCGGCCTCTGCCCACCGGCGCCACGAGCGGACTGTCCGCCGTCTCGGCCGCCGGCACGGGGGAGGTCACGGTGGACGACGCGGCCCTGTTCACGGCCCGCTTCCCCTCCGGCGCGATCGCCTCCTTCGAGGCCACCCGCTACGCCACCGGACGCAAGAACGCCCTGCGCATCGAACTCAACGGCGAGCGCGGCTCGCTCGCCTTCGACCTGGAGCGGCTCAACGAGCTGTCCTTCCACGACGGCACCGAGCCGGGCACGGAGGCGGGCTTCCGCCGCATCCTCGTCACCGAAGCAGACCACCCCTACCTGGAGGCGTGGTGGCCGCCGGGCCACGGCCTCGGCTACGAGCACACCTTCGTCCACCAGGCCCGCGACCTCGTCCACGCCATCGCCGAGGGCCGCCGCCCCGAACCCTCCTTCACCGACGGGCTCCAGGTGCAGCGGGTGCTCGCCGCGGTGGAGGAGAGCGCCGAGAAGAACTCCGTCTACACGCCGATCGCGGTCTGAGGAGGCTCGTTTTCGATGCCGCGCACTTTCACGCTCTTCACCGGCCAGTGGGCGGACCTGCCCCTGGAGGAGGTCTGCCGCCTGGCCCGGGACTTCGGCTACGACGGCCTGGAACTCGCCTGCTGGGGCGATCACTTCGAAGTCGACAAGGCCCTCGCCGATCCGTCGTACCTGGACGGCCGCCGGGCCCTTCTCGACAAGTACGGCCTGAAGTGCTGGGCCATCTCCAACCACCTGACCGGCCAGGCCGTCTGCGACGCCATCATCGACGAGCGCCACCAGGCCATCGTGCCGGCGCAGGTGTGGGGCGACGGAGACCCGGAAGGAGTCCGGCAGCGCGCCGCGGACCGTATGAAGGACACCGCCCGCGCCGCAGCCGCCTTCGGTGTCGACACCGTCATCGGCTTCACCGGCTCGGCCATCTGGCACCTGGTCGCCATGTTCCCGCCCGCCCCCGAGGCGATGATCGAGCGGGGCTACCAGGACTTCGCCGACCGCTGGAACCCGATCCTGGACGTCTTCGACGCCGAGGGCGTGCGGTTCGCGCACGAGGTCCACCCCAGCGAGATCGCCTACGACTACTGGACCACTCAGCGGGCCCTCGAAGCCGTCGGCCGGCGCCCCGCGTTCGGCCTCAACTTCGACCCCAGTCACTTCGTGTGGCAGGACCTCGACCCGGTCGGCTTCCTCTGGGACTTCCGCGACCGGATCTACCACGTTGACTGCAAGGAGGCCCGCAAGCGCCTCGACGGACGCAACGGCCGGCTCGGCTCCCACCTGCCCTGGGGTGACCCGCGGCGCGGCTGGGACTTCGTCTCCGCCGGGCACGGTGACGTCCCCTGGGAGGACGTCTTCCGGATGCTGCGCTCCATCGACTACCAGGGCCCGGTCTCCGTCGAGTGGGAGGACGCCGGCATGGACCGCCTCCAGGGCGCGCCCGAGGCGCTGACGCGGCTGAAGGCCTTCGACTTCGATCCGCCCAGCGCGTCGTTCGACGCCGCGTTCAACAGCTGAACCAGGCACCCCGAGCAGGTCGGGGGCGGGGATCGGTACCATCGCCGGTCCCCTCTCCGACCTGCACGAATCCCGCTTTGTCCAGTGCTGGGAGAAAGCCCGATCGATCCTGACGCAAGGGGTGTTCGCCCCGGACGGACGCGGTTACCGTTCTTGATGTGTTCAGGACACAAACACCTCCGGGGTGACGGCGCACCCCGGCGCCCGCACCGCACGTCTACGCACCCACCCCGTACGGCCCACCCCGTTCCCGGAGGGACTTCGTGCACAGAACCAGACCCAGAAGCACCCGCACCCCCAGGCGGCCCAGGCTTCGCACCACTGTCGCCCTGTTCACCGGCCTGCTCCTGGCCGTGGGCACCCCGGCCACCGTCGCCGGCGCCCACCCCGGACAAGTAGAACAGGACGAACCGGCAGCCGCCGAGGGCCAGTTCCAGCAGGTGCCGCTCGCCAAGGGCGAACCCGAGACGGGCGAGCCGATGTCGCTCGCCGTGCTCCCGGACCGCAGCGTCCTGCACACCGCGCGCGACGGCACGCTGCGCCTCACCGACCAGGGCGGCGTCACCAAGGTCGCCGGCAAGCTCGACGTCTACAGCCACGACGAGGAAGGCCTCCAGGGCGTCGGTATCGACCCGGACTTCAAGAACAACCGGGCCATCTACCTCTACTACGCCCCGCCGCTCGACACCCCCGCGGGCGACGCCCCGGAGACCGGCACCGCCGAGGACTTCAAGAAGTTCGACGGCGTCAACCGCCTCTCCCGCTTCGTCCTCAAGGCCAACGGCACGCTGGACATGGCCAGCGAGAAGAAGATCATCGACGTCGCGGCCTCCCGCGGCACCTGCTGCCACGTCGGCGGCGACATCGACTTCGACGCGGACGGCAACCTCTACCTGTCGACCGGCGACGACACCAACCCCTTCGCCTCCGACGGCTTCACACCGATCGACGACCGGCCGAACCGCAACCCGGCCTTCGACGCCCGCCGCAGCTCCGCCAACACCAACGACCTGCGCGGCAAGATCCTGCGCATCAAGGTCGCCGAGGACGGCTCCTACACGATCCCGGAGGGCAACCTCTTCGCCCCGGGCACCGAGAAGACCCGTCCCGAGATCTACGCGATGGGCTTCCGCAACCCGTTCCGGATGAGCGTCGACGACAAGACCGGAACCGTCTACGTCGGCGACTACGGCCCCGACGCCGGCGCCGCGGACCCCAAGCGCGGCCCGGCAGGACAGGTCGAGTTCGCCAAGGTGACCAAGGCGGCCAACTTCGGCTGGCCCTTCTGCACCGGGAACAACGACGCCTACGTCGACTACGACTTCGCCACCAAGGAATCCGGCGAGAAGTTCGACTGCGGCGCCCCGAAGAACACCTCGCCGCACAACACGGGCCTGGTCGACCTGCCGCCCGCGCAGGCCGCCTGGATCCCCTACGACGACGGCTCCGTGCCCGAGTTCGGCACCGGCTCCGAGTCCCCGATGGCCGGCCCGGTCTACCGCTACGACCCCGAGCTCGACTCCAGCGTGAAGTTCCCCGAGGCGTACGACGGTGACTTCTTCGCGGGCGAGTTCGGCCGCCGCTGGATCAAGCGGATCGAGCAGAACGCCGACGGCTCCGTCGCGAAGATCAACGACTTCCCGTGGACCGGCACCCAGATCATGGACATGGAGTTCGGCCCCGACGGCGCGCTCTACGTCCTCGACTACGGTGTCTCCTGGTTCCAGGGCGACGAGCACTCCGCGCTGTACCGGATCGAGAACGCCGAGGACGGCTTCTCGCCCATCGCCGAGGTGAGCGCCGACAAGACGTCCGGCGCGGCCGGCCTGAAGGTCAAGTTCACCGCCTCCGCCAAGGACGCCGACTCCACGGACCTCACCTACAGCTGGGACTTCGGCGACGGCACCAAGGGCGAGGGTCTCAACCCCACCCACCGGTACAAGAAGGTCGGCACCTACAGCGCCACCTTCACCGCCAAGGACCCCGAGGGCAACACCGGCAACGCCAGCGTCCGCATCGTGGTCGGCAACACCGAGCCCAAGGTGAGGATCGACGTCCCGGGCAACGGCGCACTGGCCGAATTCGGCAAGCCCGTCCCGTTCAAGGTGACCGTCACCGACCCCGAGGAGTCGGTCGACTGCTCCAAGGTCAAGGTCACCTACAGCCTCGGCCACGACTCGCACGCCCACGAGCTGACCAGCGAGATGGGCTGCGAAGGCACCCTGAAGCCGCCCCCCGGTGACGGCGGCCACGACCCCAACGCCGACATCTACGGCGTCGTCGGCGCCGGCTACACCGACGGCGGGGCGAACGGCCAGGAGGCCCTGACCGGCACCGCCCGCACCGTGCTCCAGCCGCTGCACCGCCAGGGCGAGCACTTCACCACCCAGTCGGGCGTGTCGGTCATCGAGAAGACCGGCGCCAACGGCGGCAAGACCGTCGGCAATATCGACGACGGCGACTGGATCTCCTTCAGCCCCTACCGGTTCGACGGGCAGAAGAAGATGACCGTGCGGGCCTCCTCCGGCGGCGCGGGCGGCTTCGTCGAGCTGCGCACCGGCTCGCCCGACGGACCGCTGCACGGCTCGGCCTACATCCCGCCGACCGGCGGCTGGGAGACCTTCCAGAACGTCGACGTGCCGCTGCGGTCGCTCCCCAAGAAGACCACCGACATCTACCTGGTCTTCAAGGGCGGTGAGGGCGCTCTGTTCGACGTGGACGACTTCGAGTTCTCCAAGGAGCCGTTCAAGGGCGGCAAGAAGGTCCTGGTCTTCTCCAAGACCGCCGGCTTCCGCCACGACTCCATCCCGGCCGGCACCACCGCGCTGAAGGAACTCGGCGGCCCGGCCGGCATCACGGTCGACGCCACCGAGGAGGCGAAGCAGTTCACCACGGCCAACCTCGCCAAGTACGACGCGGTGGCCTTCCTGTCCACCACCGGTGACGTTCTCAACACCGAGCAGCAGCAGGCGTTCGAGAACTACGTGAAGAACGGAGGCGGCTACATGGGTATCCACGCCGCCGCCGACACCGAGTACGACTGGGAGTTCTACGGCGGCCTCGTCGGCGCCTACTTCGACTCGCACCCGGCCATCCAGAAGGCCACCGTCCGCGTCGAGGACCACGACCACCCGTCGACCGCGCATCTGGACGACGCCTGGGAGCGAACCGACGAGTGGTACAACTACCGCACCAACCCGCGTGCGCAGGCCAAGGTCCTCGCCACCCTGGACGAGACCACCTACCAGGGCGGGAACATGAAGGGCGACCACCCGATCGCCTGGTGCCAGAGCTACGGTGGCGGCCGGTCCTTCTACACCGGCGGCGGCCACACCAAGGAGTCCTACGCCGACGAGGCCTTCCGCGCCCATCTGCTCGGCGGCCTGCAGTACGCCACCGGCCAGGTGAAAGCGGACTGCAAGCCGAGCAAGGACTACCGGAAGATCTTCAACGGCCAGACCCTGGACGGCTGGAAGCAGGCCGGTCCCGGCAAGTTCAACGTCAAGGACGGCGTGATGGAGACCGAGGGCGGCATGGGCCTGCTCTGGTACCAGGCCAAGGAGCTGAAGTCGTACTCCCTCAAGCTCGACTGGAAGATGCGGGGCGATGACAACTCCGGGATCTTCGTGGGCTTCCCGGCATCCGACGACCCCTGGTCCGCGGTGAACAAGGGCTACGAGATCCAGATCGACGCCACGGACGCGGCCGACCGCACCACGGGCTCCGTCTACTCGTTCAAGTCCGCGAACATCAAGGCCCGTGACCAGGTTCTGCGGCCGCCCGGCCAGTGGAACAACTACGAGATCAAGGTCCAGGGCGAACGCCTCCAGGTGTTCCTCAACGGAGTCAAGATCAACGACTTCACCAACAGGGACCCCCAGCGGAGCCTGACCGACGGTCACATCGGCCTCCAGAACCATGGCGCCGACGACCAGGTCTCCTTCCGCAACATCCAGTTGAAGGAACTGCCCGTCACGGGTGGCTGAGAGCGGCGGCGGGCGGGGGACGCCGGACCCCCGCCCGCCGCCTCCGTACCTCCCCCCCCAGGGCTCGCGCACGATCAGGAGGCTGCCCATGTCCGCGTCCCTCTCCCGACCGCGTGTGGGGGTGTGGCTGATCGGAGCCCGCGGCTCCGTCGCCACCACCGTCGTCACGGGGTGCGCCGCCGTCACCGCGGGACTGCACCCGCCCACCGGCATGGTGACCGAGACCCCCGCGTTCACCGACAGCGGTCTGCCCGCGCTGTCCGACCTCGTCTTCGGCGGCCACGACACCCTCGACTGCCCCCTGCCCAAACGCGCCGAGACCCTGACCGCCGGCGGCGTCCTCCCACCGGGCACCGCCACGGCCGTCGCCGCCGAACTCGCCGCCGCAGACCGGGAGATCCGGCCCGGCGGCCCCATTGCGGGGGACACCAGGAGCGAGACCGAACTGATCACGGCCTTCGCCGACGACATCCGCGACTTCGTCCACCGCCACGCACTGGAGCGGGCCGTGGTCGTGAACGTCGCCTCCACCGAACCCGCGTCCCAGGGCCCCGGCTCCCCGCTCCCTGCCAGCACCCTCTACGCGCTGGCGGCCCTGCGCGCGGGCTGCCCCTACGTCAACTTCACCCCCTCCGAGGGCATGCACCACCCCGTCGCCGCCCGCCAGGCCGAACAGAGCGCCCTGCCGTATGCCGGCCGGGACGGCAAGACCGGACAGACGCTGCTGCGCGCCGTGCTGGGACCGATGTTCGCTCAGCGGGCGCTGAGCGTCCGGGCCTGGTCCGGCACCAACCTGCTCGGCGGCGGCGACGGCGCGGCCCTCGCCGACCCGGCCGCCGCAGCGGCGAAGAACGCAGGCAAGGAACGCGTCCTCGCCGACACCCTCGGCACCGTCCCCGAAGGCGAGGTGCACATCGACGACGTCCCGGCCCTCGGCGACTGGAAGACCGCCTGGGACCACATCGCCTTCGACGGCTTCCTCGGCACCCGCATGATCCTCCAGACCATCTGGCAGGGCTGCGACTCGGCGCTCGCGGCACCCCTGGTGCTGGACCTGGCCCGCCTGACAGCCCGCGCCCACGAGACGGGGCGGTCCGGCCCGCTCGACGCCCTCGGTTTCTACTTCAAGGACCCCGTGGGGGAGGGGCCCTCGGGACTGTCCGAGCAGTACGAGGAACTGGTCCGGTTCGGGCGGAGCCTGGGGCAGGCCGACGGAGAGGGCCGCGCCGCACGGTCGGTGACGGGCCCCGGCCGGACGGGAGAAGCGCTGTGACGCTGCCCGAGAACCCCTGCGGATGTCCCGACGGGGCGTCCACAGCCGCTCCTGGAGGCACCGCCGGTGACACGGCGGCCTCCTGCGCTTGCACCGGCCGCTCACGCCGGACCCGCGCCTGGGCCGAACTCCTGCGCCTGCCCGCCCTGTTCAGCGTCCCCGGAGACGCCCTGGCCGGCACGGCCGCCACCGGTGCGGCCCCCGGCCCCCGCACCCTGTTCGCCATCGGCTCCTCCCTCTGCCTCTACGAAGCCGGCATGGCCCTCAACGACTGGGCGGACCGCGACGTCGACGCCGTCGAACGCCCGCACCGCCCCCTGCCCTCCGGCCGCATCCGACCGGCCGCCGCGCTCACGGCGGCCTGCGCCCTCACCGGCGCCGGACTGGCCCTGGCCGCCAGCGCGGGCCGCCCGGCCCTGGCCGTCGCCGCGCCCCTGGCGGCAACCGTCTGGGCGTACGACCTCGGCCTCAAGCACACGCCCGCCGGACCCGTGGCCATGGGTGCGGCCCGCGGCCTCGACCTGCTCCTGGGAGCCGCGGCCACGACCGGCCGTACCCGCCCGGCCCTGCCCTCCGCGGCCCTCCTCGGCACCCACACCCTGGCCGTCACGACGGTCTCCCGGCAGGAGGCCCGGGGCGGCTCACCTCTGGCCCCTCTGGCGGCCCTCGCGACGACGGCCCTCCTGACCCGTCTGGTGACGCGCCACCCCGCTGGTCCGACGAGAGACCACCGGCAGGCAACCGCCCACGGACCGACGGGCCCCCGCGCGCCCCGGCGGCGCCCAGGGCAGGAGTCCGCCGCGCTGCTCACCACCGTCCTCGGCGCCGCCTACGCCGCGACGACCGCGCGCCCCTGCTTCCACGCCGCCCTGAACCCCTCACCGCCTCTCACCCAACGCGCCGTCGGCGCCGGCATCCGCGCCACCATCCCCCTCCAGGCCACCCTCACCGCCCGCTCCCGGGGCACGGCCACCGCCCTCCTCATCGCGGCCCTCGCCCCGCTCGCAGCGAGGTACGCGAAGAAGGTGAGCGTCACATGAGCCCTGAAGCCCGCGCCTCCGAGAACCGTGCCGGGGCCTCACGAGCCCCCAGCGCCCAGTCAGCCTCCTCCTCCGACGCTTCCACCCCTGCCGCTGCCTCTTCCCACGCCACCGTCCAGGCAGCCCGCTCGCGCCACACCCCCACCCGGGCCGCTGCCTCGCCTCACCCCACCGTCCGGGCCGCTGCCTCGCCCCACACCGCCACCGTCCCGCCCGGCGCCCTCCCCTCCCTCCGCTTCGGCTACGGCACCAACGGTCTCGCCGACCTCCGGCTCGACGACGCCCTCTCCCTCCTCTCCGACCTCGGCTACGACGGTGTCGGACTGACCCTCGACCACATGCACCTCGACCCGCTCGCCCCCGACCTCGCCGCCCGCACCCGCCGGATCGCGCACCGGCTGGACGCGCTCGGCCTCGGTGTCACCGTGGAGACGGGCGCCCGCTATGTGCTCGACCCGCGCCGCAAGCACGGCCCGTCCCTGCTCGATCCGGACCCCGACGACCGGGCCCGCCGCACCGACCTGCTCGCCCGGGCCGTCCGGGTGGCCGCCGACCTCGGCGCCCACGCGGTGCACTGCTTCAGCGGGGTCGTCCCGCAGGGAACCGGCACCGACAGCGCGTGGAAGCGCCTCACCGAGGCCCTCACCCCCGTCCTGGACGCCGCAGCGTCCGCAGGCATCCCGCTCGCCGTCGAACCCGAGCCGGGCCACCTCCTCGCCACCCTGGCCGACTTCCACCACCTCCGCCGTGCCCTGGGCGACCCCGAACCCCTCGGCCTCACCCTGGACATCGGCCACTGCCAGTGCCTCGAACCCCTTCCTCCCGCCGACTGCGTGCGGGCCGCCGCCCCCTGGCTGCGGCACGTGCAGATCGAGGACATGCGACGCGGTGTCCACGAGCACCTGCCGCTCGGGGACGGGGAGATCGACTTTCCGCCGGTCCTGGCGGCCCTCGCCGCCACCGGTTACCAGGGGCTGACCGTCGTCGAGCTGCCCCGCCACTCCCACGCCGGCCCTCACTTCGCCGCGCACTCCCTCCCGTTCCTCCGCCACGCCGAGCGGACCGCGGCCACCGTGCCGCCCGGCTCCGCTCCGGCCCTCCAGCAGACCGCGCCACCCCACGGCGCTCCCTCCACCACCCCTGAAGGGAGCAGCAGATGACCCACCCCCGCGCCACGCCCGGGGCGAGAACCGCGCGCACCCAGGACGCCCCGAGCACCGGAACCCACACCGGCGAAACGACCCCGGACACCACCCTCACCACCCGCCCCTCACTCACAGACCTCCAGGACCACCTCACCACCCACCTCGACCCACCGGCCCGCTCCTGGCTCGGCCACGCCCTCGACGAGGCCGCCGCCCAGCCCGGCATCCACGGACCCATCTCCGTATGGGAGCTGCGTCTCGCCGAAGCCGGACGCCGCTGCGGCCCCCTGCACGCCGACGCCGCACGGGTCCTCATCCTGAACGCGGCCCGCGCCGGCCTCGACGCGCTGACCCGGGTGTACTTCCAGGGCACCGCCGACGAGCGCCGGGCCGTCCTGCACGCCCTGCCCCACCTCGTGTCCGGCCCCGGCGCCCTCCCGCTGATCGAGGACGCCCTGCGCACCAACGACACCCGGCTCCTCAGCGCCGCCGTCGGCCCCTACGCCGCCCGGCACCTGCCCGCCCACGCCTGGCGTCACGCCGTGCTGAAGTGCCTGTTCACCGGCGTCCCCGTCGACCAAGTGGCGGATCTGCCCCGGCGCGCCGCCGGCGACGGCGAACTCGCCCGGATGCTGGGCGACTACGCCGCCGAACGCACCGCCGCCGACCGCTCCGTCCCCGAGGACCTGTACCGCGTCCTGGACCTGACCGAGTCCGTCACCCCGGCCGCCGGCACGGACCGCCCCCACGGCAAGGAGTCCTGATGCGCATCTTCGACCCCCACATCCACATGACGTCCCGGACCACCGACGACTACGAGGCCATGTACGCCGCCGGTGTCCGCGCCGTCGTCGAGCCGTCCTTCTGGCTCGGCCAGCCGCGCACCTCGCCCGCCTCCTTCCGTGACTACTTCGACTCCCTCCTCGGCTGGGAGCCCTTCCGCGCCGCCCAGTACGGCATCGCCCACCACTGCACGATCGCCCTCAACCCCAAGGAGGCGAACGACCCGCGCTGCCTGCCCGTCCTCGACGAACTGCCGCGGTATCTCGTCAAGGACAACGTCGTGGCGGTCGGGGAGATCGGCTACGACTCCATGACCCCCGCCGAGGACACCGCCCTCGCCACGCAGCTCCAGCTCGCCGCCGACCACGGTCTGCCCGCCCTCGTGCACACCCCGCACCGCGACAAGCTCGCCGGGCTGCGCCGCACTCTCGACGTCGTCCGGGAGTCCGCACTGGCCCCGGACCGGGTCCTGGTCGACCACCTCAACGAGACCACCGTCAAGGAGGCCAGGGACAGCGGCTGCTGGCTGGGCTTCTCCGTCTATCCGGACACCAAGATGGACGAGGAACGCATGGTCGCGATCCTGCGCGCCCACGGGACCGAGCAGGTCCTGGTGAACTCCGCCGCGGACTGGGGAAAGAGCGACCCCCTCAAGACCCGCAAGGTCGGCGACCTGATGCTGGCCGAGGGCTTCGACGACGACGACGTCGACCAGGTGCTGTGGCGCAACCCGGTCGCCTTCTACGGAATCAGCGGCCGTCTGAACCTCGACGTCACCGGCACGGAGGGCACCCACGAGGGCAACTCCATCCTCCGCGGCGCCCCGAAGGATCCGGGCGAGCCGGACGCCGGGACCGGCAGGCCGGCCCGCGCGTCCGCCGCGGAGGCGTGACCCATGCGCTTCCGCCACCCCGACGGCACCACCGTCCACCTCGCCTATTGCACCAACGTCCACCCCGCCGAAACCCTGGACGGCGTTCTCACCCAGCTCCGCGACCACTGCGAACCCGTCCGTCGCCGCCTGGGCCGCGACCGGCTGGGCATCGGCCTGTGGCTCGCCAAGGACGCCGCCCACGCCCTGGTCACCGACCCCTCCGCATTGCGCAAGCTGCGCACGGAGCTGGACCGGCGTGGCCTCGAGGTCGTCACCCTCAACGGCTTCCCCTATGAGGGCTTCGGCGCCGAGGAGGTCAAGTACCGCGTGTACAAGCCGGACTGGGCCGACCCGGAACGCCTCGACCACACCACCGCGCTGGCCCGCGTCCTCGCCGGACTCCTCCCCGACGACGTCACCGACGGGACCATCTCCACGCTGCCCCTCGCCTGGCGCACCGCGTACGACGCCGAGCGCGCGGAGACCTCCCGCACCGCGCTGCGCACCCTCGGCGAACGCCTCGACGCCATCGAGGAGCTGACCGGACGCTCCATCCGCGTCGGCCTCGAACCGGAACCCGGCTGCGTCGTCGAGACCACCCGCGACGCCATCGCCCCGCTCACCGCGATCGGCCACGACCGCATCGGCATCTGCGTCGACACCTGCCATCTCGCCACCTCCTTCGAAGATCCGCACACTGCCTTCGACGCCCTCACCGGGGCCCGCGTCCCCGTCGTCAAATCCCAGCTCTCCGCCGCCCTGCACGCCGAGCACCCTCATCTCCCCGAGGTCCGCCACGCCCTCGCCGCCTTCGCCGAACCCCGCTTCCTGCACCAGACCCGCACGGCCACCGCCGCCGGCCTGCGAGCCACGGACGACCTCGACGAGGCCCTCGCCGGACACGCCCTGCCGGACGCCTCACCCTGGCGCGCCCACTTCCACGTCCCCCTGCACGCGGCCCCCGCCGCGCCCCTCACCTCCACCCTCCCGGTCCTGAAATCCGCACTGACCCGGCTCGTCGGCGGCCCGGCCCCGCTCACCCGCCACCTGGAGGTCGAGACCTACACCTGGCAGGCCCTCCCGCCCGAGCTGCGGCCCAGGAGCCGCACCCAGCTCGCCGAGGGCATCGCCGCCGAACTCGCCCTCGCCCGCGACCTGCTGACAGACCTCGGCCTGAAGGAGCTGCCATGAGCACCGGCACCCATGAGCACCCGGACCAGGCCGCCACGGACCGCCCCACCCCGCTCCTCGTCCTCGACGTCGTCGGCCTCACCCCCCGTCTCCTCGACCACATGCCCCACCTCAAGGCGCTCGGCCAGTCCGGCTCCCGCGCCCCGCTGGGTACCGTCCTGCCCGCCGTCACCTGCGCCGCCCAGTCCACCTTCCTCACCGGCACCATGCCCTCGGAGCACGGCATCGTCGGCAACGGCTGGTACTTCCGTGAACTCGGCGACGTGCTCCTGTGGCGCCAGCACAACGGGCTCGTGGCGGGCGACAAGCTCTGGGACGCCGCACGCCGAGCCCTCCCCGGCTACACCGTCGCGAACATCTGCTGGTGGTACGCCATGGGTGCCGACACCGACATCACCGTCACCCCCCGTCCGGTCTACTACGCCGACGGCCGCAAGGAACCCGACTGCTACACCCGGCCGGCCGCGCTGCACGACGAACTCACCGAGAAGTTCGGCACGTTCCCCCTGTTCCACTTCTGGGGCCCCGGAGCGGACCTCGTCTCCAGCCGGTGGATCATCGACGCGACCCGGCACATCATCCGCACCCGGCACCCCGACCTGACGCTCTGTTACCTCCCTCATCTCGACTACGACCTGCAGCGCTTCGGCCCCGACGACCCGCGCTCCCTGAAGGCGGCCGCCGACCTCGACGCCGCCGTGGCTCCGCTCCTGAGCGACGCCCGCGCCGAGGGCCGTACCGTCGTCGTACTGTCCGAATACGGCATCACCCGCGTGAACCGGCACGTCGACATCAACCGCGCCCTGCGCCGCGCCGGTCTGCTGGAGGTGCACACGCAGGACGGCATGGAGTACCTCGACCCGATGGCGTCCCGCGCCTTCGCGGTCGCCGACCACCAGATCGCCCATGTCTACGTGCGCCGCCCCGAAGACCTGGACGCCACGCGGGCCGCACTCGACAACCTGCCCGGCATCGACCGGCTCCTGGACGACGAGGGCAAGAAGACCCACCATCTCGACCATCCGCGCGCGGGCGAACTCGTCGCCGTGGCGGAACCCGACGCCTGGTTCACGTACTACTACTGGCTCGACGACAACCACGCGCCCGACTTCGCCCAGCTCGTCGAGATCCACCGCAAACCCGGCTACGACCCGGTCGAACTCTTCATGGATCCCCTCGACCCGTACGTCAAGGTCAAGGCGGCAACCGCTCTGGCGCGCAAGAAAGTCGGCATGCGCTACCGCATGGCGGTCGTGCCCCTGGACCCGTCACCTATTCGCGGCAGCCACGGCCGCCTTCCGGCGAGCGACGACGACGGTCCGCTCCTCATCTGCTCCACCCCCCGTGCTGTCGGTGACCGCGTCGCGGCCACCGATGTGAAGTCACTGCTGCTCCGACTCGCCGGTCTCGGCTGAGGCCACAGCCCTCGGTCCCGACTGGTCACAAGTGAAGCACTCACCACTGACAACGCCCCGCGATCACGAGGAGTTCCACGCATGAGCCGCTACTCCCAGCCCGACCCAGAGCTCGGCCACCGCCTCAGCAGACGAGGCATGCTCGGCGTGGCCGCCGGTGCCACCGCCGCAGCGCTGCTCGGCGCCGCGGCCCCCGCGAACGCCGCTCCCGCGACGGCATCCACCGGCACCGCGGCGGGCGCCAAGGGCCGTGGCCGCCCCGTCCTGCCGCCCGGTCGCCTCGGCATCCAGCTCTACAGCCTGCGCGACAAGGTCGCCACCCTCGGCTTCGGCCCCGTCTTCGCCGAACTGGAGCGCTACGGCTACGACGAGGTCGAGTTCGCGGGATACACCCAGGGCTCGGCGGGCCCCATCACGCTCGCCCAGCTCAAGCGGCTGGCCCGCAACCACGGCCTGAACCCGATCGGCAGCCACGTCGGCTACTACTCCGACGACCCGAACGCCTACACCTTCGCCCAGAACCTCACCAAGGTCCTCGACGACGCCCAGGCCCTCGGCCTCAAGCACATCGGCACGGCCGCCGGGCCGTTCCGCTACGGCTCGACCATCGACGCCTGGAAGCGCGCCGCCGAGGACTTCAACACCTACGGCGCGGCCGCCAGGGCCCGGGGCATGAAGTTCTACCAGCACAACCACTCCGAGGAGTTCTCCTTCGCCACCGACAACCCCAAGGTCCGCCTCTACGACGTCCTGCTCAAGGAGACCGACCCGGACCTCGTGCACCTGGAGATGGACATCTACTGGGCGTACGTCGGCCAGTTCCGCTTCTCCAAGCGGCCCGACGGCACACCGGCGCCGTTCGAGCCGCTGAACTACGTCCTGCGGCAGCCCGACCGCTATCCGCTCTTCCATGTGAAGGACGGCGAGAGCGACCCGTCGAACCCGTACGGCTACCGCATGACCGACGTCGGTGACGGGGACATCGACTACCAGCGGTTCATCTCCGCCGTGACCAGGCTGCGCGGCCACCGCCTGGCCCACCACTGGCAGGCCGAGCACGACAACCCCGCCGAGTCCTTCACGTTCGCGCGCCGCTCCAGCGCGCACCTGCACTCCCTGAGGGAGAAGTGCTGACCGGCGTACGGACGTGAGGAGGCCCCTCCCCGTCCGGGGAGGGGCCTCCTCACGTGGGGGGACGGTCAGCCCACGGGCCGCGCCCGGCCCGGGACGTCCCCGCTCATCTCGCAGAGGCGGTGGACGCGGTCGTGGAGTCGGTCGTTCGACGAGGGGGGACGGTGTACGGCGGACGGTGTGGAGGGTCTGCTCGCCGCGGGCGGATCCGCTGTCATGTCAGGCCGTGTCCTCGCCGAGCGGTCGCGGGTTCGGAGCGATGCGGCGCGTTTCCTTGTCGCGTCCCGGCGGGGTCAGGAACAGTGCCACGCAGCCGGCGAAGAGGGAGATGGAGCCGGCCAGGATGAAGGCACCGGAGTGCCCCCAGGCACCGACGACCACGGCACCCATGCCGGCCCCCAGGCCGGAGACGAGCTTGGCGCTGTAGACCATGCCGTAGTTGGACGCGTTGTTGTTCTCACCGAAGTAGTCGGCGGTGAGCGCGGCGAACATCGGGAAGATGGCGCCGCCGCCGAAGCCGGAGATCGAGGAGAAGATCAGGAACAGCGGAAGGTTCTCGGCGTTCGCCGACCAGAGGATGCCGTACTGGGACAGGCCCAGGATCACGCACACGGCGAGCAGGCATCGCTTGCGGCCGTACAGGTCGGAGAGCCAGCCGATGACACCGCGGCCGGTGCCGTTGACGATGGCCTTGAGGGACATGGCGGTGGCGACGACGCCGCCCGCGAATCCGGCCTCCTCGCCGATCTCCACCTGGAAGGCGATACCGAAGATGTTCACGCCGGACGTACAGGCCAGACAGAACCACATCAGGGCCACCCGGCCGGTCTTCCACGCCTCCTTGGGGGAGTACTGGCGCACCGCCGGCGGGTTCATGCGCATCGAGCGGGCCGCGCGCGGGTCCTTCGGCGGGTTGAGCGGGTCGATGTCGGAGGGCCACCAGTTCTTCGGCGGGTCTTTGAAGAAGTAACCGGAGCACGCGACTATTCCGGCCAGGAACAGGCCTACGGAGACCAGGACCCAGCGGAAGTTGGTGAGGTCCATGTAGCCGTTGAAGAGGAAGACGAAGGGCACCGAGCCGTAGGCGAAACCGCCGTTGACGAAGCCGGTCTTGCCGCCCTTGCGCTCCGGGTACCACTTGCCGACCATGTTGACGCACGTCGCGTACACCATGCCGGCGCCCATGCCGCTGAACATGCTGAAGCCGATGTAGGCGACGACGACGTGCGGTGCGAAGGCGAGTGACAGGTAGCCCAGCAGTGTGCCCGCCGCGCCGCACATCATCGCCCAGCGAGCGGGGAGTTTTCCGCTCTCACGCAGCTTGCCCGCGGGGAAGGCCACCGCGGCCTGGAAGAAGACCCAGACGGTCATCATCCAGAAGATGTGCATGCTGTCCCACGCGTGTGCCGTGTGCAGGGTCTCCTCTGCGGACGCGAACGCGTACTCGGCGGAGGAGATGCCCATCATGCCGATCCAGGGCAGGATCACCATCCACTTGCGCTTGCGCCCCATGATGTCGATGTCGGTCTCACCGAGGCGGTAGACGCGTCCGTTCGCGTCGGTGACCTCCCGGTAGGGAACCGTGGTGGGCAGATCGGTCGTTGTCATGTCGTGTCGCACCCCTTGCGTCGAAAGATCTGGCCAGCGCCCCCTGTCCCATGCCTTTCGTGCGCGCGCGGGTCCCGGGGCCGGCCGACGCGCACCCTCGGCCGGCCCCCCGCTCACTCACCTCATGTACCGCCCCCCAGCAGCCCCGCCGCCCGTGCCCAGCGGTATTTCGCGCCGAGCACGGCCACCGGCTTCTCGGTCGTGTACGGGTACGCCACGACCCCGCGCTCGAAGAGGTACTGGCAGGCCTCCTCGACCTCCACGTCCCCCGCGAGCGACGCCACCACGGGCTTCTCGATCCCCCGCTCCCGGAACTCGGCCACCACGCGCGCGGTGAGCTCGGCGAAGACCATGGGAGGAGTGACGATGGTGTGCCAGTAGCCGAGGACCAGCGCATGGATGCGCGGATCCTCCAGACCCAGCCGGATCGTCGCCTCGTACGTCGACGGCGGCTCGCCCCCGGTGATGTCCACCGGGTTGCCCGCGGCCCCGAAGGGCGGGATGAACTTCCGGAACGCCTCGTCCAGATCGGGCGGGATCTCCATCAGTGACAGGCCGTTGTCCGTCACCGCGTCGGAGAGCAGCACACCGCTGCCGCCGGCGCCCGTGATGATCACGACGTTGTCGCCCTGGGGAGCCGGAAGCACCGGCAACGCGCGCGCGTACTCCAGCATCTCGTTCAGCCCCGGCGCCCGGATCACCCCGGCCTGCCGCAGGATGTCGTCGTACACGGCGTCGTCGCCCGCCAGGGCACCGGTGTGCGATCCCGCGGCCTTGGCACCCGCCGCCGTCCGCCCGGCCTTCAGCACGACCACCGGCTTCTTCGGCACGGTCGCCCGGGCGGCCTCCACGAAGGCGCGGCCGTCCTTGAGGTCCTCCAGGTGCATCGCGATGCACTCGGTGTGCGGGTCCTCGCCGAACCAGGTCAGCAGGTCGTCCTCGTCCAGGTCCGACTTGTTGCCGAGCCCGACGATCGCCGACACACCGGTCTTGGTGGTGCGGGCGAAGCCCAGGATGGCCATCCCGATGCCGCCCGACTGCGAGGTCAGCGCCACCCCGCCCTTGACGTCGTAGGGCGTGCAGAACGTGGCGCACAGGTCGTGCCAGGTCGAGTAGTAGCCGTAGATGTTCGGGCCCAGCAGCCGGACGCCGTGCCGCTCGGCGATCGCCACGATCTCCGCCTGGAGTTCGTGCTCGCCGGTCTCAGCGAACCCGGAGGGGATCAGAACGGCGTTCGGGATCTTCTTGCGTCCCACCTCCTCCAGGGCCGAGGCCACGAACTTGGCGGGGATCGCGAAGACCGCCACATCCACCTCACCGGGAACGTCCGTGACACTCTTGTACGCCTTGCGGCCCAGAATGTCATCGGCCTTGGGATTCACCGGATGGATCTCCCCGGCGAACCCCCCGTCGATGAGGTTGCGCATCACCGAGTTGCCGATCTTGCCCTGCTCGTTGGATGCACCGATCACGGCGACCGAGCCCGGCTGCATCAGGCGGCGCATCGAGGTGAGGATCTCGTCGCGCGAGTACTTCCGGCGCGGCACGGGCTGCGACTCGGCGAGGATCACCCGGATGTCGGCCGCGACGGCCCCCTCCGCCGTCGCGATCACGGGATTGAGGTCCACCTCGGCGATCTCGGGGAAGTCCGCGACGAGTTGCGACACCCGGCGGATCTGCTCGGCGACCGCCCACCGGTCCACGCCCGCCTGGCCGCGCACCCCGCGCAGGATCTCCGCCGACCGGATCGAGTCCAGCATCGACAGCGCCTCGTCTGCGGTCACCGGCGCGAGCCGGAACGTGACGTCCTTCAGGACCTCGACGAGCACCCCACCGAGCCCGAAGGCGACCACTTTCCCGAACGTCGGGTCCGTGACCGCGCCGACGATGACCTCTTGTCCCTTCGGCAGCAGCTCCTGCACCTGCACGCCCGAGATACGGGCATCGGCGTTGTACGCTCGCGCGTTGTCGATGATGCGGTGGAAGGCCGCCCGTACGTCGGTCGCGCCCTCGACCCCGACGATCACCCCGCCGGCGTCGGTCTTGTGCAGGATGTCCGGGGAGACGATCTTCATCACGACGGGCCCGCCGAAGCGCGCCGCGAACGCCACGGCCTCGTCGACGTCCGTGGCCAGTTCCTCGCCCGGTACGGCGATCCCGTACGCGTCGGCGATCACCTTGCCCTCGGGCGCGGTCAGCGCGGTCCGTCCCCCGGCCCGCACGGACTCCAGGAGGGACCGCACCCGCAGGACCCGGTCTTCCGCCATCACGTCAGATCACTCCGTTCGACTTGAGCAGGCGTACTTCCTCGTCGCCGAGGCCGAGTTCGCCGACGTAGACCTCTTCGTTGTGCTCGCCGAGCAGAGGGGAGCTGGTCACCTCGACGGGGGAGTCGGACAACTTGAGCGGGCTGCCGACGGTCACGAAGTCGCCGCGCTCGGGGTGGGGGACGGTGACGACCATCCCGTTGGCGACGAGCGAACGGTCCTCGATGATCTCCCGGGTGGACAGGATCGGCCCGCACGGGATGTTGCGCGCGTTGAGCCGCTCCAGTACCTCCCACTTGGGCAGCGTCGAGGACCACTCCTCGATCAGCTGGAACATCTTGCCGAGCTTGGGCAGCCGTGCCTCAGGCGTCGCCCACTCGGGGTCGTCGGCCAGCTCGGGCCGGCCGATGAGCTCGCTGATCGGCTGCCAGCCGACGGGCTGCACGATGACGTACACGTAGTCGTTCGGGCCGCCCGGCGCGCACTTGACCGCCCAGCCGGGCTGGCCGCCGCCGGACGCGTTTCCGGACCTGGGGACCTCGTCGCCGAAGTCCTCGTTGGGATATTCAGCGAGCGGCCCGTGTGCCAGACGCTGCTGATCCCGCAGCTTCACCCGGCACAGGTTGAGTACGGCGTGCTGCATGGCCACGTTGACCCGCTGCCCGCGCCCGGTGCGCTCCCGTTGGTAGAGCGCGGCGAGGATGCCCGCCACGGCGTGCACACCCGTCCCCGAGTCCCCGATCTGGGCCCCCGTCGCCAGCGGCGGCCCGTCCTCGAAACCGGTGGTCGACATCGACCCGCCCATGGCCTGCGCGACGACCTCGTACGCCTTGAAGTTGGTGTACGGGCCTTCGCCGAACCCCTTGATGGAGGCATAGACGATCCGTGGATTGATCTCCTGGATGCGGTCCCAGGTGAAGCCCATCCGGTCCACCGCGCCCGGGCCGAAGTTCTCGACCATGACGTCGGAGCGCCTGATCAGCTCGGTGAGGATTTCCTTGCCGCGCCCGGTCTTGGTGTTGAGGGTGATGCTCCGCTTGTTGCAGTTGAGCATCGTGAAGTAGAGGGAGTCGACGTCCGGCAGGTCACGCAGCTGCTTGCGCGTGATGTCGCCGGTCGGCGCCTCCAGCTTGACGACGTCCGCGCCGAGCCAGGCGAGCAGCTGCGTCGCGGAGGGTCCGGACTGGACGTGGGTCATGTCCAGGACGCGGATGCCTTCGAGGGCCTTGGTTCCTGTCATCGGGGGCACCTCACTTGTACATGGTCTGGTTCATGGTTCCGGGGGCGTACGCGTCGGGGTCGACCCAGACGTTGATCAGTGACGGCTTGCCGGACTCGCGGGCGCGCAGCAGGGCGGGGCCGATGTCGGCGGGGTCGCGGACCTCTTCGCCGTAACCGCCCAGCATCTGGGCGAACTTGTCGTAGTGGACGTCGCCGAGGGTGTTGCCGACCCGGTCGCGGTCCTTGCCGTACTTGGCGGCCTGGCCGTAGCGGATCTGGTTCATGGAGGAGTTGTTGCCGACGATGCCGACGAACGGGAGGTCGTAGCGGACGAGCGTCTCGAAGTCCCAGCCGGTCAGGGAGAACGCGCCGTCGCCGAAGAGCGCGACGACCTCCTTGTCGGGCCGCGCCTGCTTGGCCGCGAGCACGAAGGGGACGCCGACGCCGAGCGTGCCGAGGGGGCCCGGGTCCATCCAGTGCCCGGGCGACTTGGGCTGCACGACCTGCCCGGAGAAGGTGACGATGTCGCCACCGTCTCCGATGTAGATGGAGTCCTCGGTGAGGAAGTCGTTGATCTCGCTGACCAGGCGGTAGGGGTGGATGGGCGAGGCGTCGGACTTCAGGCTGGGCAGCCGCTTGTCCAGAGCGGTCTGCTCGGCCGCCCGCAACTCGTCCAGCCACTCCTTGCGCCTGGACGCACCGCCGTTGACGCGCCCTGAGGCCGCCTCGGTCACCGACTTCAGCACCAGGCCGGCGTCACCCACGATGCCGAGGTCGATGTCGCGGTTCTTGCCGACCGTGCGGTAGTCGAGGTCGATCTGCACGACGGTGGCGTCCGGAGACAGCCGCTTGCCGTAGCCCATGCGGAAGTCGAAGGGCGTTCCGACGATGACGATGACGTCGGCGTTGGAGAACGCGTACCGGCGCGAGAGCTGGAAGTGGTGCGGGTCGCCGGGCGGAAGGGTGCCGCGTCCCGCGCCGTTCATGTAGGCGGGGATGTTGAGGGCCCTGACGAGCTCGATGGCCGACTCGGTGCCCCGGGTCGTCCACACCTGGCTGCCGAGCAGGATGGCCGGCTTCTCGGCGTGCACCAGCAGGTCGGCGAGCTTCTCGATGGCCTCGGGGTCGCCGGCCGAGCGGGTCGAGGCGCGGTAGGCGCCTTCCTGCGGCACGCGCGCCTTGGACGCGGGCACCTTGGCGTCCAGCACGTCGCGTGGGATCTCCAGGAAGGAGGGGCCGGGTGCGCCGTGGAAGCATTCGCGGAACGCCATGGACACCATGTCCGCGGCGCGGGCCGTGTCGGGCACGGTCGCCGCGAACTTGGTGATGGGGTTCATCATGTCGACGTGCGGCAGGTCTTGCAGGGAACCCATCTTGTGCTGGGTGAGAGCCCCCTGGCCGCCGATCAGCAGCATGGGGGATTCCGCGCGGAAGGCGTTGGCGACACCGGTGACGGCGTCGGTCGTTCCGGGGCCGGCGGTGACCACCGCGCAGCCGGGTTTGCCGGTGATGCGGGCGTAACCGTCGGCGGCGTGGGCGGCGACCTGCTCGTGGCGTACGTCGACGACTTCGATGCCCTCGTCGACGCAGCCGTCGTAGATGTCGATGATGTGGCCGCCGCACAGCGTGTAGATGCGGTCGACCCCCTCGGCCTTCAGCGCCTTGGCTACGAGATGACCACCGGAAATCAAGTCCTGGGTGTCGTCGGGCATGGCGAAGTCCTGTCCCTTCGTAGGGGGTTGGAGCGGCTCGCAGTACATTGCATACAGTCGACGAATACTGTATGAAGCTTGTTATCCCGCATCCGGTGGGTGGTGTCCAGGGGGCGTGCGGCACTTTCGGGGGACTGGGGGTCGCTCCCCGGAAGACACAGCAGTCAGGAGCCGAAATGGACCTGTACGAACACCAGGCAAGGGAACTCTTCGAAGAACACGGCATTTTGGTGCCGCGGGCCGAGGTGACCGACTCGCCCAAGGAAGCACGCGCGATCGCACGCCGGCTCGGCGGCCGGGTCGTGGTGAAAGCCCAGGTGAAGACCGGTGGGCGTGGCAAGGCCGGCGGTGTGAAACTGGCCGCCGACCCGGTCGCCGCGGAGCTGACCGCACGCCAGATTCTCGGCATGGACATCAAGGGCCACACGGTCGGCACGGTCATGCTGGCCCAACCGGTGGACATCGCAGCCGAGTTCTACGTGTCCTACGTACTCGACCGTGCGGCGGGCCGCTTCCTCGCGATCGCCTCGGCCGAGGGCGGCATGGACATCGAGGAGGTCGCCGCCACGAGGCCGGAGGCGGTCGCCCGCATCCCCGTCGACCCGGCCGAGGGCGTGACCCCGGCCAAGGCCACCGAGATCGCCGACGCCGCCGGACTGCCGCACCAGGCCGTCGACGTGCTCGTACGCCTGTGGCAGGTCCTGGTCCGCGAGGACGCCCTCCTCGTCGAGGTCAACCCGCTCGTCCGCACGAAGGAGGGCCGGATCCTGGCCCTCGACGGCAAGGTCACTCTTGACGACAACGCCCGCTTCCGGCAGGCACGCTGGGGCGCGGACGACACCGGGCACGACGACCCTCTCGAGGCGGCCGCCGCCGCGAAGGGCCTCAACTACGTCAAGCTGGACGGCGAGGTCGGCATCATCGGCAACGGCGCCGGCCTCGTCATGTCGACGCTCGACGTGGTCGCGGGGTGCGGCGCGCGACCGGCCGACTTCCTCGACATCGGCGGCGGTGCGAGCGCCCAGGTGATGGCGGACGGGCTGGCGGTCATCCTCTCCGACCCGGCCGTGAAATCAGTCTTCGTCAACGTTTTCGGCGGGATCACCGCCTGCGACGCGGTCGCCGACGGCATAGTCCGGGCGCTGGACACCGTCCGGCTGACCAAGCCGCTCGTCGTGCGTCTCGACGGCAACAACGCGGCCCGGGGCCGGGCCATCCTCGACGAGCACGCCCACCCGCTGGTCCAGCAGGTCACCACCATGGACGGCGCCGCCGCCCGTGCCGCCGAACTCGCCACCACGGCCTGAGGAGAGGGAACGCCATGGCCATCTACCTCACCAAGGAGAGCAGGGTCCTCGTCCAAGGCATGACCGGCGGCGAGGGCATGAAGCACACCCGGCGGATGCTGGAGGCCGGAACGAACGTCGTCGGTGGCGTCAACCCGCGCAAGGCGGGCCGCACCGTCGACTTCGACGTCCACCAGCGACTGAAGGGCCTGGGAGGCGCCCCCATGGCCGTGCCCGTCTTCGGCTCGGTCGCCGACGGGATGCGCGCGACCGGAGCGGACGTCACCGTGGTCTTCGTGCCGCCCGCCTTCGCCAAGGCGGCCGTCGTCGAAGCCGCCGACGCCGGCATCGGCCTCGCGGTCGTCATCACCGAGGGCATCCCCGTCCACGACTCCGTCGCCTTCACCGCGTACGCCCAGGACAAGGGCACCCGCATCGTCGGCCCCAACTGCCCAGGCCTCATCACGCCCGGCCAGTCCAACGCCGGCATCATCCCGGCCGACATCACCGAACCGGGCCGCATCGGACTGGTCTCCAAGTCCGGCACGCTGACGTACCAGCTCATGTACGAGTTGCGCGACATCGGCTTCTCCACCTGTGTCGGCATCGGCGGCGACCCCGTCGTCGGCACCACGCACATCGACTGCCTCGCCGCTTTCCAGGACGACCCCGACACCGAACTGATCGTCCTCATCGGCGAGATCGGCGGCGACGCGGAGGAACGCGCGGCGGCGTACATCCGCGAGCACGTCACCAAGCCGGTCGTCGGCTACATCGCCGGATTCACCGCACCCGAGGGCAAGACCATGGGGCACGCCGGCGCGATCGTGTCGGGCTCCTCCGGCACGGCCGCCGCGAAGAAAGAGGCCCTGGAGGCGGTCGGAGTGAGCGTGGGCGGCACACCGACCGAGACGGCGAAACTGGTGCTCGCACGACTCGAAGGCCGCTAGCCGGGCCACCGCCATGCTCGCGCGACTCGAATCCCGCTAGCCGGGCCGCCACCATGCTCGCCCGACTCTCGAAGGCCGGTAACCGGGCCGGCCACCATGCTCGCCCGACTCGAAGGCCGCTAGCAGGCCACTCACGCCGATTCCCCGCCCCCGACTGTGCACCGAGAGCGGAGCAACCCCATGGCACCCACCCTCACCCTCAAGACCGGCACGTCCTGGCCCGACGCGTGGCGGCGCTGCCTCGCCGTCGCCCCCGAGGCCTTCCGCGACGACCGGGTCCTCAACCTCTGGAACAGCGCCTGGCAGGAGGACGGCCGGGTCCTGCCCGCCGTCAGCCCGGTCGACGGCAGCCCGATCGCCGGTCCGCCACGCCTGGACGGGACCACCGCGCACCGGGCCGTGTGCGCCGCACTCGACCAGCACCGCGCCTGGCGGCACCTGCCTCTGGAGGAGCGCCGGGCGCGGGTCGCCGCCACCCTCGACGCGCTCGCCGAACACCGCGGCCTGCTCGCACTCCTGCTCGTCTGGGAGATCGGCAAGCCCTGGCGGCTCGCCCAGGCGGACGTCGACCGGGCCATCGACGGGGTCCGCTGGTACGTCGACGGCATCGAACCGATGCTCGCCGGCCGGGCCCCGCTGGACGGACCGGTCTCCAACATCGCGAGCTGGAACTACCCGATGAGCGTGCTCGTTCACGCAATGCTGGTCCAGGCACTGGCAGGCAACGCGGTCATCGCCAAGACCCCGACCGACGGCGGTGTCGCCTGCCTGACGCTGGCCTGTGCCCTCGCCGCCCGCGAGGGGATTCCCGTGACGCTCGTCAGCGGCAGCGGAGGCGAGCTGTCCCAGGCGCTGGTGCGGGCGCCCGAGATCGGCTGCGTCTCCTTCGTCGGCGGCCGCGACACCGGCGCCGCCGTGGCCACGGCCGTCACCGACCTCGGCAAACGACACGTACTCGAACAGGAAGGACTCAACACCTGGGGCATCTGGAACTACTCGGACTGGGACACCCTCACCGCGGTGATCCCCAAGCTCTTCGACTACGGCAAGCAGCGCTGCACGGCGTACCCGCGCTTCGTCGTCCAGCGGCACCTGTTCGACGCGTTCCTGGCGGCGTACCTCCCGGCGGTGCGCACGCTCAGAGTCGGGCATCCGCTCGCCGTGGAGCAACGGGACGACCCGTACCCGGAGCTGGACTTCGGGCCGGTGATCAACGCGGCCAAGGCGAAGGAGCTGCGGGACCAGGTCGCCGAGGCGATCGAGCGCGGCGCCGTACCACTGCACCGCGCCACGCCCGACGACGCCCGCTTCCTGCCCGGCCAGGACACCGCCGCCTACGTCCAGCCGGTCACGCTCCTCAACCCGCCCTCGTCCTCTCCGCTGCACCACGCGGAGCCGTTCGGCCCGGTCGACACGATCGTCCTGGTCGACACGGAGGCGGAGCTGCTGGCCGCGATGAACGCCTCCAACGGCGCGCTGGTCGCCACGCTGTCCACGGACGACCGGGCGACGTACGACCGGCTAGCCCCGCACATCCGCGCGTTCAAGGTCGGCCACGGCGCGCCCCGCTCCCGGGGTGATCGCCACGAGCTGTTCGGCGGGCTCGGGGCGTCCTGGCGCGGCGCGTTCGTCGGCGGCGACCTGCTGGTGCGCGCGGTGACGCGGGGACCGCAGGGGGAGCGGCTGCCGGGGAACTTCCCGGAATACCAGCTGCTGCCCTGACGAGGGGGGCGTGTCCGACGCCGGTTCGCCACGCCGTCCGCCCCGTGGCTGCCGGCGTCGGACGCCGAGCGCGGTCCGACGCTCCGGCCCTGCCCGGCAGCCCCACCGCTCCGCCACCGCTCCCTCCCGTCCCGGGTGGGCCGGATCCGGTTCCCCCTCGCGTGCCGGGCCTGGCCGTTTGCCGCTCGTGCCCGAGCGCGCCGGGCGTCTCTCAGCCGATCCCCTGCCGGTCCGGGCGCAGGGCGAACTCCCGGTCCGACGCGGTCGGCGCGGTCTGGTCGACGGCCTGCCGGAGCAGTTCGCGATGGCGCAGCAGCGGCTTACGGCGTTCCGGCGGGGCGAGCAGAAGCAGGTCGTCCAGTCCGGCCAGCATGCGCCGGGAGACCTGCGGACTCCCGACGGCACAGACCCGTACCTCGGTGAACCCGAGATCCACCAGCTCGGTCCACCCCGGCACCGGCTGCACCAACCGCACCGCACCGGCCCGGTCCCGGTGCAGGGCGGCGTCCAGCGGGCGCCGGCTCAGCGCCGCCAGGAACTGGACGATACGGTCCAGCGCCTGCACGGCGGTCGTCGGATCGTTGATCGCCGAGGACAGGGCGCGCAGCGCGATGTCGGACAACTGGCGCAGCCCGAAACCGAGATCCTGGTGGTAGGTCCGCTCCACCCCCACCGAGATCGCGTACCGCAGCACCCTGCGCGGCGGCACCGGCCCGCCGTGCACCGCCAGAACCGGCATACCGGGCACCACGAAGTCACCGATCCGAGGGATCAGCCGCAGCACCACCCCGTGTTTGCGCGCCACCCGCACCAACCGCGCGATGTGCACGTCCCGCAGCACCCCCGCCCGGCCCTCGTGCGGCACCCACGCGGTCTCGGCGCCGAGGCCCGAAGCCTCCTGCCCGCCCACCGGCACGGGCATCGAGGCGGCCACCCGGAACGACTCCGAGGCGATCCGCGCGATCACATGGCTGATCCGCATCAGCCGCAGGGTGGCGTTCACGTACAGCACGAAGAGCAGCAGGCTCAGCCCGACCATGCAGAGGGTGAGAACCGACTGCACCAGAGGCACCGATGTGACGGCCCGGGGGTCGTCGACACTGTCGAAGCTCGTCAGGACCAGCAAGGTCAGCACGAAGGTCGCCAGGAAGACCGCGAAGGTCGCCTTGGTGATCCGGCTCCGGACGAAGAGCCGCACCACGCGCGGGGTGAACTGCCCGCTCGCCATCTGCACGGCGACCAGCGAGATGCTGAAGACCACACCGATGAAGGTCATCATCGCCGAGCCGACCGCGTTCACCACGGCCTTCGCGTCGTCCGCGAACCGCAGCAGCTCGTCGAGCGTCTCGTAGTCCCGGTCCTCCTGGAGCGTGTCGACGACGACCGTGTCGAGCGCCTGCGCCCCCACCCAGATCACGAAGACGCTCACCATCGCCGCGGTCGGGGCGAACCAGAACGTGTCCCGCAGATGCTCCCTGAGCGGCGACAGCGCGCGCGGGCGACGCCCCGCCGAGGAGCTCCGCGTAACCATCCAGTCACTCATGGTGTGACCCTAGAGGTATCGGAGCGCGAGGGCCCGGACCCCCGCCAGGCGGACGGAAACGCAGGTGAAAGGCACTCCGAAAGCTTGGTATTGTTGTCCGTGTCGCCGCGGGGAACACCCTTGCAAGGCGGCAGACACCTGGTCCGGGTGGCGGAATGGCAGACGCGCTAGCTTGAGGTGCTAGTGCCCTTTATCGGGCGTGGGGGTTCAAGTCCCCCCTCGGACACAGACCAGCTCGGGCGGGTCGAGATCATCTCGACCCGCCCGAGCTGTTTGTGCGTGCCTGCGGCTCAGCGCCGGTAGCTCCGCAGCTTGCGGTACAGCGTCGCCCGGCCGGTCCGTCCCGGACGGCGCCCCTACGGCGCCTGGGCACGCCGGCGCGATATCTCCGGCGCGGGCGCCCTTCTCGTCCGTCCCGACGGTTTCGTCGCCTTCCGGCACTTCTCCGCCGCTCCGGACGCGGAGAACCGCTCACGGACGCGCTGCGGCGCATGCTCGGGCATGCCTGGGCACGCCATCATGGAGGAAGCGGACATCGACGACGAGGAGCCGGGATGACCACCGATGCGACCGGGACCGGCGTCACCGAGCAGGCTTTGGCCAGCCTGCGCGGGACCGCCGACCCGCGGCTGCGTGAACTGCTCACCGGCCTCGTCCGCCATCTGCACGACTTCGCGCGTGAGACCCGCCTCACCCAGGAGGAGTGGGAGCGGGCGATCGCCTTCCTGACGTCGACCGGCCGGGCCTGCACCGACACCCGGCAGGAGTTCATCCTGCTGTCGGACGTGCTGGGCCTCTCCATGCTCGTGGAGACCGTCAACGGCCATCGCGCGGCCGGCGCCACCGAGTCGACCGTGCTCGGCCCCTTCCATATGACCGAGTCGCCGGTCCGCGCGCTCGGCGACGACATCGACCTGGTGGGCGGCGGCGCCAGGTGCGTCGTCAGCGGCCGGGTGCGGTCCGCGGACGGCACCCCGCTGCCCGGTGCCGTCGTCGACGTCTGGCAGGCCGACGACAAGGGCTACTACGACGTACAGCAGCCCGGCGTCCAGCCCGCGGGCAACGGACGCGGACTGTTCACCGCCGACTCCGAGGGCCGCTTCTGGTTCCGCACCTGCGTCCCGGCGGCGTATCCGATCCCCACCGACGGCCCCGTGGGCGGGCTGCTGCGGGCGACCGGGCGGCACCCCTACCGCCCCGCGCACATCCACTTCATCGCCGCGGCCGAAGGCCACACGCCCGTCACCACGCACATCTTCGTGGCCGGGGGCGACTACCTCGACTCCGACGCGGTGTTCGCCGTGAAGCAGAGCCTGGTGCAGGACTTCACGGCGACGGACGACCCCTCGCTGGCCCGCGAGTTCGGTGTGGAGAACCCCTTCCGGCATGCCCGCTTCGACCTCGTCCTGGAGCGGACCGCATGACGTTCCAGGAGCAGTTCACATACGAGACCCGGCCCGTGCGAATCGTGTTCCGGCCCGGCGCGGCCGTCACCGCCACCCCGGGCGAGGCGGCGCGCCTCGGCCTGAGGCGGCTGCTGGTGGTGTGCGGCAGCCGGGGCGAGCGCGTGGCCCGGACGGTGGCGGACGCCCTCGGCGACAGGTGCGCGGGACTGCACGCCGAGGCGCGGATGCACGTGCCCGTCGAGGACGCCGACCGGGCCGTCGAAGCCGTCCGGGCGGCCGGGGCGGACGGCTGCGTCGCGGTCGGGGGCGGCTCGGCGATCGGGCTCGGCAAGGCGATCGCCCTGCGCACCCAACTGCCGCTGATCGCGGTGCCGTCGACCTACTCGGGCTCCGAGATGACCCCGGTGTGGGGCCTGACCGAGCACGGCACCAAACGCACCGGCCGCGACCCGGTCGTCCAGCCCCGCAGCGTCGTCTACGACCCCACGCTCACCCTTTCCCTGCCCGTACCGCTGACCGTGACCAGCGGGATCAACGCGCTCGCGCACGCCGTCGAGGCGCTGTACGCGCCGGACGTCTCACCGCTGGTCCCGGTCATGGCGGAGGAGGGCGTGCGGGCGATGGCCGAGGCGCTGCCGCGGCTGGCCGGCGACCCGGAGAACCTCGACGCGCGCAGCCGGGCACTGTACGCGGCGTGGCTGTGCGGCGCGTGCCTCGGCACGACCACGATGGGGCTGCACCACAAGCTGTGCCACGTCCTCGGCGGCACATACGGCCTGCCCCACGCCGAGACCCACACCGTCGTCCTGCCCTACGCCCTCGCCCACAACGCCCCCGCAGCACCACAGGCGGTGACCGTACTGCGCCGCGCCCTCGGCGCCGACGACGTGCCCCGCGCCCTGTGGGACCTGGCCGGCCGCCTCGGCGCACCGCGTTCCCTCGCCCAACTGGGCTTCACGGAGGCCGACGTGACACCGGCGGCGGCCCGTGTCGCGGGCGAACCGTACGCCAACCCGCGCGAGGTGACGGCGGAGGGGGTGCGGGGCGTACTGCTCGCGGCGTACGAGGGCGGGCCGCCCTTGACGGCGTAGGGACCGCCGTCAGCCGGTACGCCCGCACCCGTGGTGACGGTGACATCACCACACCGTGCTTGATGTGGCGTCAGCGCTGCCGTCGTCAGCCGGAGATCCCCGGGC
Organism: Streptomyces flavovariabilis; assembly: GCF_000725785.1. Classification (NCBI taxonomy): domain Bacteria; kingdom Bacillati; phylum Actinomycetota; class Actinomycetes; order Kitasatosporales; family Streptomycetaceae; genus Streptomyces; species Streptomyces flavovariabilis. The sequence continues at coordinate 36,315 of NZ_JNXD01000008.1, read as the reverse complement.
CCGCAGACCCCTCAGAGGCGGGGTCAGGAGAGCCCGCGGGCGGCGTGGACGCGATCCGACCGAAGGTGCCGGCGCGGCCGGACGTGCGGTTGCAGCGCCCATGACCAGGGCGGATGATGAAAGCAGGCCCTCCGGCTGCTGCTGTCTCCCACCGCCCTGTGCAGGGCCGCACCCACGCGCACCGGGAGTCCACATGGACCGAGCCGACCTCTCAACGGTGTTCTACGGGGATGGTCCCGTCCCTGTCCTGTGGGCCACCTACTGCCCCGTGCACTTCGACGTGTGGCTGGCGTTCGCCCGGCCACCGTCCTCGCCGAGGGACGCCGACGGCCCGGGGGCCGTGGTCCGGGCGGGAGAGCGGGGACGGCAGGACCTGATTCTCGCGATCCGCGAGGAGTACGGCGTCGAGCACGTACTGGAGCGTTTCCAGAGCCGCGGGCTGATGGAGAAGTGCCGTCCGATCGCCGCCGGCAGTTTCGTGGCGGCGCAGCTGACCCTGAAGGAACTCGTCAGCGACGTCCTGCCCCTGACCAGTCTGGCCGGTGCGGTGCGCGTCGCCCACGAACTCGCCCGCAACGGCGGGACCGAAGGCATCGAAGCGGCCCTCGCAGGACACGTCAGGACCCCGGCCACCAGCGAGATCCACGACAGCATGGAGCGCCGGCAGGAGCGCGGCCGCCACGTCACCTGGCTGTTGAGGCTGCTGCACCGCATCGTGCGGAACGCGAGGCCGGACCTGGACCGGGGTGAGACAGGGGAACGGGCCGTGACCGGCGTGCTCGTCGACATGCTGGACGCCGTCGTCATGGACACCGGCCCCGTGCGCCGGCCGCACGCACCCGCCGGGCGGGTGGCCGACCGGAGACAGAAGTACCCCGTCGTATCCGTGACGACGAACCGGCCCGCGACCGGAGCGGTCGTACGGTCCCGCCGGACCATCAAAGCCGACGCGGCGGAGCAGGTCTTCTCGGTCGACACCGCCTCCATCGGCTGGGCCGTGGTCGACAGCGGCATCGACCCGCGGCACCCCGCCTTCCACGACTGGGACACCACCGGCTCGACACCGCAGCAACTCGAGACGCGCATCGCCCGCTCCTTCGACTTCACCGGCGTACGGGAGAAACTCTCCGCCGACGTGCTCGTGGGCGGCCTCGTCAACTGGGCGGCCGCCCTGCCGTCCGTCGAGACCACCCCGGCCCCGGAACAGCCCGCACGGCCACCGCCCGGCGACCAGCACGGCACCCACATCGCCGGCATCATCGGCGGCTGGTGGCCGGATCTGGACTTCCGCGGCATCTGCCCACGCATCCGGCTCTACGACTTCCGAGTCCTCGACGACGACGGAGGGGGTGATGAATTCTCCATCGTCACCGCGTTGCAGGCGATCCGTCACATCAACGAGCACGCCGGGCGCCTCATCGTCGCCGGGGTCAACATCAGCTTGTCGGTCCCGCACGATGTCGCCAGCCACTCCACCGGGTGGACACCCGTGTGCGTCGAATGCGACCGTCTGACACGGTCGGGCGTCGTGGTCGTCACCGCGGCCGGCAACGCGGGGTTCGCCGGCACCGCGCGGACCGTGGGCGCCGACTACCAGGACATCAGCATCTCAGACCCCGGAAACGCGGAGTCCGTCATCACCGTCGGCTCCACCCACCGCAGCAACCCGCACCGCCACGGCGTCAGCTACTTCTCCAGCCGGGGACCCACCGGCGACGGGCGGCCCAAGCCCGACCTGGTGGCGCCCGGGGAGGACATCGACGGCCCCATTCCCGGGGAAGGCATCGCCGCCATGCACGGCACCAGTCAGGCGGCGGCCCATGTCAGCGGAGCCGCGGCCATGCTGCTGGCCCGCAACCGGGAGTTGATCGGGCGCCCGGAACGCGTGAAGGAGATCCTGTGCGCCACGGCGACGGACCTGGCTCGCGAACGCCACTTCCAGGGCCATGGGCTCGTCGACGTGCTGCGCGCCATTCAGTCCGTCTGACGGATCGGCCCACCAGCCAGGAGCCGACATGCTCACCTTCGATTTTCTGGACGCTCGCCACGGCGACTGCTTCCTCGTCCACTGGGGCTCACCCGACGGGCGGGTCATGCTCGTCGACGGCGGCCCCGGCGGCGTCTACCGGGCCACGCTCCGAGGCCGGCTGCGCCGGCTCGGCGGACCGGACGGCGGCGACCCGCCGCACCTCGACGTCGTGTGCCTCTCCCACGTCGACGACGACCACGCCGGCGGGCTCGTCCGGCTCTTCCGCGACATGAGACAGGCCCAGCAGGACGGCGACGCCCTGCCGTACGCGGTGGACGCCCTGTGGTTCAACTCGGTGGAGGAACTCGTCGACCGGCGCGCCCCCGGGCTGAGCGCCTCCGTCCGGCCCCTCCTCGAACGCGCCGCCACGGACGCGGCGGTCGGGGCGAGCTACCACCAGGGCCGCGACATCCGCAACGCGGCGACCGCGCTGCACCTGGAGGGCAACACCCCGTTCGGCGGCCCGCTCACCGAAGGCGCCGAGGCCGTCCTCGACGGCCTGGACGTCACGGTCGTCGCGCCGGACGAGGAAGCGCTGGAGGAACTGGAGGAGCGGTGGCGCAAGGCGAAACAGCGTGGCGATCCCGATGTCATCACCGCGGGATACACCGACGGGTCGGTGCCGAACCTCTCCAGCATCGTCCTGCTGCTGCGCCACGCGGGCCGCACCGCCCTGCTCACCGGTGACGCCCGCGGCGACCGCGTCCTGTCGGGGCTGCGCGCACTGGGCCTGCTCGACGACTCGGAACCCCTCCACGTCGACCTGCTGAAATTGCCGCACCACGGCAGCGACCGCAACGTGGAAGCAGGCTTCTTCGAGCAGGTGCGGGCCGACCACTACGTCATATCCGCTGACGGCGTCCGCCACCACCACCCCAGCGAGGACACCCTGCGCTGGCTCGTCGAGTCCCGGGCACCGGACGACGCGTACGTCGTCCACCTGACCAACCCCATCCCCTTCGCCGAGGAGGAACTGGCGCGTCTGAGAGAAGGCCGCGCCTTCGGCATCGACGTCCGGGCGCCCGCCGAGCAAGCCCTCCTCATCACGATCGGAGAGCCGCCATGACCACCTCCCGGCAGGCCCCCGCCCCTTCCGCGCCCCCGGCCGGCGCCGTGCCGGCCGGCGGTCCGCAGTGGGCCGTCGACTCGCCCGCCGCCGGCACCGGTCTCACGGCGCGTCCCTGCGGTGACACGCTCCGCCCCGCCGAACCGCCCGCCACCGCGCACCCGGTCGCGCTCGCCCTGTCCGGCGGCGGATTCCGCGCCACCCTCGCCGCCCTGGGCTTCGTGCGGCTGCTGGCCGACACCGGGCTGCTCTCCCGGCTGCGGTACTCCTCGTCCGTGTCGGGCGGTTCGATAGCCAACGGCTGCCTGGCCGCCGCCTGGCCCGCGCTGCGGCGGGAGAACTTCACCGCACGCGCCGTCGACGAGCAGGTCGTCGCACCCGTTGTCGACCGCGTCTCCTCCCGCTCCCTCAAGCGTGCCCTTGTCCACGGCCTGTGGCGGACCCTCGGCCCCTCGACCCGTACGGACCTCCTGGCCGGACGTCTCGACGAGTGGTTCCTGCGGGAGACCGAACTGGAGCGCCTGGACCCCGAGGTGCGCTGGATCGTCAACGCGGCCAACCTGACCACCGGTGCCCGCTTCACCTTCGAACGCGACGTGTACGGGGACTACACCATCGGTCTGGCCTCCACGGCCGGCTCGCGGCTGCGGCTGAGCCGGGCCGTGTCGGCCTCCGCCGCGGTCCCCGGCGCGTTCCCGCCCGTCGTCCTCGACCAGGACCCCTTCCCGTGCGCCACCCGCCCGCCCGCCCTGCTCGACGGCGGTACGTACGACAACACCGGCCTGGAGGCCATCGACGGGGACCGCTACCGGCACACCTTCCTGTGCGTCCTCAACGCCGGAGGCCTGCTGCGCCCCGGCGTGTACGGGCGCGTCCCGGTGGTCCGGGACCTGGCCCGCGCGAACTCGATGCTGTACCGGCAGAGCACCACGCTGCGGACCCGTGCCGTCGTCGAACGCTTCGAGCGCGCGAGGGCCTCGGGCCCGGACGGTGAACTGCCGCGCGGTGCCCGCCGCGGAATCCTCGTCCAGCTCTCCACCCACTTCCCGGCGGGCGGCCCGGACACCCTGCGCCGCTGGCGCGCGGCCTTCCCCGAACACCCGGACTTCGACGGCCGCCATCTCGCGCTCGTCCCGACCGTGTTCGACCGCCTCGACCCCGGCCTCTGCCATGCCCTGGTCCACCGCGGCTGGTGGCTCGGCGGCGCGGCCCTCGCGGCCTACCACCCGGAGCTGCTTCCGGACGACCTGACAGCGCTGCGCCCGCCGCAACGATGACACCCCGGTCGACGACCGCAAGCGCAGCCCCGCCCGGTCCTTGCGGACAGAAGGTGACCGCAAGCCTTCGTAGGGTCGAGGCATGACTCAGACGCAGAGGATTCTTGTCACCGGCGCCACCGGAACCGTCGGCCGTCAGGTCGTCGCCGAACTGCTCGACCGGGGGCACCAGGTGCGTGCCCTGACACGCGACGCCGCGAACGCCGCCTTCCCGGCGGGGGTCGAGGTCGTCCAGGGCGACCTCACCGAGCCGGACGGCCTGGCCCCGGCCCTGAAGGGAATCACCGGCCTCCACCTGATCACCTTCGGCGGTGCCGCCTTCAGCCCGCTGGAGACCGGCCCCCGCATCCTGGAACTCGCCCGTGCGGCCGGGGTCCGCCGCGTCACCGTGCTGCACGGCGGCGGCCCCACCCCGCTGGAGGACGCGGTGCGCACCGGCGACGGCGTGGACTGGACGGTGCTCATGCCGGTCGAGTTCATGGCCAACGCCCTGGAGTGGGCGGACGGGATCGTGACCTCGGGCGAGGTGCGGGAGCCGTTCGTCGACCGGCTGAGCGCCATGGTCCACGAGGGCGACATCGGCGCCGTCGCGGCCGTCTCGCTCACGGAGGAGGGGCACGGCGGCCAGGAGTACGTGATCACCGGCCCCGAGGTGCTCACCATCGGCGACAAGGTGAAGACGATCGCCTCCGCCGTCGGCCGCGAGATAGCCCTGGTCGAACTGACCGAGGAGCAGGCCCTCGCGCAGTGGCGGACGGCAGGCCTTCCCGAGGACGTCATCGGCTTCCTGCTCGAGGCGTACGGGAACACCCCGGAGGTGGGCAGGACGGTCTCCGGCACCGTCGAGAAGGTCACCGGCCGCCCGGCGCGCACCTTCGCCCAGTGGGCCGCCGAACACACGGACGCCTTCACGGAACGGTCCTGACAGCCTCGTAAGGAGACACCCGGCCCGGAGCCGGCACGTCAACCCGCGTTCCATGCCGGCCCGGGGCATCGCGGTGATCGGCCCGACGGGCCAACTGGGACTCGACGTCCGGGCGATCTGCCGCACCCACGACACCCCGGCCCCGCCGGAATAATCCCTGGCCCCGTTCCACCCGGTCCCCCTACACTCACGCAGGTACCCGGCGCCGCCCACTACCGAGCGCCGGGCACCCTCGCGACGGATGAAGGGAGACGGCCATGCGTGACCACACCGCTGCCGTCTCCCTGCCGCGCTACGAGGTGATCCTCGTGTCCTCGTCGCCCCGGTGCCCGCTGCGCGGCGGCACCGGCTGACCGGGACGAACGTCTGACACCCGAAGATCCTGACGTGCTGTCAGGTTCGGGGGACACCTGTCCGTTTCGCCCTGGAATCGCGCTGCCCTTTTCCTGATCGCACCGAAAGGCCCCGGGCCGTGCGCACCCCAGTCAACCCGCTCGCCGTCGTCCGCAACCTCGGCATCCTCGCCCATGTCGACGCCGGCAAGACCACCGTCACCGAACGGATCCTGTTCGCCACCGGAACCACGCACAAGCGCGGCGAGGTCCACGACGGCACCACCGTCACCGACTTCGACCCGCAGGAGCGCGACCGGGGCATCACCATCTTCTCCGCGGCGGTGAGCTGCGCCTGGGACGGTCACCGGATCAACCTCATCGACACCCCGGGGCATGTCGACTTCGCCGACGAGGTGGAGCGTGCGCTGCGGGTGCTCGACGGTGCGGTGGCCGTGTTCGACGCGGTGGCCGGGGTGGAGCCGCAGAGCGAGTCGGTATGGCGGCAGGCCGACCGGCACGGCGTGCCGAGGATCGCGTTCGTCAACAAGATGGACCGCGCCGGGGCCGACCTCGACGCGGCCGTGGCGTCGATCCGCGCGCGACTGCACCCGGCGCCCCTGGTCGTACAGCTGCCGATCGGCGCGGAGGACACCTTCACCGGTGTCGTCGACCTGGTACGCATGCGCGCGCTGCTGTGGACCGATGACGGCACCGTCGAGAACGTGCCCGTGCCCGACGAGCTGCGGGCCGCGGCCCGTGAGCGCCGCCGGTCGCTGGAGGAGGCCGTGGCGGAACTGCACCCGGGCGCACTGGAGGAGTTCTGCGACACCGGCACGCTCGCCGAGGAGACCCTCTCCTCGGCGCTGCGCCAGGTGACCCGGGACGGTGACGGCGTGGTCGTGCTGTGCGGCTCCGCCTACCGCAACCGCGGTGTCGAGCCGCTGCTCGACGCGGTCGTGGCCTATCTGCCGTCGCCGCTGGACGTGCCGCCGGTCCGGGGCACGCTCGACGGAGCGGAGCAGGAGCGGCCCGCCGACCCCACGGCACCCGCGGCCGCCCTCGCGTTCAAGGTGCACGCCACCTCCACGGGGCGGCTGACCTATCTGCGGATCTACGCGGGCACCATCGAGAAGGGAGACACCCTGTGGGACGCGACCGCGCGGCGCACGGAGCGGATCGGGCGGATCCTGCGCGTCCAGGCCGACCGGCACGCCCCGCTGGACCGGGCCGTCGCCGGGGACATCGTCGCCGTGGTCGGGCTGAAGTCGGCCCGCGTCGGCTCGACCTTGTGCGCACCGGACGCTCCGCTCGTCCTGGAACCGCCCGGTGTGCCCGAGCCGGTGGTGTCGGTCGCGGTCGAGTCCCGCCGGGCCGGTGACACCGACCGGCTGGTGTCGGGGCTGGCGCGGCTGACCGAGGAGGATCCCTCGCTGGTCGTGCGAACCGACCCGGAGACCGGGCAGACCGTGCTGTCGGGCATGGGTGAACTGCACTTGGAGGTGGCGGTGGAGAAGCTCCGGCGCGAACTGGGTCTGGAGGTCAACGTCGGGCGGCCACGGGTCAGTTACCGGGAGACCGTCGGCCGGGGCGTGTCCGGGCTGGTGTTCCGGCACGTCAAACAGGACGGGGGAGCAGGGCAGTTCGCGCACGTCGTCCTCGACGTGGAGCCGTACGAAGAGGGTGTCTTCGACTTCCGCTCGGCCGTCGTCGGCGGGCGCGTGCCGCAGGAGTACGTGCGGGCGGTCGAGGCCGGCTGCCGGGACGCCCTCGCCGAGGGCCCGCTCGGCGGGCACCCGGTTACCGGGCTGCGTGTCACGCTCACCGACGGGGCGACCCATGTGAAGGACTCCTCGGACACGGCGTTCCGCACGGCCGGCCGCCTCGGTCTGCGGGAGGCCCTGCGTGCCTGCGCGATGGTCCTGCTGGAGCCGGTCGTCGAGGTCACGGTCACCGTGCCCGAGGACGCGGTCGGTGGCGTGCTCGGCGATCTCGCCGCCCGGCGCGGGAAGGTGACCGGCTCGGTCACCCGCGCGGGCGCGGCGGTCGTCACCGCCACCGTGCCGCTGGCCGAACTGTTCGGCTACGCGACCCGGTTGCGCAGCCGCACCCAGGGCCGCGGCACGTTCACTGCCCGGCCCACCGGCTACGCGCCGGCGCCGGTCGCGACGCCGGCGCGGTAGCGCACGGGACCGGCCCCTCCCTTCTGTGCCCGGAGGGAGGGGCCGGACCGGAAGGCCAGGGCCGCCGGACCGGGTGGGTGCATCAGGTCGGCTGGGCTTGCTCGAGGGTGAGCACCGGCAGCACGAGGCGCCCGGATGAACAGGTCCTGAACGGTGGCCCGGTCGGCGGAAGTGGTCCAGGGAGGCGCCGCGCGGCCGGTCTCCGGCGGCGTGGCGGAGGGCGGTTACCGGGATCGCCGGATACGCAGTGCCGTGACAGTCGGCGAAAGCGCTGTGACGATCAGTGACAAAAGTAACGCCCACCTTGGACATCGGTACCCGGCTCGTCGAATCCGGGCCCCGGTCGCGCGCCACGGACGGGACACGGCTGCCCGGTGATGGCCGAAGGCACCTGCCCACCGGCTGCCCTCCCCCGGGCCAGCCGCCGGACGCCGGCCATCTCCGACCTCCGTGGCCCGTCGTCGACGGTCAGGTTCAGCGCCTTGTGCTCAAGAGTGGACACGTAGCCGAACTGCCACAGAAGTTGAGTCAGTTGCCACCGAACCACAGGTCACCGAGCCGTAGACTTCGGCAGCGAGCGCCGACGACGCACGGCCGTTGCGCGCCCTCGTGGGGAGGAAACCGAATGCAGGCCCCTTCGGAATCGACGGAGATCGCCGAACCAGAGCAGAACGGCCAGAGCGATACCGCCGACTCACCCCTTGTGGACGATCCGACACCCGACTCGGACACCGACTCGGTGACGGCATCTACGCTCCTGGCGGAGGTGCTCCCAGGGGTTGCTGTCGTCCTTGGTGAGGTCCCGGCGGAGCTCGAGTCCGATCTGGTCGACTTCGGGCTCGTGCCGTCCGCCGACCGCGAGAAGATCTCCACAGCCCTCGCCTCGATCGGGAACGCGGCAACCGTCGCCGGCAGCTTCGCCAACGCGTGCGCCGGTGTGCAGGGGCTCTACAGGATCAGCAGCGCGACACAGGCCCTGCTGAAGGCAGGCGGAACGCTCGCCGTCAAAGATGGCGCGAACCTTGGGGCAGTGTTCGTCAACGGCAAAATCGTCGCTCAAGCCCGCCTCATCCCCGTGACGTCCGTGAGCATGGCGCAGAACGCCGCAACGCTCGGGCCGGCGCTGGCCATGGTCGCCCTTCAGATGCAGCTGAGTGAGATCACGGGCCTCGTGAGGACCAACATCGCGCTGACGAGCCAGGTACTCACTACCATCCGCACCGAGCAGTGGGCCGAACTGACAGGTCTGGTCACCACCGTCGAGCGCGCGATCGACCAGGCGCGAGCGGTCGGATCGGTCCCCGCCTCCCTGTGGGAGAACGTCGCGGGTAACGAGTCGTCGCTGAATAAGCAGCTCGACCTGTACCGACGGAACGTCCGTGGTCACGTCGGGCAGATCGATCAGGGCGACACACGCCGCCTCCGTGAGTACCTTCAGACGAACGCCGAGGCGATCCTCTTCGACGCCCACGCCCTGCTGTCCTCTCTCAAGGCATGGACCGGCTACCAGGCGCTCCGCGCCGGTAAGGCGAGAACCGCAGGACGCGAAGACGCAGATGAAGCCCGGCTCGTCGACGTCATCGCGCGCGACACTCGCACGGAGCTGGGGTCCGCTCTCGCCGAGACGACGCGCCTCGTCGACGCGCTGACGCGGGAGCTGCGCATCGTCGCGGAACTCCCTGGACGCGAGACACTGTCACAGTCACTGCCGGGGAAGCGGAAAGACTCGAAGGCGGCTCGCCAGACCTCCGCCCGTCTTCTGGAGGCGATCGAGCCTCTCGCCGACGCCCTTCGTCCGCCGGCCCCTCCGCTCGAGGCTCCGGAAGTCGTCTGCACGCCCGAATCGCTGGATCTCAAGCCGTACCTTCGCATCCTGCGGTGGTACGTCGAGGACGGTGAGACCCTGCGTGTCCTTGGCTTCGCTGACCAGCCCGATGCCCTCGGTCCGCTTTCCGCGATCATCGGCGGGGCGAAGGAGAAGTTGGCGGCAGCTAGGGACAAGGCTGCGGCGAAGACCCTGGTCGCCGTCACGGACCGCCGCATCATCACGACCAAGACGAACGCCTTCCTCGAGCAGGGCGAGATCCGTCAGGAAATTCCGGTCGACCGAGTGCGATACGTCCGAGCAGCAACTCAGGACAAGAGTGAGTGCTTGGCGATCGACCTCATCACACGCGACGAGAGCATCCGGTGGCTCTTCCGCGCTGACATCGACAACACTCAAGTGGACGCGCTCGCCGCCGTGCTCGCCGAGTCGATGACGATTCCGGACGAGGAGCGTGAAGCCCTTCGACGGCGGCGCCACGCTCCCCTCGAGGCGGACAAGACGGGCGAGAGTACCGGGATGGGTTCCGAGAAGCTCACTGAGTCCTAGACCGCGAGCTGCGGGGCCGGGTAGGCATCGAGCCAACTGACGGGGCCGCCCCGGCCGCGCACACCGTACGCCGTCGGTTCGGTGCGCCGCCATCGTGCGCGTGAGGCGGTTGTCATGGGCTCGGCGGCAGTCCGACCAGGTGCTGGGGGAGCGCCGGTGCCTGCGGACGGATACTGCCGGGCCGATCGCTCGACGCGGTAGCCAGTACCGCCCACACCGTCCTGCCGGGACCCGAGCGGCGGTCGGTGCCGCCCCAGCCGTCGGCCAGGGCGGCGACGAGGAGGAGTCCGCGGCCGGATTCGGACTCGGCGTTGGGACCCGTGGCGCTGGTGGCGACGGGCCGACGTTCCGCGCGGGTGTCGGAGATTTCCACGCGAAACCGCCCGCCGTCAGCCTCGGCGGCCAGGGACGTGGAAGTCCCGGCCGGGCACCCTCCCGTGCCGTACGGCGTTGGCGCACAGCTCCGCGGTGATCAGGGTCAGCGTCTCGTTGACGTGGCTGTCGACCTATGAACGGGGAACCCGCCTTCTCCCAACCGGGCTACGCAAGGCGGTATGTGACGGGCCGGTCCTCCACCTTCATCAGCAGGCCCTGGCTCGCGAGGTCCCGGAGGATCTGCCGGGTGTGCTTGTCCCGCGGGTCGTGTCCCGCGTCGCGCAGTGCGCGAAGCCCGCGTTCTGTGTCCCAGAGGCCGCCGTAACTCCGCACGGCCTTCTCGAGGTCGGCGCGCTGGCTGCCGGCCGGTTCGGTCAACGCTCCGCTCCCTGTGCCTGCTCGCCGACGGCGACGGTGTGCGCCTTCCTTTTGTGGTTGGCGATGCTCGCCGGTGCGCCGACGTAGTCGCACGACGGACACTCCCGCCACACTCCCTCGGACACGGCACGCGCGCTCACCGAGTGTCCGGGCCCGTATCCATGTCCGTGCAGCAACTGGGCGACGGAGGAACCGTACTCGACCGCAAGCAGCGCCGCCTCCGCCACCTTGTCGTGTCCGGGCGCGAAGAACGATCCGGTTCCGACCTTCTTGGCGCAGCCGCACCAACAGGTGCCAGTCGGAGTTAGGTTGGGAAGAGGCTTCGTGGTCATGCCGTCACAGTAGGTCGACTTGCGGTGGAGCACGGGGCGTTCGTCGTGTTCGGTGCCTTCACCGAGCCGCCGTGAGAGCACAGGAACCGGCAGCCATGGCCTTACGGCCTGCTACCCCCGAACCGCGGCAGCCGTCGCGTCTTCCTCCGTCCCGAAGCCCGGCACGGGCCCGGTGAGGTCCGGGTCGCCGAACTCCGCCCGCAGTGCCTGGAAAGCGGTCACCTTGTCCGCGCCGAAGCGGCGGATGTGGGCGGCGTACTCGTCGGGGGAGAGGTACGCCGACGGGCGGGACTTGGTGTGGAACTTGTCCGCGTACATCACCAGCCTCTCCTCCTCCGTCACCGCCACATAGTCGGCGGGAGGGAGGGGCAGTCCCTGGCTCACGATGTCCTGCCGCGTGAGTCCCACTCCGGTGTGGTGGGAGCAGAAGCGGCGGAGGTTCTCCGGGAAGCCCTCCGCTTCGAGGATCTCGTGGCCGAGCAGGCCGTGCCGGATGTAGTTCTCGTGGTCCAGCCGCCCGTCGTCCCGGTAGAGGCGGTAGACGCCGATGTCGTGGAGGAGGCAGCCGGCGCGGACCAGATCGGCGTCGAGGTGGGCGAGGCGGGGCGCCGAAAGGAGCTGCTCGGCGATTTCCCAGACGATCTCGCAGTGCGTATGGACGAGGGTGAACGCCTCGGTGGTGGGCGCGTACTTCTCGTGCAGCGCCCGGATCTCTGCGGGGCCTGGAATCCTCATCAGGTGAGCGTAACAATCGCTCATCCGGCTGAGCCGGGTAGTTCCCGCAACGCCCTTTTTCACGCGATCGGATGGTGCCTCGGGGAGCGGGCACCTGCCTGGCCTGCGGGCCGTTCGAGCTGGTGACGGGACTTGTTGTCCATTCTCAGCACGGTAACGGGAGCACACCATGGGCCTGCACTTCCACCGCAACCCCGACGGCACGACGACCGGGCGCAACGAGGCCAACGGCTTCACGGTGACGCATGCCGACGAAGAAGAGGTGAAACGGCAGTTGTACGAGGACGCCGGGTGGGAGTACACCCCTCCACCGCCTCCGGTTCCTTCCGGCCTCCATCGGTTCTCGCTGGTGCACGACGAGTTCCGGGCCTCCGGATTCGGCGACGAGAGGTACGCGGGGCTGCGGGCGCGTCCGCCGGAGGGGTGTGTGCCGGTCGACTGGGGGTGCTTCGCCCTGGAGTGTGTGCGGCCCGGCAAGACGCTCATGGACGCGGTCGCCGGTACCGTCGCGGAGGTCCGCCGGGAGCACGGGCTGGTGATGAACAGTCTGGGTGTCGAGAAGCCCCAGGAATGGTTCGACGCGGACAACAAGAACGGCTACGCGGCGAAGACCGTCGCGCACCTGGTGCTGATGGCCGCTGACCGAGCCCGACTGCTCGGGTACGGGCGCAAGGACGTGGTCCGGCTGCTCGATGCCACGGGGATCGAGTAGCCGGAGGGGGGAAGGCGCCTTGGGCGACGCCTTGGGTGTGGTGCGCCTCAAGGCCGGGCGGTCGGCCCCGGGACGAAGTCCGGATCCACCTGCGCCGCCAGGTCCTCGCCCGTACGCGCGTCGGCCCAGGCCCGGACGTTGCGCAGGTGGAACTCGACCGCGTGGTGGTGCAAGCGGTCCCAGTCGCGGTGGCGGGAGTCGACCGCCTCGCGCAGGACCGTCAGGGCATGACGGTTGTGTGGCTCCAAGGAGTTCAGGGCCTCCGGTCCGGCGTCCGTGCGGCCCTGCTCGGCCGCGCGGATCCAGGGGGAGTGGACCAGGTGGGTCAGGAGGTCGTCGCCCACCTGTTCCTTCAGGAAGAGCAGGTCGTCCTCGCCGGTCACCTTGTTGCCGACGACCGCGATGCGGATGCCGAACTGCTCCGCGTGGTCGCGGTACTGGCGGTACACCGAGACGCCCTTGCGGGTGGGTTCCACCACCAGGAACGTGATGTCGAAGCGGGTGAACAGGCCCGAGGCGAAAGCGTCCGCGCCCGCCGTCATGTCGACCACGACGTACTCGCCGGGGCCGTCCACCAGATGCCCGAGGTACAGCTCGACCGCGCCGAGCTTCGAGTGGTAGCAGGCCACGCCCAGGTCGGACTCGTCGAACTCGCCCGTCACCATGAGGGGCACGCCGCCCGCCCGGCCGACATGCCGCGTGTGCAGTTCGTCCTCGCCGAGCGGGCGCAGCAGGCGCGAACCGCGTCCCGGCGGGGTCGTCTTGATCATCGCCTCGGGGGAGGGGATGCGGGGGTTGTCGCCACGGAGGAAACTCTTGATGTCCGGCACGTGCGCGCCCAGGGGAGGGGCGGGCTTCTCCTCGCCGCCCAGCGCCTCGGCCAGGTGCTGGTTGATGTCGCCGTCGATGGCGAGGACCGGGGCGCCGGAGCGCGCCAGGTGGCGGGAGAAGAGCGCGGAGAGCGTGGTCTTGCCGCTGCCGCCCTTGCCGACGAATGCGACCCTCACGACCGCCCCATCTTTTTGAAAACGGATGTCATGTGGTTAGGTTTAGGGAGTGATCCATGGTGATGTCAAATCGCTTGCTCCGTACGGGATTTGGTGATGTCCCTCGCGCGATCACCCGGTTGACCGGCGTGTTTCGCTTGATGCATATGCTGTGCAAGTGCGTCTTCCGAGCATCAAGAGCCACCGTCGGCTCCTCAGCGCCCTTGCCCTCGTGCCGTGTCTGGCCGGCTGCTTCGTCTCCCCCGGCGGTGAGGGGTCGCCGGTGGGCGGACCGTCGGGGGCGCGGCTGCGCGTCGCCCTCGCCTTCCCGCCCGCCGAGAACTTCTCGCCGTACGGAGCCGACGCCACGCTGCTCAGCCGCCTCGGCGTCACCGAGGGGCTGACCGCCCTGGACGCCAACGGTGCCGCGGCTCCCGCACTCGCCCAGTCCTGGCGCCGGGAGAACGACCGCACCTGGCGGTTCACCCTGCGCGAGGCCGCCTTCCAGGACGGTACGGACGTCACCCCCACCGCCGTCGCCGCCGCGCTCACCCACGCCACGAAGGCCGAGCCCGCACCCGCCGCCCTCGCCGGCGTCACCCTCGGCGCGCAGGCCGACGGCGACCACGGCGTCCGCATCACCACCGCGGCACCCGATCCCGTCCTGCCCATGCGCCTGGCCGGCCCGAGCCTGGCCATCCTCTCCCCGAAGGCGTACGAGAAGAAGGGCGGCCCGACACCGGTCGGCACCGCCACCGGGCCCTTCGAGATCACCGAGGTCAACGGCGGCGGCTCCGCCACCCTCGACCGCTACGACGACTACTGGGGCGGCCTCGCCCACGCCACCGGCATCGACGCGCGTTTCGTCAAGGACGGCACCGCACGCGCCAACGCCGTACGCACCGGCGACGTCGACATCGCCGAGGCGATCCCCGTCGCCCAGGCCACCACACTCGACAAGGCCACCCTCAGGGAAGCCGGCACCACCCGCACCACCAGCCTGCAACTCAACACGGAGACCGGACCCTTCAAGGACCCGGAGCTGCGCGCCGCCGCCCGCACCGCGATCGACTCCTCCGCACTCGTCAAAGGCGTCTTCGAGGGGTACGCCGACCCGGGCGCCGGCATCTTCGGGCCCGCCGTCACCTGGGCCGAGAGCAAGCGGGTGAAGCCGGCCGGGCGCGCGAAGGCCGCCCGGCCCGACGGCACGCCGATCACCCTCGCCACCTACGACAACCGGCCCGAGCTTCCCGAGGTCGCCCAGGTCGTGCAACAGCAACTCCAGAAAGCCGGCTTCATGGTGAAACTGGAGGTCCGCGAGTACTCACGGCTGGAGAGCGACGCGCTCGCCGGGAAGTTCGACGCGTTCATCGGCGCCCGCAACAGCCTCCTGGACACCGGCGACCCCATCGGCATCCTCGGAAGCGACTACACCTGCGACGGCGGCTACAACCTGGCCCGGCTGTGCGACAAGAAAGCCGACCGGGCCATCGCCGAGGCCGTCGGGACCGACGGCACCGGCGAGCGGCAGGACGCCGCCATGGCGGCCGAAGCCGCGATCCTCGGTACGGACGCGGTCGTGCCGCTGGCCCACCAGCAGATCATCGCCGGCGTCTCCACCAAGGTCCGGGGCGTTCTGCTCGACCCGTACGAGCGGGCCCTGGTGGGCGCGGGAACACGAACACGACGCTGAAACCGGCCGCTCAGGCAGGCAGCTTCGTGTCGATCACGCAGCTGATCTCGACGAGCTGCCCGGAAAAGGTCAGTTCGGTGACGCCCAGGGCCGTGCTGACCGGCCGGTGGGTGCCGAAGTACGCCCGGTTGCCCTTCGCCACCACCTCGGCGTTGCCCGCCAGGTCCACCGCGTAGAGCGTCTGGGAGACGACCTGGTTGCGGGTGACGCCGTAGTGGGCCAGGACCTTGTCGAGGTTGACGTAGGTCTGCTCGAGCTGGGCGGCGACGTCGTCCTCGGGGTGGAAGACACCCGCCTCGTCGAACGAGAGCTGCCCCGAGACGTGGATCAGATCACCGGACCTGATCGCCTGCGAGTAGCCGAAGTGGCTCTCGGCCGGGATGCCGTGGTCGTAGACGTCGATGGTCGTCACAGTCGCTGTCCTTCCGTCGAGCGCGAACCCGCGCTCTCTTGCGGTTACTCGGAAACCGTAGGAGAGTGACCGCCGACCTGGAAGAACGCACTTTTCAGTGACTGGGGAACCCGATGGTGACCAAGCAGTTGAGAGACCTGCCGGAGAACACGGACCTGCGGAGGGCGGATTCCCTGGCGCGGGAGATCTTCTCGGACGTCGCCAACAAGTGGGCGCTGCTGATCATCGAGGCCCTCGGGGAACGCACCCTGCGGTTCAGCGAGTTGCGCGACGAGGTCGAGGGCATCAGTCACAAGATGCTGACCCAGAACCTGCGGATGCTGGAGCGCAACGGCCTGGTGTCCCGGAAGGTGCACCCCACCGTGCCGCCCAAGGTCGAGTACACGCTCACCGAGCCGGGCCGGGCCCTGCGCGCCACGGTCGACGCGATCTGCGGCTGGACCCACCAGTACCTGGGTCACATCGAGGAGGCACGCGGGCGGTTCGACGACTGACCGCCACCCGTTCCGGACGTTCAGCTCGCGACCAGTTCCCGTACCTGACGGGGCGCCACCGGCTCCTGGACGCGTGAGGTCCGGTACAGCCACAGCACGTCACGCCCGAACGACCAGACCAGCAGGCCCAGCGCCAGGGCCGCGACACCGAAGTTGGCCGCGTAGGGCAGCAGATCGGCGCCCGCCAGAAGCAGCAGCACACCCTGGAGCGCGGCGACGGTCTTCCGGGCCGTGCTCGGCGGGAGCGCGGCGGTCAGCCAGGGCCACACCTTGGCCGCGGCGACGAAGACGTAGCGCATGCCGCCGATCAGCAGCACCCACGGGCCCAGTTGCGTGGACACGTACACGCTGAGCACCAGGATCAGGAACGCGTCGACCTCCATGTCGAAGCGCGCGCCCAGCGGGGTCGAGGTCCCGGTACGGCGGGCGACCTTGCCGTCGACGCCGTCGAGGATCAGCGCCACCGCCGTCATGCCGACGAACAGCGACACGGGCGGAGAACTCTGGAAGGAGTCGGCAACCAGGGCGGTGACCCCGCCGACGAGGGTGGCCCGGCCGAGCGTGACCCGGTTGGCCGCGCCGAACGACCGCAGCCGCGAGCGGTGCAGGGCCCGGGAGAGCACCGCCCAGGTGGCGATCGCGAACGCGAGGCCGGTCAGCCAGCCCGCCGGCCCCATCCCGATCGCCGTACCGATCAGGGCCAGCAGCAGGACCTGCGCACCCGCCCCCAGGGCGGTCTCCTGCTGTACGAGCCTCGCGTCGTAAGTGTTGTTCAGGGCCACCGAACACCCTCCGGCCGTGTGACAGAGTCGATCAACGCCGCTACGTTGTGCGCGGCCTGTGCACCCCTCGGTACGCAAGCAGCTTCCCGATCGTTCAGGAGGACTTCGATGAAGCACACCGGACGCGCGTTCTGGATCGACTCGCCTGGGCGAGGCTCGATCCGGGACGTCGCCCTGCCGGCGCCCGGCGAGGGCGAGGTGCTGGTCCGCACACTGTTCTCCGGTGTGAGCCGCGGCACCGAGACGCTCGTCTTCCGCGGCGGCGTGCCCGTCAGCCAGCACACGGCCATGCGCGCGCCCTTCCAGGAGGGCGACTTCCCGGGCCCGGTGAAGTACGGCTACCTCAACGTCGGCGTGGTGGAGGAGGGGCCCGGGGAACTCGCCGGCCGCACCGTGTTCTGCCTCTACCCGCACCAGACGCGCTACGTCGTACCGGCCACCGCGGTCACTCCCGTCCCGGACACCGTGCCCGCCGAACGGGCCGTGCTCGCCGGGACCGTGGAGACCGCCGTCAACGCCCTGTGGGACGCCGCGCCCCTGGTCGGCGACCGCATCGCCGTGGTCGGCGGCGGCATGGTCGGCTGCTCGGTGGCCGCCCTCCTCGCCCGGTTCCCCGGGGTCCGCGTCCAGCTGGTCGACGCCGACCCGTCCCGGGCGAAGATCGCCGAGGCGCTCGGCGTCGGCTTCGCCACCCCCGAGGACGCCGACGGGGACCGCGACCTCGTCGTGCACGCCAGCGCCACGGAACAGGGCCTCGCCAGGTCCCTGGAACTCCTCACCGCGGAGGGAACCGTCCTCGAACTCAGCTGGTACGGCGACCGGCAGGTCAGCCTCCCGCTCGGTGAGGCCTTCCACTCCCGGCGGCTCGTCATCCGCAGCAGCCAGGTCGGCACCGTCTCCCCGGCCCGCCCCAACCGCACCTACGCCGACCGGCTCGCGGTCGCTCTGGACCTGCTCGCCGACCCCGCGCTCGACGCCCTCATCACCGGCGAATCCCCCTTCGAGGACCTGCCGGACGTACTGCCCAAGCTGGTTTCCGGCGAGGTCCCCGCGCTGTGCCACCGCGTCCGTTACGACGAGAGCGATTGACGCATCGGCTGACGATTCGTTCCATCCGGTACGACTTCGCCACGACAAGAGCGCCTGACCTGAGAAAAGACGTGCGGAAGGCTGAACAGGGGAAGGCAACGAGCCGTACTACCCGGCATCCCCGGCACCCGAGAGCGGGGAGCAGACGCGCCGCACCTGGAGGGTCGTCCGTTGTTCAGCATCACCGTCCGCGATCACATCATGATCGCCCACAGCTTCCGTGGCGACGTCTTCGGACCCGCGCAGCGCCTGCACGGAGCCACGTTCCTCGTGGACGCCACCTTCCGGCGCGAACAGCTGGACGAGGACAACATCGTCGTCGACATCGGGCTGGCCACCCAGGAACTGGGCGCGGTCGTCAGCGAGCTGAACTACCGCAATCTCGACAACGAGCCCGACTTCGCCGGAGTCAACACCTCCACGGAGTTCCTCGCCAAGGTCATCGCCGACCGGCTCGCCGAGCGCATCCACAAGGGAGCGCTGGGCGAGGGCGCGAAGGGCATCGCGGGCCTCACCGTCACGCTGCACGAGTCGCACATCGCCTGGGCGAGTTACGAGCGTGCGCTGTGACCGACACGACCATCGAGCGGCCCGAGCACGTGGATCCGGCACCGGCGCGGCTGAATTATGTTCCCGTGCAGCATGCCTTGCTGAAGAACGCCGAGATCATCCCCATGTCCTTGCGCACCGTGCACTTCGTGCTGCCGGGCGGCGTCGACGACCCGGCGGCGCCGAGCGGCGGCAACGCCTACGACCGGCGCGTGTGCCTGGACCTGCCCGGCTTCGGCTGGCAGGTGACCAAACACGCCGTGGCCGGTGACTGGCCCCGGCCGGGGGCCGACGCCCGCACGGAACTCGCCCGCACCCTGAGCGGTCTGCCCGACGGGGCCGTCGTCCTGCTCGACGGGCTGGTGGCCTGCGGCGTGCCGGAGATCGTCGTGCCCGAGGTGGAACGGCTGCGCATGGCCGTCCTCGTCCACCTCCCGCTCGGCGACGAGACGGGCCTGGACGCGGCGGTGGCCGCCGAACTGGACGCCAAGGAGCGGACGGTGCTGCGGGCGGCGCCGACGGTGATCGCCACCAGCGACTGGGCGGTCCGCCGCCTGGTCGCCCACCACGGTCTTCCCCCCGAGCGGGTGCACGTCGCCGCCCCCGGCGCCGACATCGCGCCCCTCGCGCCCGGTACCGACGGTGTGTCGCGCCTGCTGTGCGTGGCCGCCGTGACCCCGCGCAAGGGCCAGCACCGGCTGGTGGAGGCACTGGCCACGGTGAGCGAGCTGCCCTGGAGCTGCGTGTGCGTCGGCGCTCTGACCCAGGACCCGGAGTACGTCGCCCACCTGCGGTCCCTCATCAGGAAGCACGGCCTTCAGGACCGGCTGGAGCTGGCCGGGCCGAAGTCCGGCCCCGCGCTCGACGCCGCCTACGCCACCGCCGACCTGATGGTCCTCACCTCCTACGCCGAGACGTACGGCATGGCGGTGACCGAGGCCCTGGCACGGGGCATCCCGGTGCTGGCCACGGACGTCGGCGGGCTGCCCGAGGCGGTCGGCCGCGCGCCCGACGGCGGGGTGCCCGGCATCCTCGTCCCGCCGGAGAACCCCGCCGCCATCGCCGCCGAACTGCGCGGCTGGTTCGGCGAGGCGGACGTACGACGCCGTCTGAAGGCCGCCGCCCGCAGCCGCCGCGCCGCCCTCGACGGCTGGGCGACGACCGCACAGAGCCTGGCGGCGGTACTGCGCCGGCTCCCGACCGAACCCCGGAGGGCCGCATGACGAACCCGGTGACGACGACCCAGCAGAGCGGGGCGATTCCGGCACAGCCCGGGCCGAGGGAGGTCATGGGGATGACGGACGACGTGATTCCGGGCGCGGCTCCTCGCGGGCAGTCCGGGCGGGTGCAGGCCACCGAGGCCGTGCTCCCCGGTCTCGGCTCCAGCGTGGAGTCCGGCCCGTGGCAGGCGCCGGGGGGCGTCATCCCCGGCGCCGGACCCAGCGGCAAGCCCGGCTCGCGGCCGACCGTCAAGCTGCGTGAGGCCAACCCGGATGATCCGCCCCGGTACGCGCCCGAGTGGCTGGAGTTGCGGGAGCCGGCCGATGCCGCCGCGCGGGCGCACGAACTGCTCGACCCGCTGCGGATCCGGCTCGCCAACCTGCCCGGCAAGTCGGGCGGCGTCGTCATCCACGACCTGGGCTGCGGCACCGGCTCGATGGGCCGCTGGCTCGCACCCCGCCTGGACGGTGCCCAGCACTGGATCCTGCACGACCGGGACCCCTACCTCCTGCACTTCGCCGCCGTCTCCTCCCCGCGCTCGGCCGCCGACGGCAGCCGGGTCTCCGTGGAGACGCGGCGTGGTGACGTCGCCCGCCTCACCCCGGACGCCCTCCAGGGCGCGTCCCTGGTCACGGCATCCGCCCTGCTGGACGTCCTCACCCGCGAGGAGATCGACACCTTCGCCGCCGCGTGCGCCGGAGCCGGCTGCCCCGCCCTGCTGACGCTGTCCGTCGCCGGGCGCGTGGAACTGACCCCGTCGCACCCGCTGGACGCGGAGATCGCCCAGGCGTTCAACGACCACCAGCGCCGCGGCGGCCTGCTCGGCCCCGATGCCGTCACGGCGGCCGCCGAGGCGTTCTCCGAGCACGGCGCGACCGTACGGCTGCACCCGAGCCCCTGGCGGCTCGGCCCCGAGCAGGCCGCGCTCACCGAGCAGTGGCTGCGCGGCTGGGTCGGCGCCGCCGTCGAGGAGCGCCCCGAGCTGCGGGCCGAGGCCGACGTCTACCTGACCAACCGGCTGGCGGCGTGCGCCGCGGGCGAGTTGCGTGTCCTCGTCCACCACGTCGACCTCCTGGCCCTGTCCCGCCCGGCGGGCGGAGCGTCATGAGCCCCCAGGCGACGGGAACCCGCCCCCGCACCACGCTTCCGGAGAACCGCCGGTCGCCCGCGACCGGCAGCGGCACCCGTGCGCGTGCCGTCTCCGGCGCGGCGGCGGCCCGGGCAGACGCGGCCGTGCCGCGCCCGGTCGTGGGCGACAGGAGCGAGCCCGCCGCCTCCAACCCGCCCGGCCCCGGCCGGACTGCCGAAGCCCCGTCGCCGAGCACCGGCCTGGAGGACAACTGCGCGGGCAGCGCCGGCGCGGCGGACATCGGCGCGGCCGGAGCCGGCCCGAACCGCATCGGCGCGGATGGCACCAGCCCGAACGACGCCGGCGCGGGCCGCGTCGGCGTGGAGGGCATCAACGCGGACGGCAGCGCCCCGGAGGGCACCGGCCCGGACAGTGCCCGCTCGTCTTCGCCCGGCCCGATCCGCGCGGCCCTGGCCCGGCTCGGCTCTCCCGCAGTCCGTACGCACCTCGGCACCGTCGCCGGAGTCGCCATTTTGGGCGTGCTGTTCTGGCGGCTCGGTACCGGCGTCTTCCTGGACGGGCTGCGGCGGATCGACGGGGTGTCGCTGCTGCTCGCGCTCGGCATCGGGCTCGTCACCACCGTGTTCAGCGCGTGGCGGTGGGCGATCGTCGCCCGGGGGCTCAGGATCCGGCTGCCGTTCGGTCCGGCCGTCGCCGACTACTACCGCGCGCTGTTCCTGAACGCGGCTCTGCCCGGCGGTGTCCTCGGCGATGTGCACCGGGCCGTGCGGCACGGGCAGAGCGAGGGGGATGTGCGGCGGGGCGTGAAGGCCGTCGTCCTCGAACGGGCCGCCGGGCAGATCGCGTTGTTCGCCGTCGGGGCGGTCGTCCTGCTGACCATGCCGTCGCCGGTGCTGGCCGAATCCCGGCACATCGCCCCGCTCGCGGCTCTGGCCGCCCTGGGGGCACTCGCCGTCGTCCTCGCCCTGCGCATGAACCGCGCGGCACCCTCCCCCCGCGGCCGCAGGCTGCGCGCGGTCCTCGCCGAGGCCCGCGAGGGGCTGCTGTCGCGGCGGAACGGACCCGGAGTGGTTGTCTCCTCCGTGGTGGTGCTGGCAGGTTACGTCGCGATGTTCGTGCTCGCCGCCCGCGTCGCCGGGACCGCCGCCTCCGTGGCCGTCCTGCTGCCCCTGGCGGTCCTCGCCCTGCTGGCGATGGGCCTGCCGCTGAACGTCGGAGGCTGGGGCCCCAGGGAAGGCGTCACCGCCTGGGCGTTCGGCGCCGCGGGCCTGGGCGCCGGCCGGGGACTGGCCGTCGCGGTCGTCTACGGGGTGCTCAGCCTCGTGGCCAGCCTGCCCGGCCTGATCGTGCTCGTCGCCCGCTGGTACGCGGGCCTGCGGGCCGGGGCCCGGGCGACTGCCGGGGCCCCGGCGCCACAGGGTGACTACTCGTCGGAGGCCAGCATCGAGAAATACGCCCCGAAGGAATCCGCCAGGCTCGCCAGGAGTTCCTTCCCCTTTTCCGCCGAGCCCAGCGATGGACGGCCGATGACTCCCGAATCGGTATAGCCGGACATGCCGAGGGTGAGCAGATGACGCCGGTCGTCAGCGACGAAATCGGAGGTCTCATAACCGGGTCGGAGCATTTCGGGATGAGCGTGCAGAAGGATGGAGGTTTCTATTTCCCCCGCATGCATGTCGGTGAGCAGCGAGGTGACCACACCCGCCCGCTCGCGCGCCGCCTCCCAGTCCTCCGCGGCCGGGAAGAGCGCCATCCGCTCGCCGCGGGCGGAGGATTCCTGAACCACGTTGCCCAGCACGTAGTTGCCGCCGTGCCCGTTGACCACCACCAGGGCGTCGACCCCGGACCGGCGCAGCGAAGCCGCAATGTCCCGTACCACCGCATGAAGGGTCACCGAGGAGATGCTGACGGTCCCCGGCCAGGCCGCGTGCTCGTGCGAACACGAGATCGTCACAGGAGGAAGGAGGTGCACCGGGTACGCGCCGGCTATCTCCCGCGCGACGGCACACGCGACGAGCGTGTCGGTCGCCAGCGGGAGGTACGGACCGTGCTGCTCGAAGCTCCCCACGGGAAGCACCGCGACCTGCCGTGAGACACCGGAGCCCCGCGTCCGTACGTCTTCCGTGGTGTCCGCCGGCACCAGATCACTCATAACGTCACGGCCTTTCGTCTCTGCTTAGGAACTCGAGAATCATGACAGAAAAAATTGGCGTACTCGGCAAGAAGTCGGTGCAGCGGACCGGCGTGGAACGCGTCGTGAATGCGCCCTTGCCCACCGTGTACGGGAAATTCCAGGCGGTCGGCTACCTGGACCACGACCGCGGTGACGAACAGGTGGCGCTGGTCTACGGAGAGATCGGCACGGACGACGTCCTCATCCGGCTGCACTCGGAGTGCCTTACCGGCGACGCCTTCGGCTCCCAGCACTGCGAGTGCGGCGACCAGCTCGACGCCGCCCTGCGCGCGGTCGTCGCCGAGGGCGCCGGTGTCGTGGTCTACCTCAGAGGGCATGAAGGCCGAGGCATCGGCCTGCTCGCCAAGCTGCGCGCGATGGCCCTGCAGGCGGAGGGCCTGGACACCGTCGAGGCCAACCTCGCCCTCGGCCTGCCGGTCGACGCCCGTGACTACGGCGTGGCCGCGCGCATCCTGGAGGACCTGGGCGTGCGGTCCGTCCGCCTGATGTCCAACAACCCGCGCAAGCGCGAGGCGCTGGTGGACCACGGCATCGAGGTCGCCGAACAGGTACCGCTGCTGATCCCGCCGTGCGAGAACAACATCACCTACCTGCGCACCAAGCGGGAGCGCCTCGACCACCATCTGCCCCACCTGGACGCGGTGGTCAGCTCCTCCTGACCGGCCTCGGCCGGTTCCCGTTCCCCGACGTGACCTGGGCGAATCCGTGCGCGACCCGCAGGCGGGCCGCGTACGCTTCGTGGACGTCCGCCCTTTGAGCGTCGGCCCTCAGCGGCCGACGCCTCACGCCGGAGGCCCACCTGGTATGACCGAGCTCCATCTGTGGCTGCGCCACGAGGCCCGCACGACCGAGCGACGCACTCCGATCGTGCCCGACGACGCCCGGCGGCTCGTCGGGCACGGAGTGGAACTGACCGTCGAGGAGTCCCCACAGCGGGTCTTCCCGATCGAGGAGTACGAGGCGGCCGGCTGCCGCGTCGCCCCCGCGGGCTCCTGGGTGACGGCGCCGCGGGACGCCGTCGTGCTCGGTCTGAAGGAACTGCCCGACGACCCGGCCGAACTGACGCACCGCCACGTCTTCTTCGGCCACGCCTACAAGGGCCAGCCGGGAGCGGCGGGTCTGCTGGGCCGGTTCGCCGCCGGGGACGGGGCGTTGTTCGACCTGGAGTACCTGGTGGACGACACCGGGCGGCGCCTCGCCGCCTTCGGTTTCTGGGCCGGCTATCTGGGTGCCGCCCTGGCCGTGCTCCGGCACCGGGGCCGGCTGCGGGCACCGCTGACGCCGACCACCAAGGAAGACCTGGACGAGACGCTGCGGCCCGCCGCCGCCGACGCCGAGTTCACCGGCCTCGTCATCGGCGCCCTGGGCCGCAGCGGCCGCGGCGCCCGCGCGGCCTTCGTCACCGCCGGCGTCGATCCGACCTGCTGGGACCTCGCCGAGACCCGGGACCTGGACCGCCCCGCCCTGCTGCGGCACGACGTGATGGTCAACGCCGTGCTCGCCACCACCCCCGTCCCGCCCTTCCTCCGCGGGCAGGACCTCGACACCCCCGGCCGCCGCCTGCGCACCCTGTGCGATGTGACCTGCGACGTCGGTTCCCCGCTCAACGTCCTTCCGGTGTACGACGACACCACCGACTGGGACGAGCCCGTACGGCGGCTGCGCGACGAACCCCCGCTCGACCTCATCGCCATCGACAACCTGCCCTCCCTGCTGCCGCTGGAGTCCAGCGCCGACTTCTCGGCAGCCCTGCTGCCCCACCTGCTCGACTTCGGTGTCTCCGGGGCCTGGGGGCGCTGCCTGGACCGGTTCCGTGACGCGTTCCGTGCACACGGCTTCGACAAGGGAGAGTCCCATGGCCACTGAACCGGCGGCGGCGAGCGGCACCGTCCACTGGATCGGCGCCGGACTGTCCACGGGCAGTGGTCTCGCCGCGCTGTGCGACACCGCCGAGTGTGTCCGGCTCTGGCACCGCACCGAGGCCCGGGCCGCCGACGCCCTCGGCCGGCTGGGCCTCGCCGGCCGGGCGGAGCCCCGCGCCTACACGCCGTCCGCGCTCGCCGGCGAACTCGCACCGGGCGATGTCGTCGTGTCGATGCTGCCCGCGCCGGAGCACGCCCCGCTGCTCGCGCAGTGCGTACGGCAGGGGGCCCACTTCGCGTGCTCCAGCTATGTGTCGGAGGCGGTGCTGGAGCAGGTGCCCGCCGCCGGGAAGGCCGGGCTCGTCGTCCTCACCGAGGCCGGGCTCGACCCGGGCATCGACCACCTCTTCGCCCACGTCCTGGTGGCCCGGGCCCGCGAGGCGATCGGCGACGAGACGCCCGCCTCGTACACCCTCACGTCGTACTGCGGCGGAGTCCCCGCCGTCCCGAACGACTTCACGTACCGCTTCAGCTGGGCACCCGGGGGTGTCCTCAACGCCCTGCGCTCCCCGGCCCGTTACATCGAGGACGGTGTGCAGACGGTCGCCGAGCGGCCCTGGGAGGCGACCCGGCGGCACGTCGTCGACGGGGAGACCTTCGAGGTGTACCCCAACCGAGACAGCGTTCCGTTCGTCGCGCAGTACGGGCTGCCGGACGCCTGGACAGCGCGGACGTTCGTACGCGGCACCCTGCGTCTGGAGGGCTGGCTGCGCGCCTGGGACGGCGTCTTCGAGGAGCTGAGGACCGGCGACGACGCCCGGATCGCCGCCTTGGCCCAGGAGTTGGCCGCCGCCTACCCGACCACGGACGACGACCACGACCGGGTCGTCCTCGCCGTGTCGCTGGACGTGCGTGCCGAGTCGGGGCGGTCGTGGAGGGGCGGTTGTCTCCTCGACCTCGTGGGCGACGCCGAGGAGAGCGCGATGGCCCGCTGCGTCTCGCGGACCCTCGCCCTCGGCGTCCGCCACGTCCTGGACGGCTCGCTGCCGCCGGGCCTGAACCGCGCCGCCGAGACAGCGGCCCGGTCCGATCGGTGGCTGAGGGAACTCGCCCGGGACGGGGTCGAGTTCGCGCTCCGCGGCGACCGGTAGCGGGCATCAGTCCGACAGGGCCTCGTGGACCATCCGCTTGAGGTCCTTGAAGACCGTGTGGGGGGTCTTGGGCCGTACCTGTGTCATGAACTGCACTGTCAGGTCGCGGCCCGGGTCCACCCAGAACGTCGTCGTGGCCACGCCGCTCCAGCCGAAGGCGCCGAGCCCGGACGGCACCAGGGTGCGGGACGGGTCGATCACCACGGAGCAGTTGAGGCCGAAGCCGAGACCCTCGTTGCCGGGTTCGTCGTGCGCGGGGCGGCTGCCGAAGGCCCGCAGGTCGGCGCCGCCGGGCAGGTGATTTCGGGTCATGAGGTCCACGGTCTGCGGGGCGAGCAGCCGCACGCCGTCGAGTTCGCCCCGGCGGCGCAGCAACTCCATGAAGCGGTGGTAGTCGTGGGCCGAGCACACCATGCCGCCGCTGCCCGACAGGAACCGCGGCCGGCCGCGCAGCGGGAGCCCCGGGATCGGTTCGATGCCGCCGCCCTCCTTCTCCCCGTACATCTCGGAGAGCCGGGGCGCCTGCGCGTCCGTGACGTGGAAGCCGGCGTCCGTCATGCCGAGCGGCCCGAAGATCCGCTCGGCGCAGAACACGTCGAGCGGCTGCCCGGACACGACCTCGATGATCCGGCCGAGGACGTTGCTGGCCACGGAGTAGTTCCACTCGGTGCCTGGCTCGAACTGCAGCGGCAGGCTCGCGTACACCTCGATGGTCTCGGCCAGGTTGGCGCCCGGCGGCACCGACGACTCCAGGTGGGCCTCGCGGTACAGGGCGTCGACGGGGTGGGCGTGGTAGAAGCCGAAGGTCAGACCCGAGGTGTGGGTCATCAGATGCCGGACGAGTATCGGACCGTCGGCCGGGCGGGTTTCGACGTCCTTGCCGGAGCCGCCGACGTAGACCCGCGGGTCGGCGAAGGCGGGCAGATGGTCGGCGACCGGGTCGTCCAGCGACAGCCGGCCCTCTTCCACCAGCAGCAGCGCGGCGACCGCGGTGACGGGCTTCGTCATGGAGTAGACCCGCCACAGCGTGTCCGGCTCGACCGGGAGCCCGGCCGCGATGTCGCGCCGGCCGTGCGTCGTGAGGTGGGCGACGCGTCCGCCCCGGGCGACGGACACGAGGAAGCCCGGCAGATTCCCGTCGTCGACCAGCCGGGCGAAGTGCCGGTCCAGGCGGCCCAGCACCTGAGGATCCAGCCCGGCGTCACCAGGATCGACCTCTTGTCGCAGCTGTGCCATGGCTCGTCTCCCGTCGTGCTCGTCGAGGTGAGATCCGGCATACCCCGCCCGGACCGCCTCAGACCCCATCGTGGTGCAGGAACGGTTCATGATCGCGCAGGAACACGTGAGCGAGAGCCCTGGGCCCCGGGGCGCACGACCGAAGAGGTCACGGTGCCCGCAGCTGAACGCGTCGAGGCCCGGGGACAAGGTTCTCCAGGGGCGCGGGGAACTGCGCGACCAGCCCCCACGCACCCGCACCCGCACCCGAGGACCATCCATGGCCGGGCCTCAGGAGGAGCCGGGAGGAACCGGCAGGGAACGGTGGCCTCAGGCCGTCACCTTCTCCGGCCGCACAGCCCCGGATTCGGCGCGTTCCCCCAGCAGCTCCGTGGGAACCCGGTGGGTCTCCCGAGCCGACACCGCCGCGACCACCGGCGGCACGCACAGCGCCGCCGTGAAGAGCGCCACCGCCGACCAGTCGTCCCCGCCCGGGCCCGCGATCTGCGCCGCGAACGTCACCGCGAACCCGGCCGCCGCGAAACCGATCTGCGTGCCGATGGCCACTCCGGACAGCCGGACCCGGGTCGCGAACATCTCGCCGTAGAAGGCGGGCCACACCCCGTTCGCGGCGCTGTAGACCACGCCGAAGCAGACGATTCCCGTCAGGAACGTCAGCGGGTAGGAGCCCGTGGAGACCGCCCACAGGTACAGGAACATCGTCACCGCGCTGCCCGCCGCGCCGATCAGGAACACCGGGCGGCGTCCGATCCGGTCGGACAGCGTCGCCCAGAGCGGGATCGCGGCGAGCGCGACGACGTTGGCGAGGGCACCCACCCACAGCATGGCCGTGCGCGACATGCCGACCGCGTCGCTGGTGGCGTACGCCAGCGCCCACACCGTGAAGATCGTGCTGACCGAGGCGACCAGCGCACCCGCGATCACCCGCAGCACGTCCGCCCAGTGCTCGCGGAGCAGGATGACCAGCGGCAGCTTGGCCACGCCCTCCTCGGCGGCCTGCTGGGCGAAGGCCGGTGTCTCGTCCAGCTTGCGGCGGATGACGTAGCCGACGACGGCGACCCCGACACTCAGCCAGAACGGCAGTCGCCAGCCCCACGACAGCAGCTGGTCCTCCGGCAGTGCGGCGACCGGGATGAAGACCAGCGTGGCCAGCAGCTGGCCGCCCTGCGTGCCGCTGAGGGTGAAGCTGGTGAAGAAGCCGCGCCGGCCCGGTGGTGCGTGTTCCAGCGTCATGGAGTTGGCGCTCGCCTGCTCACCCGCCGCCGAGATGCCCTGCAGCACCCGGCACGCCACCAGCAGGACCGGGGCGAGGCCGCCGACCTGGTCCCGGGTGGGCAGACAGCCGATGAGGAACGTGGACACGCCCATCAGCATCAGCGTGAAGACCATGATCTTCTTGCGGCCGGCCCGGTCGCCGAAGTGGCCCAGGAAGAGCGCGCCGATCGGGCGTGCGGCGTACGCGACCCCGAACGTGGCCAGCGACAGCAGGGTCGCCGTGGCCGGGTCGGACTCGTCGAAGAACACCTCGGGGAAGATCAGCGCGGCGGCGCTGCCGTAGATGAAGAAGTCGTAGTACTCCAGGGCGCTGCCGATCCAGGCGGCGGTCGCGGCTTTCCTGGGCTGACCGGGTGGGGCGGCTGCCCCTCGGGGCGTGGCGGGGACGGACACGGCGGCTCCTTCGGGGGGCTCCACCCTGGGCGGAGCGGGACAAGAGGCGAGCAGGGGGGACGCGCAGGGGAGATGCGCGGGGGCGGGCCGGATCGCGGCTAATTAACCCACTGGGTAGTTAGCAGGGGATGGCCAGTGATGTTGCGCCCGTGTGCCGCCGGTGTCAAGGGGTCGTGCGCCGGGCGTTCAGTCCGCCGTCCGCTCGGCCGTGAGGTAGGCGATGACCATGTCGCCCAGCATCGCGCGGTAGTGCGCGCGCCGCGCCCCGTCGAGCAGGTCGCGGCCGAACAGGGCGCCGAAGGTGTGCCGGTTGGAGACCCGGAAGAAACAGAAGGAGGAGATCATCGCGTGCAGGTCCACGGCGTCGACGTCGGCCGTGAACAGCCCCGACTTCTGGCCCGACGCCAGGATCCGGCGGATCACGTCCAGGGCGGGGGAGCCGATCTTGCCGAGCTTCTCGGAGGCGGCGATGTGGTGCGCCTCGTGGATGTTCTCGATGCTGACCAGGCGGATGAAGTCCGGGTGCTGCTCGTGGTGGTCGAAGGTCAGCTCGGCCAGGCGCCGGATGGCCGCCACGGGGTCGAGGTGGTCGACGTCGAGCTGCTGCTCGGCTTCCCGGATCACGCCGTACGCGCGCTCCAGCACGGCTGTGAACAGCTGCTCCTTGCCACCGAAGTAGTAGTAGATCATCCGCTTGGTGGTGCGGGTGCGGGCGGCGATCTCGTCCACCCGGGCCCCGTCGTAGCCGGCCCGCGCGAACTCCTGCGTGGCGACGTCGAGGATCTCGGCCCGGGTGCGGGCGGCGTCACGGATGCGCTCGCCGGGGCGTGCCGGTTCTTCGACGCTGGTCATCAGGTCAGGTTCCTTCGGGCGGAGGGGCCGGTGCCGGTGATTCTAGAAGCAGGGGGCCGTCCCGCCCGTGGGTCTTCCCGAGTCCGGACTTGGCTGATATAGCTAACGTACTGGTTCGTACATTAGTGAGCCGCTCGGGAGGCGCGCGTGCCCAGGGAGTCGTATCTCGTCGGACTGATCGGTTCCGGCATCGGCCCGTCGCTCAGTCCGGCGCTGCACGAGCGGGAGGCCGGCCGGCGGGGCCTGCGCCTGGTGTACCGCCTGATCGACATCGACACGCTCGGGGTGCCGCCCGAGGCGGTGGGCGATCTGCTGCGGGCCGCCCGCGACCTGGGCTTCGACGGACTCAACATCACGCACCCCTGCAAGCAGCTCGTCATCGAGCACCTGGACGCGCTGGCCCCGCAGGCCGAGGCGCTGGGCGCGGTCAACACCGTCGTCTTCGAGGACGGCCGCGCGGTCGGCCACAACACGGACGTGACCGGCTTCGCCGCGTCCTTCGCGCGCGGGCTGCCCGACGCCCCGCTGGAGCGGGTCGTACAGCTGGGCGCCGGCGGTGCGGGCGCGGCCGTCGCCCACGCCATGCTCACCCTCGGCGCCGAGCGGGTCACCGTCGTCGACGCCCTGCCCGAGCGGGCCGCGGCCCTGGCCGGCTCGCTGAACCGGGCCTTCGGAAAGGCCCGCGCGGCCGCCGCCTCCCCCGACCGGCAGCCCGACCTCCTCGCGCGGGCCGACGGCATCGTCCACGCCACACCCACCGGCATGGCCGCACACCCCGGCCTGCCCCTGCCCGCCGATCTGCTCCACCCGGGGCTGTGGGTGGCCGAGGTGGTCTACCGCCCGCTGGAGACCGAACTGCTGCGCGCCGCCCGTGCCCTGGGCTGCGCCACCCTCGACGGTGGCGGCATGGCCGCCTTCCAGGCCGCCGACGCGTTCCGCCTGTTCACCGGGCGGGAACCCGACGCCGCGCGGATGCTGGCGGACCTGACCGAACTGGCCGGGGCCGTCGGGGCTTCGAACTAGAGAGAGGTACCGACGTGCGTACGTCCATCGCCACCGTCTCCCTCAGCGGCTCCCTCACCGAGAAACTCGACGCCGCGGCCCGGGCCGGCTTCGACGGGGTGGAGATCTTCGAGAACGACCTGCTGGCCAGCCCCCTCACCCCCGAGGACGTCCGCGCCCGCTGCGCCGACCTCGGGCTCCGCATCGACCTCTACCAGCCGATGCGGGACATCGAGGCCGTCCCCGAGGCCGAGTTCGCCCGGAACCTGCGGCGGGCCCGGCACAAGTTCGAGCTGATGCGCCGGCTCGGCGCCGACACGGTCCTCGTCTGCTCCAGCGTCTCCCCGCAGGCGGTGGACGACGACGCCCTCGCGGCCGGGCAGCTGAGCCGGCTCGCCGACGCGGCCCGGGAGTCCGGCGTCCGGGTGGCCTACGAGGCGCTCGCGTGGGGGCGGCACGTCAGCACGTACGACCACGCCTGGCGCATCGTCGAGGCGGCCGGGCACCCGGCGCTCGGCACCTGTCTGGACAGTTTCCACATCCTCTCGCGCGGCTCCGGACCCGAGGGCCTCGAAGGCATCGCGGCCATCCCCGGCGAGAAGATCTTCTTCCTCCAGCTGGCCGACGCCCCGCTGCTCGCCATGGACGTCCTCCAGTGGAGCCGCCACTACCGCTGCTTCCCTGGCCAGGGCGGCTTCGACGTCGCGGGACTGGTGCGCCGCGTGCTGGCCACCGGCTACGACGGCCCGCTGTCCCTGGAGGTCTTCAACGACGTCTTCCGGCAGGCCGAGGCCGGACCGACCGCCGTGGACGCCCGGCGCTCCCTGCTGCTTCTGCAGGAGGCGGTGGGCGAAACGCCCCTGCCCGGCCCCGTCGTCCCCACCGGTGTCGCCTTCGCCGAGCTGGTCACGCCCGACGCCGAACCCCTGACCGCGCTGCTCGGCGCCCTCGGCTTCACCCGCACGGCACGCCACCGCGGCAAGCCCGTCGCCCTGTGGGAGCAGGGTGAGGCCCGGATCCTGGTCAACACCGGGCCGGCCGTCCGCCGCGAGGGCACCCAGCTCGCCGCGATCGGGCTGGAGTCACCGGACCCTGCCGGAGCGGCCCGGCGCGCCGAGGCTCTCCTCGCGCCCGTCCTGCCACGCCGCCGCGCACCGCAGGACGCCCCGCTGGACGCGGTCGCCGCCCCCGACGGCACGGAGCTGTTCTTCTGCGCCACCGGCCGCCCGGAACTGCCCGACTGGCGAGCCGACTTCGAGGACACGGGCCCGCCCTCGGAGCGAGCGGGCATCCGGGCCATCGACCACCTCGCCCTCACCCAGCCCTGGCACCACTTCGACGAAGCGGCCCTGTTCCACCGCGGGGTGCTCGGTCTGGACGCCCAGGAGAGCGTGGACGTCGCCGACCCCTACGGTCTGATGCGCAGCCGCGCCGTCACCGACGCCGACGGCAGCGTCCGGATCGCCCTCACCGTCGGCGCCGCGCCGGCGGACGACACCGTCCACGCCCAGCACATCGCCCTGGCCACCGACGACGTGGTCGCCGCGGCCCGCCGCTTCCGGGACGCGGGGGGCCGTCCGCTGCCGGTCCCGGCGAACTACTACGACGACCTCGCCGCCCGCTTCGAGTTCGCCGACGGTGAGCTGGAGACCTACCGCGACCTCGGCATCCTCTACGACCGCGATGCCCACGGCGTCTTCCGCCACTGCTACACCCGCACCGTCGGCCGGGTCTTCTTCGAACTGGTCCAGCGCGACGGCGGCTACCGGGGCTACGGCGCCGCCAACGCCCCTGTGCGGCTGGCCGCGCAGCACGCGGTGCGGGCGCTCACTGGCGGCTGACGGTGCGGGTGATGCCGGTGACGACGGTGGTGGCGAGGATCCAGCCCGTGAGCACGAGGGTGTAGGAGAGCCACTGGTATCCGCCGGTGGGGGCGAACGCGGCCTCCTGCCCGAAGGAGATCACCGGCAGCAGCAGGTCGAGTGTGTAGAACACCGGGTTGAACTGCGGAGCCTCGTCCGCCTTCAGCGGCTCGGGGTGGTGCAGCGCGTAGGCGAGGGAGCCGGCCACGAGCAGCGACACCAGCCAGCCCGCGGCCCGCAGGGGGCGGAAGCCGTACCCGACGGTGGCGTCCTGCACATGGCCCCACAGCCGACCGTACCAGGGCAGGGTGGCGCGTCGGCGGCGCTGCTTGGCGAGCTGGACGAGCCGGGCGGCGTCGTCGTCGCCCATCCGGCGGTAGGCGGCGGTCAACTGCTGGTAGGCGTGCGGGACATAGCCCTCGCCGTCCCGCTCCAGCATCGCCAGGCGCCGCTCGGCGGGCTCGTGCGGGGTGAGGGAGGTGTAGACGAGACTGTTGAGCAGGACCTCCTCGGGGACCACCTCCGGCTCCAGGAACAGCACGTCCACCTGGGCGCGGCGCAGATTGAGGGTGCCCTCCATGCGGGGGCCCTTGCGCAGCCAGAGTTCCCCGATGGTGCAGCTGCTGGCCCGCAGCGCCGCGTCACCCGGGTTCGCCAGCCGCGTGTGCGACAGGTCGAGGCGGCCCGCGATCCGGGCGCCGCGCAGGCCGATCCAGCCCAGGACGTCCGCTTCGCGCAGCAGGGCGTCGCCCTCGACCGTGAGTGTCTCCGCGTCCACGGCGACCTCGCCGGCACCTGCCTCGAGCCGTGCCCCGTTGAGGTCGACGGAGCCGGCGACCGACGCGCCCGTCAGGCGCACCTCGCCACGCGCCCGCAGACCCGGTGCCGACAGGCCGTCCCCGACGGTGATGTGGTTGAGCTGGAGCGCCGCCTCACCGGCCGGCGGATTGGCGATGTGGGCCCCGTCCATGAACAGCGCGCCGGAGATCTGCGCCCCGCCGAGTCGCACGGGGCCGTCGAACAGGCAGTCCGACATGCGCAGGACGCCGTCCACCCGCAGGGTGGCGGCGTCCAGGCCGGGAAGGACCGAGCCACGCAGGTTCAGCTGGCGCAGCCGCGCCGCGTACAGCACGGGCACGTGCTCGAAGTGGCAGGCGCTGAGGCGCACGGCGGGGTCGATGTCGGCGTACTGGAGGTTCAGCACGCCGGTGATCCGTGCGCCCGCCAGTCTGAGGGCGGCCGTCTCGCCGTCCTCCTGCGGGGCGCTCAGCAGCAGGGCCCGCACCACGGCCGCGCGTACGGTCCGTTCGGGCCCCCAGTCCGCGCCTCGCGCAGGGTCCTCGTCGGCCGGGTCCCGGAAGTCGACGTCCTCTCCGCGCGCGAAGGCACGCCACACCCGTTCCTCGGCGGGTGTCATGTCGTCGATCTCCATCAGCCGGGACTCTGACGTGCCCGGCCGGAGGCTGTCAACTCACCTCCGGCCGGGGCCGGTTACGCCCTGGTGTTCCACTCCGCGATCACGGGCCGCCCGTGCTCGGTCGACAGCCGGCTGACCGTCCCGGTCTCCAGCCGGAACAGCCGCCCCTCCGCCGGGGACAGGCCCAGCCGGCGGGCCGTCAGCACGCGGAGGAAGTGGCCGTGCGCCACCAGCATCACATCGCCCTCGGGCAGCGCCTTCGCCGCCCGGGTCAGGACCCGGTCGGCCCGCTCGCCGACCTCCGCGGGGGACTCGCCGGGCCGGCCGTCGGGCCCGGTCGGCCCGCCGTCGGTCCACAGGTCCCAGTCGGGGCGGGTGCGGTGTATCTCCTCGGTGGTGACGCCCTCGTAGGTGCCGTAGTACCACTCGTGCAGGTCCGGTTCCCGCACGGCCCCGCTCAGGCCCGCGAGTTCGGCGGTGCGCACCGCGCGGCCCAGCGGGCTGGTGAGGACCAGTGCGAAGGAGCGGTCCGCCAGGAGCGGGGCGAGCGACTTGGCCTGCTCCTCACCGTGCCGGGTGAGGGGCAGGTCGGTGAAGCTGGTGTGCTGTCCGCTCCGGCTCCACTCCGTCTCGCCGTGGCGGACCAGCAGCAGATCGCCCACGCCCTACCCCTTCTTCGCGGACTCGACGGCGTGGCCGCCGAACTGGTTGCGCAGCGCCGCGATCATCTTCATCTGCGGCGAGTCGTCCTGCCGGGAGGCGAACCGGGAGAACAGGGAGGCGGTGATCGCGGGCAGCGGCACGGAGTTGTCGATCGCGGCCTCCACGGTCCAGCGTCCCTCGCCGGAGTCCTGGGCAAAGCCCCGGAGGTCCTCCAGGTGCTCGTCCTCGTCGAGCGCGTTGACCGCGAGGTCCAGCAGCCAGGAGCGGATGACGGTGCCGTCCTGCCAGGAGCGGAACACCTCGCGGACGTTGTCCACCGAGTCCACGGCCTCCAGCAGCTCCCAGCCCTCGGCGTAGGCCTGCATCATGGCGTACTCGATGCCGTTGTGGACCATCTTCGCGAAGTGCCCGGCGCCCACCTTGCCCGCGTGGACGTAGCCGTACGGGCCCTCCGGCTTGAGCGCCTCGAAGATCGGCTGCAGCCGGTCGACGTACTCCTTCTCGCCGCCGACCATCAGGGCGTAGCCGTTCTTCAGGCCCCACACGCCGCCGGAGACGCCCGCGTCGACGAAACCGATGCCGCGCTTGCTCAGCTCCTCGGCGTGCCTCTCGTCGTCCGTCCAGCGCGAGTTGCCGCCGTCGACCACCGTGTCGTAGGGCTTGAGGAGGTCCGCCAGACGGTCGATGACGTGCTGGGTGGGGTCGCCGGCCGGGACCATGACCCAGACCGTGCGCGGCGCCTCCAGCTGGTTGACGAGGTCGGCCAGGCCGGCGACGTCGGACTTGTCCGGGTTGGTGTCGTAGCCGATGACGGTGTGGCCGGCGTTGCGCAGGCGCTCGCGCATGTTGCCGCCCATCTTGCCGAGACCCACAAGACCGATCTGCATGTCAGTTCACTTCCCGAAGATTGCGGTAGGCGGCCACCAGCGCGGCCGTGGACGGGTCGAGACCGGGGACGGAGCCCGCCGCGTCAGCGGCTGATGCAAACGTCTCGGTCAGAGCGGGCTCGACGCGCTTGGCGAGGACCTTGCCGAGTTCGACGCCCCACTGGTCGAAGGAGTCGATGTTCCACACGGCGCCCTGCACGAACACCTTGTGCTCGTAGAGGGCGACCAGCTGACCGAGGACCGACGGCGTCAGTTCGGTGGCCAGGATCGTCGTGGTGGGGTGGTTGCCCCGGAAGGTGCGGTGCGGCACCTGCTCCTCGGGCACGCCCTCCGCGCGGACCTCGTCGGAGGTCTTGCCGAAGGCGAGTGCCTGCCCCTGCGCGAACAGGTTGGCCATCAGCAGGTCGTGCTGGGCCTTCAGTTCGTCGTTCAGCTCGGCGACCGGCCTCGCGAAGCCGATGAAGTCCGCCGGGATGAGCTTCGTGCC